>NZ_MOAI01000034.1:0-69402 GCF_001976035.1 Ensifer sp. 1H6 | reverse complement strand
ACCGTCAAAACTTCCCGCCGAAACTCGCGTCCCGACCAATCAGCATCCGCCAATCAAGGAAACCTTAAAACGAAGGACATCGTCGCCAGCAGCGCCGCCGCCCTCGTTCAGTGATCGGGCTTATAGAGGAGCCTCAGCCCAGGTGTCAACACTCAATCGCAAAAAATCGACAAGATCGAACAACACTCTGAAAATACACACGAAATTCAAACGAGAGTTATCAACAGCCCGCTCCGCATCACCAAACCAGCAAAACCAGAACCAGAATCATTCGCCAATCGGTCGAAAAGCGTTGCCAAGAGCCAGGGAAACGCCGTCGCTCACGCTTACCTCTCCTTAGGAGCTTCGCAAAAAGGCCGCCCACCCGGCGGAAAACGCCCATCTTCACGGCAAACCGTGCTCATCGAGACTGCCGTCGTTTCACCGAAACGTGACGGTCGCCACCATCGGCGCGCATTGACGCCACAGGCGCTTGGCTTACCTTCGCGCCGAAACACGAATGCGGGGGAGTGCAGCATGATCGGATGGGTAAGACGATGGGCAGCGGCGGTCGTCGCCACACTTAGCCTTGCCTGCCCGGCGGCCGCTTTCGACATCGACAACTGGGCTTCGGTCGTTTCCGAGGCCAAGGGCGAGACGGTTTATTTCAACGCCTGGGGCGGTTCAGCCAATATCAATGCCTATATCGCCTGGGCGGGCGAACAGATGAAGGCGCGCTACGGCGTCAACGTCGTGCATGTAAAACTCGATGACACCGCCAAAGCGGTCGCAACCGTGCTTGCGGAGAAATCGGCGGGCAAGGATGCTGCCGGCACCGTCGATCTCATCTGGATCAATGGCGAGAACTTTGCCGCGATGAAGCGGCAGGGCCTGCTCTTCAGCCCCAGCTGGGCAACCCGGCTTCCGAACTGGGCCTATGTCGACCACGAGACGAAGCCGACAATCCTCACCGACTTCACCGTACCGACGGAAGGGCTCGAAAGCCCTTGGGGCGGCGCCAAACTGGTCTTTTTCTATGACAAGGCCCGCACGCCAACCGCGCAGCTGCCCACATCGGCAAAAGACCTGCTTGGCTGGGCAAAGGCCCATCCGGGACGCTTCTCCTATCCGCAGCCGCCGGATTTCGCCGGCTCCTCGTTCTTGAAGCAGGCGCTGATCGAGCTCATCGATAACAGGAGCAAGTTGCTGAAGCCCGTGGACGAGGCAACGTTTCAACAGGATGTGGCGCCGCTCTTTGCCTATCTCGACCAGCTGACGCCGTTGTTATGGCGCAAGGGAAAGGCCTATCCGCAGAACTACCCCGATATGAAGCAGAAGCTGGCCGACGGGGAACTCGACATCATCTTCGCCTTCAATCCCGCCGAAGCTTCGGCGGCTATCGCCAATGGCGAGCTGCCGGACACCGTCCGCTCCTTCGTCTTTTCCGGCGGAACGCTTGGCAACACCCATTTCGTTGCCATTCCCTATAACGCCAATGCTGGTGCGGGCGCGCTGCTGCTTGCGGATTTCCTGCTCTCTCCCGAGGCGCAGTTGCGCAAACAGGACGCCCAATACTGGGGTGACCCGACGGTGCTGGCGATGGTGAAACTACCGGATGCCGACCGTGCCGCCTTTGCAGCCCTCGATCTCGGGGTGGCGACATTGCCGCCCGATCAGCTCGGCCCGGCGCTTGCCGAACCGCATCCCGACTGGATGACGCGGATCGAAACCGAATGGATCCGCCGATATGGCGCCGCCAATTAACGGCGAGTGCCGGCGCCATCGACGGACATCCCTGTGAGGGACGCCCTGCAGCGGGGCATCGGCACAGGTGTGGCGGTCATGCTGTGCCTGCCGGTTTTGGCTGGTCTCGCCGGCACCCTGCTTCCGGCCTTCGGCTACCTGCCCGCACTCGGCGGTACGCAGCTCACGCTCGGGCATTTCGAGGCGCTGGTCGCCCAGCCGCATATCCTGCGCTCGGCTCTGATCAGTCTGGCGGCAGGGTTGATCAGCACGTTTGTCACCCTGATGGTGGTCTGCACCTTTGTCGCGGGTTTCGCCGGAACGCGACCCTTCGCCTTCATCCAGCATCTGCTTTCACCGCTGCTGGCCGTTCCGCACGCCGCATCGGCATTTGCGATCGCCTTCCTGATCGCGCCGTCCGGTTTTCTCATTCGGCTCGCCTCTCCCGAACTCACCGGCTTCGACCGACCGCCGGACTGGCTCGTGCCGAACGATCCGCTCGGGTTGTCGATGATATCCGGTCTTATTGCCAAGGAGATGCCCTTTCTGCTGCTGGTAATGCTGGCGGCACTGCCGCAGCTGCCCGTGGCGAATGCGCGACGTTTGATGTCAGCTCTCGGCTATGGCCGGGTATCGGGCTTTATCATCGCGCTCTGGCCGCTGCTTTATCGGCAGATCCGCCTGCCTGTCTTCGCGGTGCTGGTCTACTCGACCTCGGTGATCGACGTCGCGATGATCCTTGGGCCCCGATTGCCGCCGACATTGCCGGTACGTATCGCCCAATGGCTGGCCGACGACGACATCGGCGCCCGGTTCCTCGCTTCGGCCGGCGCCGTGCTGCAGCTAGCGCTCGGCCTGTTCGCGATCGTGGTCTGGATCGGCGTCGAACGGCTCGGTCGTCTTTGTCACCGGCGCCTGAGCGCTTCGGGAAAACGCCTGAGTGACGACCGACTTCTTCGCCGGACCGCAGCCGTGATCACGACCTTGTCCGCGGCGTTGATCTTTACCGGGCTCGGCCTGCTGGCGCTCTGGTCGATTGCAGGGCTGTGGCCATTCCCTGATAGTCTGCCGACAAGCCTCACCTTCAGAACATGGCAACGCGCCCTTGGAGGGTTCGCCGGACCTCTGGCCAACACTATCATCATCGCCCTGCTGTCATCGCTCCTCGCACTTGCGATCGCCATCGGCCTGCTATCGCGCAGTGCTCACGGCACCGCCGAGCGCTGGTTTCCCGTCTTCCTGCCATTGCTGGTCCCGGAGATCGCCTTCGTGTTTGGATTGCAGATCCTGGCAGCAATGGCGGGGTTTTCGCCGTCGATCGCCACCGTTGCCGCCGTGCATCTGGTCTTCGTTCTGCCCTATGTGCTTCTGTCACTAGCGCCGCCCTGGCGGGCGCTCGACCGGCGCTACGAACAGGTCGCATCGGGACTGGGTAAATCGCCACTCAAGATCCTCATGACCATTCGACTGCCCATGCTGCTTCGCGCCTGCCTGACGGCATTTGCCGTCGGCTTTGCGGTCTCCGTCAGCCTCTACCTGCCGACCGTGCTGATCGGCGCCGGACGGGTGACGACGATCACCACCGAGGCGGTGGCGCTTTCGTCGGGAGGAGATCGGCGCATCATCGGCGTTTATGCGCTGCTTCAGGCACTGTTGCCGTTTCTCGGTTTTCTCATTGCATCGCTCGTGCCGCAGTTGCTATTCCGCCACCGACGGGCAATGAGGATATGAATGCGAACGCCAGGCAAGACGATGCCTCTGACTTTGTCCGATGTGACGATCCGGCTGGCCGACCGGCTGCTGCTTTCCGTTTCGGCGACGGTCATGCCCGGCGACGTCCTGACGATCATGGGTCCGTCGGGCTCCGGCAAGTCGACGCTGCTCGCCTATATCGGCGGATTTCTCGACCCTGCCTTTACCGCCAGCGGTGCAGTTCTGCTCGGGCAGGACGATCTGATCGCGCTGCGGCCGCAACAGCGCCACACCGGCATTCTCTTCCAGGATCCGCTGCTGTTCCCGCATCTTTCGGTCGGCGGCAACATCGTCTTTGCCATACCCGAGGCGTTCAAGGACCGAGACGTCAGGCGTCGGATGGCAGAAAACGCGCTCGATGAAGGCGGGCTTGGCGGGTTCTTCGACCGCGACCCGGAGACGCTTTCGGGCGGGCAGAAGGCGCGTGTCGCGCTCCAACGCGTGCTTCTCTCCGAGCCGCGCCTGCTGCTGCTCGACGAGCCTTTTTCCAAACTCGACATGGCCTTGCGCCAGCAAACGCGCGAGCTGGTCTTTGCCAAGGCGCGGTCCGCAGGCCTGCCGACAATCCTCGTGACCCATGACCGCGCGGACGCGGACGCGCCGGCGGTGCGCTCATCCATATCGGAGCGGAGAGACAATCGTGACGCTTACCCTGCCCGCCTTGCCGGTTCGCGAGGTCCTGCCCGAGATCGCCGAAGCTCTCGACAAGGCCCGCTCCGTCGTGCTTTCGGCGCCACCCGGCGCCGGCAAGACGACGCTCGTGCCGCTGTTCCTGCTCGAGCAACCGTGGCTCGACGGCGGCAAGATCGTCCTGCTCGAACCCCGGCGGCTCGCCGCCCGGGCAGCGGCCGGGCGCATGGCGGAGCTACTCGGCGAGAAAGTGGGCGAAACCGTCGGCTATCGCATGCGACTCGACAACCGGATATCGGCCAAGACCCGGATCGAAGTAGTGACCGAAGGCGTTTTTGCCCGCATGATCCTCGACGATCCGGAGCTGGCGGGCGTCTCCGCGGTTCTCTTCGACGAATTTCACGAACGTTCACTCGATGCCGATTTCGGCCTGGCACTGGCGCTCGACGTCCAGTCTGCGCTGCGCGACGATCTCCGGATCATCGTCATGTCGGCAACACTCGACGTCGAGCGCGTTTCAAAACTGCTCGGTGACGCGACCGTCGTCGAAAGCCAGGGGCGTAGTTTCCCCATCGACATCCGCAACCAGGACCGCGGCGGCGAGAGCGTCGAGGACGCAGTCGTGCGCGCCATCGTCGAGGCGCATCGCAGCGAAGAAGGATCGATCCTCGCCTTTCTGCCGGGACAGGCCGAAATCACCCGGACGGCGGCACGGCTTGCCGACCGGTTTACAGCCGATACGACGGTCGTTCCGCTTTACGGAAACCTGACGCAGAAGGAGCAGGATGCGGCGATCCGGCCGGCGCCGAAAGGCACGCGCAAGATCGTTCTTGCCACCTCGATCGCCGAAACCTCGATCACCATCGACGGCGTGCGGATCGTCATCGACAGCGGCTTGCAGAGACTGCCGGTCTTCGAAGCGTCGACCGGCATCACCCGGCTTGAAACCGTGCGCGTCTCGCGTGCGTCGGCCGATCAGCGCGCCGGCCGAGCCGGGCGAACGGAGCCGGGCATTGCCATCCGCCTCTGGCATGCCGGCCAGACTGCAGCGCTTGCGGCCTTCACGCCGCCGCAGATCCTGGCCAGCGATCTTTCCGGACTGCTGCTCGACATGGCGCACTGGGGCGTCACCGATCCCGCAGCGCTTGCCTTCATCGACCCACCGCCGGAAACGACCCTGATGGAAGCGCGAAAGCTGCTGAGCGAGCTTGGCGCGCTCGATGGTTTCGGCGCGCTGACCCCAAGGGGACGCAAGATCCGTGATCTGGCCCTGCCGCCGCGCCTTGCGACCATGGCGGTTTCGGCGGCCGAGGAGGGCCAGGGCGAGGCGGCCTGTCTGCTCGCGGTCATGCTGACGGAGCAAGGCCTTGGCGGCAACGCCATCGACCTGGAGGACCGACTGCGCCGCTTTCGCCAGGAGCGCGGCGAGCGCGCCGAAGCCTCGCGCAATCTTGCCCGCCGCATGGCGGCGGAACTCAAAGGGGCGCGAAAGTCGAGCGAACCGGTCCAGCCCGGCGCCTTGCTGATGCACGCCTTCCCGGACCGCATCGCGCTTCAGCGCGGTGGCCGTGGGCGGTTCGTGATGGCAAACGGCCGTGGGGCCGAGATCGCCGAGACCGAGCGCCTCGCTGCGGCAAACATGCTTGTGATCGCCGACCTCACGGGCCGCGCCGGCGGCCAGCGCGTGCTGGCGGCGGCCGAGCTTTCGCGCGCCGACGTCGACGCGCATATGCCCGAAGCGATCGTGCGGGAAGAGCAAAGCGTCTTCGACCGGGCGAGCCGCCAGGTGCGCGCGCGCCGCGTCACCCGGCTGGGTGCGATCATCTTCGAGGAGGCGCCGCTTCCAAGACCGACTGGCGAAAGCGCAGCACGCGCGCTTGCCGATGGCGTTCGCCAGCTTGGACTGGCGGTCCTGCCGTTTTCCAAGGAGGCGATGCAACTGCGCGATCGCATCGGTTTCCTGCATCGCTCGCTCGGCGAACCCTGGCCGGACGTTTCCGACGCAGCCCTGCTTGCGACGCTCGAGGACTGGTTCGTTCCGTTTCAACACGGCGTCACCGCTATCGCCGACATCAAGGCCGGCGCGCTTTCCGAAGGATTGCTGTCGCTGGTCCCGCACGACCGGCAGCGGGAGCTGGCAAAACTGGCACCGACGCATTTCGAGGCGCCGACGGGACAACGGCATCCGATCCACTATGACGGCGACGAACCGCTTCTCTCCATCCGGGTGCAGGAACTCTTCGGGCTCAAAAAACACCCTGCTATCGGCGATGGCCGGCTGCCGCTGCTGCTCGAACTGATTTCGCCCGGCCGGCAGCCGATCCAGACCACGCGTGACCTGCCGGGTTTCTGGGCCGGGTCGTGGCGGGATGTCCGGGCCGACATGCGCGGGCGTTATCCCAAGCACCCCTGGCCGGAGAACCCGGCGGAGGCCGCGCCGACGACACGGGCAAAACCGCGTGGTACATGAGGCAATACCCTTGACGGGGGCCATAGGAACAAGAGCAGGCATGACGGCAGTGGCACTGGAACACAATGATCCGACTTCGAACAGAAGCCTGCGCCTGCAGACGCTCATCCGCCTGCGCTGGCTTGCGGTCGGCGGCCAATCGATCGCCGTCATCATCACAACGCTGTGGCTGCAGTTTCCGCTGCCCTTGCTCTTGTGCCTGGTGCTGATTGCCACATTGGCGCTGGTCAACACCTACCTCACCCTGCGCTTCCCCCCGACGCACCGGTTGCGACCGCCGGCCGCGTTTGCCTTGCTCGGGCTCGATCTCGCGCAGCTGACCGGCCTGCTCTTCATCACCGGCGGGCTTGCCAATCCGTTTGCGCCGCTGCTTTGCGTTCCGGTCATCAT
Organism: Ensifer sp. 1H6; assembly: GCF_001976035.1. Lineage (NCBI taxonomy): Bacteria > Pseudomonadati > Pseudomonadota > Alphaproteobacteria > Hyphomicrobiales > Rhizobiaceae > Ensifer > Ensifer sp. 1H6. The sequence goes on along the minus strand of NZ_MOAI01000034.1, from coordinate 62,438 downwards.
TTCCTCGGCCTCGCAGCCGAAGCCGCACAGCATCGTTCTTGCCGGCCTTGCGGTCATCGGTGTGACCGTCCTTGCCTTTTCGCCGTTCCCGCTGCCCTGGTATCCCGGCACGCTTCTCTTGATGCCGCGGGTGCTGACGGCCGGCATCTGGTTCGCGATCGTGTCGATGACGGCCTTTGCCGCGTTCTATACCTACCGCGTCTCGCTCGAAGCGAGCGAACTGTCGGAGGCGTTGACGGCGACCGAGCTCGTGCTCCAGCGTGAAAAACACCTTTCGCAGCTCGACGGCCTGGCGGCGGCCGCTGCCCACGAGCTCGGCACGCCGCTTGCCACGATCAGTGTCGTTGCCAAGGAAATGGAGCGTGAGCTCGGTGACGACCCACGCTTCGGCGAGGACGTGCATCTGCTGCGCAGCCAGAGCGAGCGATGCCGCGACATTCTCAAGCGGCTGACGACGCTGTCCTCCGAAAGCGAAGAGCATATGCGGCTCTTGCCGCTATCCTCGCTGGTCGAGGAAGTGATGGCGCCGCACCGCGAGTTCGGCATTCACATCAATCTTGTCGAAAAGGGTGACAAGGCATCGGAGCCGGTCGGCAACCGCAATGCGGGCATTCTCTACGGGCTCGGCAATCTACTGGAAAATGCGGTCGACTATGCCAAGCAGGAGGTGACCGTGACGGTCGAGCACACCGCCGACCACGTCAAGGTGACGATTGCCGATGACGGCGATGGATTTGCCCCCGATATTCTGATGCGCATCGGCGAACCCTATGTCACGCGCAGGCAGAAGGATGACAGCGCCGGCGGCCTGGGGCTCGGCCTATTCATTGCCAAGACCCTGCTCGAGCGGTCCGGCGCGCGCCTACGCTTCGAGAACGGCGGCGCCGATCGCCCCGGCGCCAAGGTCAGCGTCGAATGGCCGCGTGCGCTGATGGACACGAAACTGGCGAAATGACGTTTGGCAGTTTATTGAACGGGATGACAGAAAACCTATAATCTCGGTGAAAACGTCCCGTTTTTCGCCCAAGGATTGCGAGAATGACCGAAAAATCGACAGCTTCGCCCAGCACGCACGCCCAGGACGCCGAACTGATCGGACCGGACAGAACGCTGCTGCTCGTCGACGATGACGCGCCGTTCCTTCGACGCCTCGCCCGCGCCATGGAAGCGCGCGGCTTTACCGTCGATATCGCCGAGTCCGTTGCCGAAGGCATCGCCAAGGCGAAGGGCAACCCGCCGAAATACGCCGTCATCGATCTGAGGCTCGGCGACGGCAGCGGCCTCGACGTAATCGAGGCGATCCGCAGCCGCCGTGACGACACCCGCATGATCATGCTTACCGGCTACGGCAATATTGCAACGGCCGTGAATGCGGTGAAGCTCGGCGCGGTCGACTACCTCGCCAAGCCTGCCGACGCCGACGACATCTTCGCAGCACTGGTGCAGCGCCAGGGCGAACGGGTCGAACCACCGGAAAACCCGATGTCGGCCGACCGGGTGCGGTGGGAGCATATCCAGCGCGTCTATGAGATGTGCGAGCGCAACGTGTCGGAGACGGCGCGTCGGCTCAACATGCATCGCCGAACGCTGCAGCGGATCCTGGCAAAACGCGCGCCGAAGTAGTCAACCCTCGGCTGACCCGTCGCGGGAGCCGGAAACGATATCGCGAATGGAGTTGCCGAGTTCGCCATTGCGCTCGGCAGCCCACTCCGCCAGCATCAGCCGTTGTGCGGCGGTGCGGGCAAAGAGCTGCAGCACGGACTTGCGGGTTGCCGGTGCAAGCCGGTGTTCCGGTGCCTCGCGAATGATGTGTCCGTCGTAGCCATCCGACAGCAGCAATCCACAATCATCCGGAAAGATATCGAGCGGGACGTCACCATGGGTGGCGAAGAACAGCCGGTCGCAGTGCTGCCGATAATCAGGCCATTTGCGATCGACGCGGAAATCCTCGATCGACGTCTTGATCTCGACGATCCAGATTTCGCCCTTCGCCGACAGCGAGATGAGATCGGCACGCCGGCCGCTGGCGAGCGTCAATTCCGGCAGCACCGCGTGGCGCAATTCCGTGAAAAGCCGCTGAACCCCGCGGCGCACCATGAGCGCGCGATTCGATTGTCGACCGTCCACGAGAGGGTTGTCGTCATGGATAGAGAGAATTGTCATTCGTCTAGACTCTCGTCTGCCACCGCTTTTGTTGCAAAAAAGCCAGCGTCACGGAATTTACACTTTCCCGCCGCCTTGTTGCCACGCAATCCCTTGCATAGCAGCAACTAATCGAAAATAACCGTTGTCACTGATGGTCGGGCCGACCCAGTTTTTCTTCGCTTCTTATTTTAAGAGACTCCTATGCGCTTCCGCAATGCCTTCCTCCTGTGCAGCCTGGCGGCGACACTCGCCGTAGCCGGCTGCTCGACAACTTCGACCAAGTCCGAGACGGCAAGCGGTGAGCCTGCTCCCGTTGCGGAACAGGTCGCTTCGAATCAGATCTTTTCGGGCAATTATGGCGCAGTTGAGGATCACGGTTACGCGCTCCCTGCAGTTCCGATCAACAAGGTCGATGGCCGCTTCCATCGCCAGATCGTCGATTATTCGACGAGCGAGCGTCCCGGCACCATCGTCGTCAACACCCCGAACCGGTTCCTCTACTACGTGCTGCCCGGCGGCAAGGCCGTTCGCTACGGAATCGGCGTCGGCAAGGCCGGCTTTGCATGGGAAGGCGAAGCCTATATCGCCTGGAAGCAGGAATGGCCGATGTGGCACCCGCCGAAGGAAATGGCGGAACGGAAGCCGGAAGTGGCCAAGTATGTCGAGGCAGGCATGGGCCCGGGCCTGAAGAACCCGCTCGGCGCTCGTGCACTCTATCTCTTCAACGACCAGGGCAAGGACACGCTGTTCCGCCTGCATGGCACGCCGGAATGGTCGTCGATCGGCACGGCCGCTTCGTCGGGCTGCATCCGTCTGATGAACCAGGACATCATCGATCTCTACTCCCGCGTTCGTCCGGGCAAGAACGCACGCGTGGTCGTTCAGCAGTAAAACGCGACCAGGATCATGCAATCAGAAAGCCGCCGGATTCCTCGGCGGCTTTTTTGTTGGCCGAACGTCCACGACGATATTTCCTCGACGTCGCTACGCAGAGTTGCCCCGCTTCCGGTGCTTCAAACCAGGGTGGCTGGCTTCCGGTTCCGTTGCGATTATTTGTTCAAAAAACGCGCAAGAAGGCCTGAAATTCAGCGCCTTATTAAGTAAGGATTATCTAATTAATTAAAAAGTGTGGCCGAGAGATACCTAACCAAGGGACCGCCATGCTGATCAAGACCAAGCTCCTGAGTGCGATTGCACTGTTGTCACTCATCGCGATCGGCATTGCCGTCTACAGCCAGCATGCGCTTGCCGAAAACAGCGCGACGATGGATGCGGTCTATGCCGACCGTATCGTTCCCTTGAAAAATCTGAAGGCAACATCGGACGCTTTTGCCGTCTCGATCGTCGATGCGGCGCACAAGGTGCGCAACGGAAACGAGACGATGGAGGCCGGTCTTGCCTCGGTCAACGACGCCCGGCAGGTGATAACCGCCAATTGGGACGCCTATGTCGCGACCTCTATGACACCGGAGGAGCAGAAGCTTGTCGAGAACGCCAAGCAGCAGATGGTGGTCGCGATGGACTCGATCGCAACGCTGACGAAAATCCTGTCTGAGCGTGATTCTGCGGCGCTCGACAGCTTCGTTCGCACCTCGCTTTACGAAACCATCGATCCCTTGACCGAGACCATCTCGGAAATTTCCGACCTTCAGGTGCACTTGTCGGACAAGGTCTTTCAGGAACAGCATCGCGAATTCGAAACGGTGCGAGCTGTCAGCATCGGCATCATCCTGCTCGTTCTCGCGCTGGCTGCTGGAACCTACCTGGTGGTTTCACGTGGCGTCATCGGTCCGCTCGCCAGGCAGATCGGGGCGATGCGCAAGCTGATCGACGGCCATCTCGAAGACGACGGATCGAATGTGACCGGCAAGGACGAAATCGCCGAGATGGCCCGCGCCATCCAGTCGTTCCGGGAAGCGGCCCGATCCAACCTTCGTCTGCAGGCCGAGGCCGAGGAAAGCCGCCGCAATGGCGAAGCGGAACGCACGCGGATGCAGGACGAGGCCGAAGAGGCCGCGCAGCAGAAATTGATCCAGGCGACGTCAGGCCTTGCGACCGGCTTGCAGCGGCTGGCCGACGGCGATCTCGCCGTGCGGCTGGAGGAACCCTTCTCCGCAGAGTTCGAGCAGTTGCGTCACGACCTCAACAAGGCCGCCGCGCAGCTCAACGATGCCATGCTCGCCGTCGCTGACAGCGCCGGCAATATCGGCATGGGCACCCGCGAAATCAGCCAGAGCGCCGACGACCTGTCGAAACGCACGGAGCAACAGGCGGCATCCCTGGAGGAAACGGCAGCGGCCCTCGACCAGATCACCGCCAATGTCAGCAATTCCTCGCGCCGGACGGAGGAAGCCCGCGACGTGGCAGGCGAAGCAAAGACCAGCGCGACGCAGTCGGCCGTCGTCGTGGCCAATGCCGTCGAGGCGATGCGGCGGATCGAAGAATCATCCAGTCAGATTTCCAGCATCATCGGTGTGATCGATGAGATCGCCTTTCAGACCAACCTTTTGGCGCTGAACGCCGGCGTCGAGGCAGCGCGGGCGGGCGACGCCGGCAAGGGATTTGCGGTCGTGGCGCAGGAAGTGCGCGAACTGGCGCAGCGTTCGGCAAAGGCAGCCAAGGAAATCAAGGAACTGATTCGCAGCTCCAGCTCCGAAGTCGAGAGCGGGGTGCGGCTGGTGCGCGACACCGGCGAGGCGCTCAAGACCATCGAGGCGCACGTCATCACCATCAACGAGCATATGGCTGCCATCGCCACCTCGGCCCGGGAACAGTCGGTAGGGCTGGCCGAGGTCAATACCGCCGTCAACCAGATGGATCAGGTGACGCAGCGCAACGCCGCCATGGTCGAGGAGGCGAATGCCGCGTCGGCGACGCTTGCCCAGGAAGGCACGAACCTTCGCGCCCTGATCGGAAGGTTCCAACTTTCCGGGGAAACCCGTGCCGCGGCCAAGCCAGAGGCGCGGCGGACGCCGCCCCGCGCCGTCACGCCCCAACAGCACGCGAACATCGGAAACCGACCGCCTGCGGTACGATCGGCTGGGTATGCGGTGCAGGGCAACGCGGCCTTGTCCACCGAAGGCTGGGCCGAGTTCTGATCTACAGCGTTTCCGCCCCAAACGGAGGCACGGAAACGCCCTATGTCTTTGGTTTTTCGCGTTTCCGGACGGAAAACCGCTTCGCAGTTTTCCTGGAAAGTCTCCGGCGTTGATGAAGCCCGGCGCCGCCTTGATCAGGCGCAGCCGGGCCTTCAACTCGCGGCGACGGCGATGCAGGACCGGTTCGGTATAACCGTTCGGCTGCTCGCGGCCCTTGAGCACCAGCTCGAGCGCTGCCTGGAAGGCAATCGAGCCGTCAAAATTGCCGGCCATCGCTGCATACTGTGCATCATCGGCGTTCTGGCCGTCGACGACGGCGGCCATGCGCTCCATCGTCTCGACCACCTGCGCCTCGGTGACGACGCCGTGATGCAACCAGTTCGCCATGTGCTGCGCCGAGATGCGCAGAGTGGCACGATCCTCCATCAGGCCGACATTGTTGATGTCGGGCACCTTGGAGCAACCGACGCCCTGATCGACCCAGCGCACGACGTAGCCGAGAATGCCCTGCGCGTTGTTATCGAGCTCGCGCTGGATTTCCTCTGGCGTCCAGTTCGGACGGGTCGCGACCGGAACCGACAGTATATCGCTGAGCTTGGCCCGTGCCCGGCTCTTCAAGCCGGCCTGAACGTCGGCGACATTGACCCGGTGATAATGCGTAGCGTGCAGGGTCGCAGCCGTCGGCGACGGCACCCAGGCGGTATTGGCACCCGCCTTCGGGTGGGCGACCTTCTGCTCCAGCATCGCCGCCATCAGGTCCGGCATGGCCCACATGCCCTTGCCGATCTGCGCATGGCCGGAAAGCCCGCATTCGAGACCGATGTCGACGTTCCAGTTTTCGTAAGCGCCGATCCAGGCGGCCTGTTTCATGTCGCCCTTGCGGATCATCGGACCGGCTTCCATCGAAGTGTGGATCTCGTCGCCGGTGCGATCGAGGAAACCGGTGTTGATGAAGACGACGCGTTCGCGCGCGGCGCGGATGCACTCCTTGAGATTGACCGTCGTGCGGCGCTCCTCGTCCATGATGCCCATCTTCATGGTGTTGGCGGGCATGCCGAGTGCCGCCTCGACGCGCGAGAAGATCTCGCAGGCGAAAGCGACTTCTTCCGGCCCATGCATCTTCGGCTTGACGACATAGATTGAGCCGTCGCGGGAGTTCATGCGGCGGCCGCCCTGGCCGATATCGTGCAGAGCGATCAGCGCGGTTGCCATCGCGTCCATGATGCCTTCCGGCACCTCGTTTCCGTCGCGATCAAGGATAGCCGGATTCGTCATCAGGTGACCGACGTTGCGCACCAGCATCAACGAGCGGCCTGGCAAGGTCAGCGTGCCCCCACTTGGCGCCGTGTAGACGCGATCGGCGTTGAGGCGGCGCATGAAGCTGCGGCCGCCCTTGGCGACTTCCTCCTCGAGATCGCCCTTCATCAGGCCGAGCCAGTTGCGGTATACGACGACCTTGTCTTCGGCATCGACCGCCGCAACCGAATCTTCGCAGTCCATGATGGTGGTGATCGCGGATTCGAGAATGACGTCGGAAATATGAGCCGGGTCATCCTTGCCGATCGGAGTCGTCGCATCGAGAACGACGACGGCATGCAGATTGTTGTGCCGGAGAACGATCTGCGACGGCGCTTCGTGCGAACCCGCAAAGCCGGCAAACTGCTCGGAGTTGCGAAGCGTCGTCTTCGCTCCGCCCGCAAGCGCAACCGAAAGGCTGCCGGAAGCAATCTTCAGCGACGCAACATCCGCCCAGCTGCCGCTTTCCAGCGGCGCGCTTGCATTGAGGAAGTCGCGCGCCCAGGCAATGACCTTGGTGCCGCGCTTGGGATTGTAGCCGCGTCCCTTTTCCGCACCGCCTTCGTCGGAAATGGCATCGGTGCCGTAGAGGGCGTCATAGAGCGAACCCCAGCGTGCGTTGGCGGCGTTGAGGGCATAGCGTGCATTCATGACGGGAACGACGAGCTGCGGACCGGCGATCGTAGCGATTTCAGGATCGACATTATCAGTCGAAACAGAAAACTCGGGGCCCTCAGGCAGGAGATAACCTATCTCCTTCAGAAAGCCCTGGTAGGCTTCGAGGTCGCTCGGCGCGCCATTTTCGCGATACCAGGCATCGATCCTGGCCTGCAGATCGTCGCGCTTGGCAAGCAAGGCGCGGTTCTTCGGCGCGAGGTCATGGACGATCTCCGACAGCGCGGAAAAAAACCGCTCGGCGTCGACGCCGGTGCCCGGCATCGCCTCGTCGACCAGAAAGCCATGCAGACCTGCATCGATCTTCAATCCGTATTTCTCAATGCGGTCCATCTTTTTACTCCTTGAAACAGGCCACTCGCGCGCGTGAAAGGCCGGCAGTTTCTCACCAATTCATTCCCTGTCAATTCAGCAAGGATGCGAAGAATTATTTCCAAAATCGAAAAGATCAGCCATGGGCAATGCGCGGCCTGCCGCTCGCCGACGCGATGAAACGTGCCTCGACCAGCTTGCGGCTTCCTTCGACCTCGGGAGCGTCGATTTCTTCTCGCAGCATCGAAGCCGGCTCGTCGGCACCGTTGGTGCGTGCCGCCTCAAGCGCCATCGTCTCGGCGCGACGGCGGGCCGCTGAAAAGGCCTGGTCCTGATCGAGAAAACGCTCGCTCACCCCTGCTCCGTTGACGATGAAAATGCCCTCTTCCGGCGTGGTGACGAACACGGTGACGGTTGCCCGCACCTGGCCGACAACCGCACCGACGGCATTTGCGACATCGGCCTCATCAGGGATGGATGGCTCGGTGCCAAGCATGTCGGCAATGGCGGGATAATAGACCGGGGCCGAAGCCCCCAAACCGACGAGCGGGCGATCGAGACCGATCGAAAACCGCACGATACCAGGCGCGCGGGTCAGAGCACGATCGACTGCCTGCGAGACCGCCGGGTCGATGGCCCCTGCCCCGTCTTCGCCGAGACAGGCCTGCAGGATGACTTCGCACGATTGGCGCGTGACGCGATCGACGATCATCTCGGCCATCGCCTCGGCAGATGCAGCAATCGGCTGGCCGGAGCCGTCGCGGATGCGCGCTGCCAGTTCGATGCCGAGACGGGCAGCCTCGACGCTCCATTGCGACTGCCTGCCGAGCACATGCATTGCATCGGAGGGCGTCAGGCCGCAGATATGCACCAGGCCGCGTGCCACCAGCCGGTCCAGCGTTGCCCGCTGCGGCGTCGAGGTCAGCAGGTTTTCAAGCGAGATCGGCACTGTGCCGATGCGCTCGTAGAGCGCCTGCTCCTGTGGCTGCAGACCGCTCGCCAGATGGTCGGGTAGACCGGTGCGAACAGCCAGGCGGCCGTTGTTGCGGCCGGCATGTTGCGCCCGCAGTTGTTTTTCCAAAACGGACAGCACCGCATCGCCATGCAGCGCCGCCGCGAGGCTGAGCGGCATCAACCGCCTCGGCCCAAGGTCGATCTTCGCCTTCAGCCCACGATCATTGATGCGGACCTCCGAATCGCCGCCAAGGCCATAGGTGCGCATCGCCACCGCCTCGACCATGGTGCGGAAACCGCCGACCACCGCACCTTCGCCATCGAGCCGCGGACGACCGCGGTCAAGTACCGCGACATCCGTCGTCGTGCCGCCGATATCCGAGACCACGGCATTGTCGAGGCCGGTCAGGTGCCGCGCACCGACAAGGCTGGCGGCAGGGCCGGAAAGGATCGTCTCGATCGGCCGAAGTCTTGCCTCCTCGGCCGAGATCAAGGCGCCATCGCCGCGCACAACCATCATGGGCACATCGATGCCGCGGGACTTCAAAAAGCCCTCGCACGAGCCGATCAGGCGATCGATCATCGAGACGAGCCGGGCGTTCAGCAGTGTCGTCAGCGCCCGGCGCGGGCCGCCGAGCTTGGACGAAAGCTCATGGCTGCAGGTAACCGGCAGATGCGAGACTTCGCGGATGCGGTCGCGCACCCGCTTCTCGTGATCCGGATTGCGGACGGCAAAATAGCCGGCGATCGCAAAGGAGGAAACCTGATTGGCCAAGGTCGGCAGGGCCTCATCGAGCGCGGTCATGTCGAGCGGCGTCTCGCCGCCGTGAACGTTGTGACCGCCCGGCAGGAAGATCACCGGATCGGAGCCGAGCGCATCCTGCAGCCCGTCACGCTTGAGATCGTCTGGCCCGAAGCCGATCATCACCAGGCCGGCACGGCCGCCCTGGCCCTCGACGAGCGCGTTGGTCGCAAGCGTGGTCGACAGGGATACGAGGCCGATGGCGGAAGCCGGGACGCCGGCCTTCTCCAAGACGGATTCCACCGCGCCGGAAATCCCGACGGCCAGATCGTGGCGGGTCGTCAGCGCCTTTGCCTTGGCGACGACACCCGCCGTTTCGCTGAAGAGAACGGCGTCGGTGTAGGTTCCGCCGGTATCGATGCCGAGAAGAAAATGGGACGTCAATTCAAGCCAGTCCAGTGTTTCGGCCCGGGGTAGCGCCGGGTTCAATGGGGATCGATCCGGTGATATGACATATTGGAGGAGAAGGCCATCGTGTCGCGGACATTCGCAGTCAGCAGAGCGACACGATACGAACGGGGGTGCGGCATGACGTTTTCCAGAGCTTCGGCAGTCGCCGGCATTCTTGCGGCAGGTCTGCTCTTCGCCCAGCCGGGCGGCGCGCAGGACGCCGTGGAGGAGGAATACAAGCCGCAACTGCCCGACGTCTCGATCTACAAGGCGATGCTCGACGCCAACAAGCAGACCGGGTGGATCCAGTTTCGCAACTACGACGACCGGCAGCTGATCTATTTTACCGCGCTGCAGACGATGCATTGCCGGCTATCGGAAATCCGCTACTCGATCAACTCGGACGCTCTCGACAAGCGCTTCCCCTTGGCAAAATGCAATCCGCAGATCCCCTTCAACCTGCCCGCCGACGAAACGGCCGAGTATGTCTACATCTCGCTGCCCGCAAACGAGGCCAAGACATTGACGATCCAGGCGGTGTGGGACGACGGTGCCGGCAGCGAGATCGTCGTCTACAAGCCCTGCGACAATGTCGGGGATGCGACCTGCGCCGCGATCAAGACCATCAAGAAGCCATCGAAGCTGTTGCCGCAGCCGATGCCGGCGGATTCGCCGGTGCGTGGCGTGCAATCGGCTATTCCCGGCAAGACCTTCAGCGAGCCGAAACCCGCATCGGCAAGCCGCCCCGCGGTTGAGTAGTCAGCCTCTGCACCGGCCAGGGCCGGGTCTCGTCGGTGACGTCGAAACGGAACCGATGCATCAGGACGGCAAGCGCAATGACCGCCTCCTGCAGCGCGAAGGTCGCGCCGATGCAGATGCGCGGTCCGGCGCCGAAAGGCAGATACTGAAAACGATGCAGCTTCTCGCGGTTTTCCGGCAGGAAACGCTCGGGCATGAAGGCGCGCGGCCGGTCCCAGTAGAGCACGTGACGGTGCAACGTCCACGGCATCACCAGAACCGCGATGCCCTTGGGTATCCTGACGCGCTCGCCGGACGGTGACGTCCATTCGTCCTCCTCGATGGCGGCGCGATTGATCGACGGCGCCGGCGGGTAGAGACGCATCGCCTCCTCGAAGGCCGCCAGCACATGCGGCATCAGGTTCAGCCATTCGACCGGTTCGGCACCGCTCTTGAGCACGGTGTCGATCTCCGCCTCCATCGTCTCGCGGAAAGCCGGCGTGTTGGCGACGCAATAGAGCGTCCAGGCCAACGCCCGGGCAGTGGTCTCATGCCCGGCGCCGATGAAGGTGAGGATATTGTCCTCGATCTCTTGCGTCGAAAGGCCGTTTGCGCCCTCCGTCTGCAGCAGCAATGTGAGGAAATCGTTGGGCGTGCCTGCTGGGTCCGTCGCCATGCGCTGGCGCCTCATCGCCATCGTTTCCGAGACGATCGACCGGAACCGGTTCATGACCTTCTTGCCGCCGATGCGGGTCAATCGCGGCAGCCATTCCGGCGCCAGCAGGATATCCATCGGATCGACGCGCCCCATGCGGTGCAGAAGCTCTTCTACACTCTGGACGAAGCCCTCCCTTTCGACGGCGACCTCACCGGAAAACAGCGTTTCCGCCAGGATATCGAAGGTCAGTTCGGTCATGTCGCTGGCGACATTGGTGGTGAACGGCTTCACCTTCGCGTGCGCGTAGCGTTCGACGAACTCTTCCGACCGGCGCAGCATCTGCCCGGCGAATCCCTTGGCGTGGCGCGGGGTAAAAACCGGCGCAATGGCCTTGCGCGACCGTTTCCAGATCTCGCCTTCGGCCGTCAGAAGACCGTCACGCAGGATCGGGCGGAGGATCAGCCGCCGAACCTTCGACATCTCATAGTTGCTGACGTTTTCGACGAGGATATAGCGGATGAGGCCGGGATCGTTGACGATCAGGGTGCGCTGCGTGATGAACTTGGTCTCGATCCACGGCAGCGTGTAGGACGGCTCGCCCCAGAGTTCGAGCGGATTGCGCAGAACAGTCTTGATGATCTTCAGGTAGGACGGCACGCCGACCCGAGGAATGGGAGCCGGTGGTTCGAAGGGCTCCGGACGCATGTCCATGGTGATAGGCCTTTCTCGATTGCGCCAGGATTTCAGGTTTTTACGGCGCAATCAAGGAAAGTGCTTCACATGAATCACAACAGGCCTTCGAGCTCCACGAGCTTGTCGTTCACCAGCCAGCCGTAATAGTTTTCTTCGGGCCACTGGGTCTCGCCGCCCTGGTTCCTGGCGGCAAGGGCTGCTGCGCGTTGGTCCGGATTGCCGACATTGTAAAGCGTGGCGGTGACGCCGGGATTGCCTGAAATATCGACGCCGGCGATCGACTTGTAGACGTCGATCGAGTGGCGGATCGAGGCGGCCATATAGGCGAGCGAGACATCAGGATCCATGATCGCCTCGTAGACCCCGGCGGCGTTGTTCTCGTCGAGCCGTTCGTAGCCCGACGTCTTCGAGACGATATCGGTCAGCATCAGGGCGGTCAGCGGATTGATCTGCCCGAGGCCAAAGGTCTGGCCGGCAAAGAACGGCTGGAAGAAAACGGCGCTGAAACGGTTGTTCGGGAAGGACTTGCCGCCGACGGACTTGCCGCGGAATTCGCTGTCCCAGACCCGCTCGCGGCAGCTCCACAGCGAATAGGAGCTCTTCTTTCCGGTGCAGTCGGCAAATTGCGGGCGGGCGACGAACTCAGCCACCGTCTCGCCGTCATAGCCGAACTGGAAGCTGTTGCCGGCATAGGCTGCAGCCTTGACGTAGTAGGACTGCAGCCGATCGTAGGCATCGACATTGTAGGTATGTTCGCCGACGATGGCGCCGATCATGTGGATCGGTGCGATGCCATAGGCGCGCGACGTCGACTTGATCTTGCTGATCAGCTGCCGGTCATTGGCGAGCAGATCCCGCACCTTCTCGAATTTGGCATCGAAGGACGTGCGGCCGGCCTTGGTGCGGCGAACGGATGCGCCCGGGATGCCGGGTTGTTCGACGTTCCGGTTGCCCGGCGGAACAACATTGGCCGCCATCGTCTGGCCTGCGGTCAGGCAAAACGTGGCAATAGCGAGCATGCAGGCGGTAAAACGCACGATCTCTTCTTCCTATGAACGGTGGAGACGCCCTATCCGGCGGTGCGGCTCCTACGACAGGATCGTGTCGGAAAGATGCCTCCGGCCACGATCGATTGCGGTTTCCGTGTTAGAAAAAATGAAGGCGCCTGTCGAGAGACAGCGCCTTGCATCTTCACGGTTGCCTGACGGCAAAGGATTGCCGCCACCTCCGCGTTACAGGATGCAACGCGTGCGTCACAGGATGTAACGCGACAGGTCGGTGTTGGCGGCGAGATCGCCGACGTGCTTGCGCACATATTCGGCATCGATCGTGATAGCCTGGCCAGCGCTATCCGGCGCATTGAACGAGATTTCATCCAGCACGCGCTCCATCACCGTCTGCAGCCGGCGGGCGCCGATGTTCTCGACGCTCGAGTTGAGCTGGACTGCCACGTCGGCAAGCGCATCGATGGCATCGTCGGTGAAGTCGAGTTTCACTTCTTCCGTCTCAAGCAGAGCCTTGTACTGACGGATGAGGCTCGCCTCGGTCTCCGTCAGGATGCGGCGGAAGTCTTCCTTGGTCAGGGCACGCAGCTCGACGCGGATCGGCAGGCGGCCCTGCAGTTCGGGCAGAAGATCGGAAGGCTTCGACACATGGAAGGCGCCCGAGGCGATGAAGAGAATGTGATCGGTCTTTACCGGTCCATACTTGGTCGCAACCGTCGTGCCTTCCACCAGCGGCAGCAGATCGCGCTGAACGCCTTCGCGCGATACGCCGGCACCCATGCCGCCTTCACGCGATGCGATCTTGTCGATCTCGTCGAGGAAGACGATGCCGTCGTCCTCGACCGCCCTCATCGCCTCGCGCTGGATCTGCTCGTTGTCGAGCAGCTTGTCGGACTCGTCGTTGACGAGCACCTCATAGGAAGCCTTGACCGTCGTCTTGACCTTCTTGGTGCGTGCGCCCATCGCCTTGCCGAACATTTCCGACAGGTTGAGTACACCGATATTGGCGCCCGGCATGCCCGGAATTTCGAAGCCGCCCGGCGCGCCGGTCTCGGCGATATCGACCTCGATCTCCTTGTCGTCCAGTTCGTTGGCGCGCAGCTTCTTGCGGAAGGAATCGCGCGTTGCCGGCGAGGCCGTGGCGCCGACCAGCGCGTCAAGCACCCGCTCCTCGGCATTCTGGTGCGCCCTTGCCTTGACCTCCGCCCGGCGCTTTTCGCGCACGAGACCGATGCCGACCTCGACGAGGTCGCGGATGATCTGTTCGACATCGCGGCCGACATAGCCGACTTCGGTGAACTTGGTCGCCTCGACCTTGACGAAGGGTGCACCGGCAAGCTTTGCCAGACGGCGGGAGATTTCCGTCTTGCCGACACCGGTCGGCCCGATCATCAGAATATTCTTCGGCATGACCTCGTCACGCAACTCGTCGCCGAGCTGCTGGCGCCGCCAGCGGTTGCGCAGCGCAATCGCCACCGCGCGCTTGGCGTCGTTCTGGCCGATGATGAACCGGTCGAGTTCCGACACGATTTCCCTAGGTGAAAAAGTACTCATGTATTCCTCTCAAACTCGGTCCGCGTCAGCTCCATCAGGAGTGTGCGGCCGGACGCATCTATCCATTCGCCAAAGGGCACGAAGCCAGCTTTCGCATAGGCCCTCACGGCCCTTCTGTTGCCCGCATCGGGGTCGATCACGATCCGTGGTGCGCCGGCGGCAAAAAGCGTCTGCGCAAAGGCCCTCAAGGCCAGCGACGCCACGCCTTTTCCGGTCATCTCCGGCGGGCCGATGAAGATATCGACGCCGGGGACATCGCCGGGCAGATCCTTCGCCCACGGCTCTTCGTCATATTCGGACGGTGTCCAGGACTGGATGTAGCCGGCGGGCTCGCCGGCTACATGGAAGATGAAGCCATCCACTTCGCCCGTGGCGCAGCCGTCGCGGATCAACACGACTTCCTTGTCCGGATCACCCCACCATTGCCGCACATGCGGCTCGCTCAACCAGGCATGCAGCATCGGCAGGTGGTCATCGGCCACCCGTTCGAAGCTGACATGAACCTGGTCAGTTGCCATCCAGCGTCTCCACCACGATATTGTGGTTGGTATAGACGCAGATGTCGCCTGCGATCTCGAGCGCCCGGCGGGCGATTTCTTCGGCCGACTTGTCGCTGTCCATCAGGGCGCGGGCCGCGGCAAAGGCATAGTTGCCGCCCGAGCCGATGGCGATCGTTCCATGTTCCGGCTCCAGCACGTCGCCATTGCCGGTAATCGCCAGCGTGATCGACTTGTCGGCGACCAGCATCATCGCTTCGAGATTGCGCAAATACTTGTTGGTGCGCCAATCCTTGGCGAGTTCCACTGCCGCGCGCATCAACTGGTCGGGATATTGCTCCAGCTTGGCTTCGAGCCGCTCCAGAAGCGTGAAGGCATCGGCCGTCGCCCCGGCAAAGCCGGCGATAACGTCGCCCTTGGCGAGACGCCGTACCTTGCGGGCATTGCTCTTCATCACCGTCTGGCCAAGGCTGACCTGGCCGTCGCCGGCCATCACCACCTTGCCGTCCTTGCGCACCGTGATGATGGTGGTCGCATGCATCGTTCCGTAGGGATTGTGTTCACTCATTGAAGATACCTGTCGGCCCCAGAACCAGGGGCGTTGGGGGCTCGAACGAGCCTGGTTGCTTGGAGCCTATGTAAGTGCGCCTTACGCGATTGCAAATCCCGGTGAGCCACGCAGTTGACCGTAAATCGGGCGCCTGCCCGAATCGTTCGAATCTCAGCCGCGGTTCTGGATATTTTCCGCCTCCCCTGATAAGGAGCGGCTCCAGCGCATACAGGAGAGCCTGATGGCAGAAGCCACATCCAGCCGCACCGGCCAAGTTTCGCGAAAGACGAATGAAACGGCCGTGTCCGTATCCGTCAATATCGATGGAACCGGAACGTCGAAGATTGCGACCGGAGTCGGCTTCTTCGACCACATGCTGGACCAGCTTTCCCGACATTCGCTGATCGACATGGACATCAAGACCGATGGCGACCTCCATGTCGACGATCACCACACTGTCGAAGACACTGGCATTGCCATCGGCCAGGCCATTGCCAAGGCGCTTGGCGACCGGCGCGGCATTACCCGCTACGCCTCGCTCGACCTTGCCATGGACGAGACGATGACGCGCGCGGCGGTGGATGTGTCCGGCCGGCCGTTCCTTGTCTGGAACGTCGCCTTTACCTCACCGAAGATCGGCACGTTCGACACCGAACTGGTGCGCGAATTCTTCCAGGCGCTCGCCCAGAATGCCGGGATCACGCTGCATATCCAAAATATCTACGGCGCCAACAACCATCATATCGCCGAGACCTGCTTCAAGTCCGTCGCCCGCGTGCTTCGCACGGCAACCGAAATCGACCCGCGCCAGGCCGGACGCGTTCCCTCGACCAAGGGTACGCTTGCCTGAGCGGTCATTATCTGGCTGATGACCATGGCCTCTTACATGATCCTCGACCCGCCGCGCCGCGCCGACGATGACCGAGCGCGTTTCGTCGCCGACGGCTTCTCGTGGGGCGCCTTTCTGTTTCCGGCGCTCTGGCTTTTCGCCAAGCGCATGTGGCTCTTCGGAATCGCAGTTGCTGTTCTGCAGATTTTGTTAATCTCTCTGTCGGTGATCGGTGGCGGCCTCCTGGCAGCGCTGCTGTTGCATCTGGCGCTCGGCCTCATGGTCTCGCTGGAAGGCCCTGTTTTCATCGCCCGCCGCCTGATCGCCCGCAACTGGACGGTGCGCTCGATCGTGCCGGCGCGCGATCTTGAGACCGCCGAGGAAATCTACTTCGCAAACGTGGCCCCGGCCGACCGAAAGGCAGCGGAGCGGCCATCTGTCGACTGGCCGAGACAGGCGCCGGCAAACACCGGCCCGGGTCTTGGGCTTTTTGAATCCTACGGAGAACGCTGATGCGCGTCGCCATTATCGACTATGGATCGGGCAATCTGCGCTCGGCAACGAAGGCTTTCGAACGGGCAGCGCGGGAAGCCGGCATCGACGCAGAGATCGACCTGACGGACAGGCCCGAGCGGGTGGCGACCGCCGACCGCATCGTCCTGCCGGGCGTGGGCGCCTATGCCGATTGCCGTCGCGGCCTTACGGCCGTCGACGGCATGGAGCAGGCACTGACCGAGGTCGTCGAAGAGGCCGGTCGCCCGTTTCTCGGCATCTGCGTCGGCATGCAGCTGATGTCGTCGCGCGGCCTGGAAAAGACCACGACCCACGGCTTCGGCTGGATCCCCGGCGACGTCGTAGAAATGAGGCCGGCGGATCCGTCGCTGAAAATCCCACAGATCGGCTGGAACACGCTGCGGCTTGCCCGCACGCACCCGCTGTTTGACGGCATCCGCACCGGCGACGACGGCCTGCACGCCTATTTCGTGCACTCCTACCATCTGGCCGCGGAAAATGCCGGCGATGTTGTGGCCGAGGCGGATTACGGCGGCGCCGTCACCGCCTTCGTCGCCAATGGCAACAAGGCCGGCTCGCAGTTCCATCCGGAAAAGAGCCAGGCGCTTGGCCTTGCCCTCATCTCGAATTTCCTGCGTTGGAAGCCCTGAAGGCTCCGGCGACCTCTGATCGGATAGATACATGATCCTTTTTCCCGCTATCGACCTGAAAGACGGGCAATGCGTGCGCCTGAAGCTCGGCGACATGGAGCAGGCAACGGTCTACAACCCGGATCCGGGCGCCCAGGCGCGCGCCTTCGAGGAGCAGGGTTTCGAGTGGTTGCATGTGGTCGACCTCAACGGTGCCTTTGCCGGCGAGACCGTTAATGGTGCTGCCGTCGACGCGATCCTCAAGTCGACCAAGAACCCGGTCCAACTCGGCGGCGGCATCCGTACGCTTGACCATATCGACAACTGGCTGTCGCGCGGGCTTGCCCGCGTCATCCTCGGCACCGTCGCGGTGCGCGACCCGGCACTGGTGATCGAAGCCTGCCGAAAATTCCCGGGCAAGGTCGCCGTCGGCATCGACGCTAAGGGCGGCAAGGTTGCGGTCGAGGGCTGGGCCGAGGCGTCGGAACTCGGCGTCATCGAGCTTGCGAAGAAATTCGAGGGTGCCGGCGTATCGGCGATCATCTACACCGACATCGATCGCGACGGCATTCTCACGGGCATCAACTGGCCTTCGACGCTGGAGCTTGCCGATGCGGTTTCGATCCCGGTGATCGCTTCGGGCGGTCTCGCTTCGATGGATGATATCCGGCGAATGATCGCCCCGGATGCGGCAAAACTTGAAGGCGCGATCTCCGGCCGTGCGCTCTATGATGGCCGCATCGACCCGCAGGAAGCCCTGGCGCTGATCCGCGCCACGAGAAAGGCATGAGCCGATGACCCTCAAAGCCCGCGTTATCCCCTGCCTCGACGTCAAGGACGGTCGGGTCGTCAAAGGGGTCAACTTCGTCGACCTGATCGATGCCGGCGACCCGGTGGAGGCAGCCCGCGCCTATGATGCGGCCGGAGCGGACGAGCTCTGCTTCCTCGACATCACCGCCTCGTCGGACAACCGCGAAACCATCTTCGATGTGGTGGCGCGCACGGCCGAGCAGTGTTTCATGCCACTGACCGTCGGCGGTGGCGTGCGTCAGGTGGCCGATATCCGCAAGCTGCTTTTGGCAGGCGCCGACAAGGTGTCGATCAACACGGCGGCGGTGAAGAACCCGGAGTTCGTCGCCGAAGCCGCCGACAAGTTCGGCAACCAGTGCATCGTCGTTGCGATCGACGCCAAGAAAGTCTCGAAGGACGGCGAAGAGAACCGGTGGGAAATCTTCACCCATGGCGGCCGCCAGACGACGGGCATCGATGCGGTGGACTTTGCCCGGCGCGTCGTCGATCTCGGTGCCGGCGAAATCCTTTTGACCTCGATGGATCGTGACGGAACGAAGAGCGGCTACGATATCGCGCTCACCCGGGCGGTTGCCGATGCGGTGCGTGCGCCGGTCATTGCGTCCGGAGGCGTCGGCACGCTCGACCATATGGTTGCCGGCATCCGCGACGGCCATGCGACGGCGGTTCTGGCCGCTTCGATCTTCCACTTCGGCACCTATAGCATTGGCGAAACCAAGCGCTATATGGCCGAACATGGCATCGCCATGCGTCTCGATTGAGTTTCAGGGTTTCGTTCATGAGTGATTTCTCCCTTTCCGACCTCGAGACCATCGTCGCCGCGCGCGCCAAAGCGTCACCGGACGAATCCTGGACGGCGAAACTGGTCGCAAGCGGCCAGCAGAAAGCGGCCAAGAAGCTGGGCGAGGAAGCGGTCGAAACCGTGATCGCAGCGATCCGCAACGACCGCCAGAATCTCGTCGATGAGAGCGCCGATCTGCTCTATCATCTCATGGTCGTATTGAAAATTGCAGACATTCCGTTGCAGGATGTGCTCGACGAACTTGCACGGCGGACAAGCCAATCCGGTCTGCAGGAAAAGGCTAATCGGCAGGATCCATGACCCTAGCTGCGCAAGACATCGAAACGGTCGATCTCCCGGACAATCTCCAGAACCGGGACTATTCGCCCTATCATCTGTTTTCTGCCGAAGAGTGGTCCCGCTTTCGCGCGGACACGCCCCTGACGTTGACGGCAGACGAAGTGCAGCGTCTGCGCTCGCTGAACGACCCGGTGGACCTCGGCGAGGTCAGGCAGATTTACCTGTCGCTGTCGCGGCTTCTGTCCGCGCATGTGGAATCGTCCCAGCTTTTGTTCGAGCAGCGCAAGCGCTTCCTCAGCATGTCCGGCGAGACGAAGACGCCCTTCGTCATCGGCATTGCCGGATCGGTCGCCGTCGGCAAGTCGACGGCCGCACGTATCCTTGCCCAGCTCCTGTCGCGCTGGCCGTCGAGCCCGAAGGTCGATCTGGTGACGACGGACGGCTTCCTCTATCCGAACGCCGTCCTGCAGCGCGAAAACATGATGGATCGCAAGGGCTTCCCGGAAAGCTACGACCTCGGCGCGCTGCTGCGGTTCCTCTCGGCGATCAAGGCCGGCCAGCCCAATGTCAAGGCACCGAGCTATTCGCACATGACCTATGACGTGCTGCCGGACCAGTACACGGTCATCGACCGGCCCGACATTCTGATCTTCGAAGGCATCAACGTCCTGCAATCGCGCAACCTGCCCGCCGACGGCAAGATCGTGCCGATGGTCTCGGACTTCTTCGACTTCTCGATCTACATCGACGCCGAGGAGAGCCTGATCCACAGCTGGTATGTCAGCCGCTTCATGCGCCTCAGGGAAACGGCCTTCAAGAATCCGGAATCCTACTTCCACCGCTATGCGACCATCAGCGAGGATGCGGCGCGCGCGATCGCCGAAGGACTTTGGCACAACATCAACCTGAAGAACCTGCACCAGAACATTCTGCCGACGCGGCCGCGCGCCGACCTCATCCTGCAGAAAGGCCCCAACCACCTCACCGAGAAGGTGGCGCTGCGCAAGCTTTGAGCGTGCAACATGCGTGCGACCCGAGAATACGCAGCGATGGCTTCGCGGAAAATGTGGGCGTGACGCGAAGGCTGCCGCTCTATTTTGACGCGACATGCCTTAGGGGTTCACCCGGCGCAGCGTCAGATTGAGTCGGCCACCGTTCTTGAGCAGCGTCGATGTGTTCGGATAGATCCGGTCGACACCGTGGAAGGCCAGACGCCCCTCGCCGCCGAGCACGACGATATCGCCGCTTTCGAGCCTGAAGGATATGGTCTGGCTGCCGCGCTCTCTGCCGCCGACCCGAAACAGGCAGCTATCGCCAAGGGAAATCGAGACGACTGATGTTTCCAGATCGCGCTCGTCCCTGTCTTGGTGCAGACCCATGCGGGCCTCGTCGGAATAGAAATTCACCAGGCATGCTTCCGGCCGTTTGTCGCTGGCCGAAACCGCATTCCAGATTTCAAGGAGAACATCCGGCATCGGCGGCCACGGCCTGCCCGTCCCCGGATGCTGCGGCTGATAACGGTAGCCCTTCTCGCGGTCGGTCACCCAGCCGAGCGGGCCGCAATTGGTCATGCGCACCGACATCGGCTTACCGGTCTTCGGCATCGCCGGCACGAACAGCGGCGCTTCGTGCACCACGCCCCTGATCGCTTCAACGATCTGCTCCTGACGGGCCCGGTCGAGAAAGCCAGGGATGTGTTTTATTCCTTTCGGGAGAACCTGCATGAGGTTGCCCTCACTCCTCAAGCCCGAGCAGTTTTGCCGGGACGCCGTAGCGCTCAGACCAGCCGGCATAGGCGACATCCGTCGGACCAACGACGTGATCCACCAGATTCCATCGACCGCCCTGGAAGCTGACGAGCGCGAACACCGTCAAGCCATCCATCATGTCGGCCTCGTCGCGAAACCCGGTCTGCGCGAGATCGATGCTGCCGCCGCCCGGACGTTGCGGCTCGACCTGGACGAAGGCCCAGTTCGGCGCCGCTCGCATCGTCGTGACGACGAATTCAACCGAACCGCGCATCTCCGCCTCGACGGCAGGCCGCAAGGCATCAAGGATCGCTGCACGCTCCGAACTACCCTTAGCCGGCTCACGCAGCGATTGCGCGGTGCCGGCGGAGGCAAGTCCAAGACTTGCGACCACCAGAACGACGCTCGAAAATGCACGCATCGACAAGGCTGTCACGCGGCATCCAGATCCGGAATGCGCAGCACCTGACCGGGGTAAATTTTGTCGGGATGGGTCAGCATCGGTTTGTTTGCCTCGAAGATGACCGTGTGCTTGGCGCCCTTGCCCTTGCCGTACTGCGCCTCGGCGATCTTCCAGAGGTTGTCGCCCTTCTTGACGGTATAGAAGACGGGGGCCTTGGCGGGCGCGGGCGCTGCACCGGCATCCGCCACCTTCAGCTCAGACGCTTCGACCGAAGACACGCCGAGCGTGTTGCCGACGGCGACGACCGCCTTCTCGAACGCCGTCTGATCCTTGACGACACCCTTCAGCACCACCTTGTCGTTGACGACTTCGACCTGGACGTCCTTGGTGCCGAGATCGTGCGAAGCGAGTTCCTTCTGGACGCTGTCGGCATCAGGCGCATCGTCGTCACCGCCAATGCCCAACTTCTTGCCGGCGTTCTTGATAAAACTGAAAAGGCCCATGGATTTCTCCTTCTGCAAAAGTTCCTGCGCGATAAGAGAGGGCGCTTGGCGACAAAAGACAAGGGACAGCCGAAAAGAATCCGCAACCGCAAGTCACTCGCCAGTCGGGCGGCCGCGCAACTTCTTGGTCTCGCCGCGACCGGTTTTTTCCTTCAGTCGGCGCTCGATCGAGCCGCGTGTCGGCTTGGTCTTCCTGCGCGGTGGCGGCGGCGGCTCCGCGGCCTTCAGGATCATCTCCTTCAGCCGTTCACGGGCATCCTCGCGGTTGCGCTCCTGGCTGCGAAAGCGACTGGCCTCGATCATCAACACGCCGTCTTTCGAGGCGCGGCGACCGGCGAGCTTCAGGGTGTTGGCCTTGATGCGATCGGTGAGCGCGGGCGAGGCCTGGACATTGAAGAACAACTGAACGGCCGTCGACACCTTGTTGACGTTCTGTCCACCCGGCCCGCCAGCCAGCACGAATTGCTCGCTGAGTTCCCACCCGGCGATAACGATCTGTTCGTTGATGTATAAAGGGTCGCTGGCCATGATCGCTCCTGGCGCTTTCTACTGCATAATTCCTAAAACCGGAATCGATTTACGGAGAAAATTATGCAGCAGATCTCGAGCCTTACAGCGTCCTTTGCGCGTCACATTTGACGCGTGCGCTGCAGCGCACAGAGCGAACCGCTTGAAAACAAGCAACCACAAAAAGTGAAACCCGGCCATTGAGGCCGGGTTTCACGTGAATCATAGCCAGCAATGCTTATTCGGCGGCAATCTTCGTGCCGGGAGCTGCATCGCGGACGCTGCCATCGACATGGTCTTCGAACTTGGCGAAGTTGGCGACGAACATATCGACGAGGCGACGGGCCTGAGCGTCATAGGCGTTACCATCAGCCCAGGTCGAGCGCGGATCAAGAATGCCGTCGTCGACGCCCGGTACCGAAACCGGCACGGCGAAGCCGAAGTTCGCGTCAGTGCGCAGTTCGCTAGCGTTCAGCGAACCGTCGAGGGCTGCCGCGAGCAGGGCGCGGGTCACCTTGATCGGCATGCGGCTGCCGGCGCCATAGGCACCGCCGGTCCAGCCGGTGTTGACCAGCCAGCAGGTGACGCCGTTGTTGGCGATCAGATCCTTCAGCAGGTTGCCGTATTCCGACGGGTGACGCGGCATGAACGGCGCGCCGAAGCAGGTCGAGAACGTTGCTTCCGGCTCGGTGACGCCCTTCTCGGTGCCGGCGACCTTGGCGGTGTAGCCAGACAGGAAGTGATACATCGCCTGTTCCGGCGTCAGCTTGGCGATCGGCGGCATCACGCCGAAGGCATCGGCGGTCAGCATGATGATCGTGCGCGGCTGCGGCGCGGTACCGGTTTCGCTGGCATTCGGGATGAAATCGAGCGGATAGGCGCAGCGGGTGTTTTCGGTCAGCGAACCGTCGTCGAAATCGGGAACCCGGCGTTCGTCGAGAACGACGTTCTCCATGACGGTGCCGAAGCGGCGGGTCGTCGCGAAGATTTCCGGCTCGGCCGCTTCGGAGAGACGGATGGCCTTGGCATAGCAACCGCCTTCGAAATTGAAGACGCCCTGCTCTCCCCAGCCATGCTCATCGTCACCGATCAGCGTGCGGGTCGGATCGGCCGAAAGCGTGGTCTTGCCGGTGCCCGACAGGCCGAAGAAGATGGCGGTATCGCCTTCAGGGCCGACATTGGCCGAGCAGTGCATCGGCATGACGCCCTTCTTCGGCAGCAGGTAGTTCAGAACGGTAAATACCGACTTCTTCATCTCGCCGGCATAGGACGTACCGCCGATGAGAATGAGACCGTTGGTCAGATCGCAGGCAATGACCGTTTCCGTGCGGCAGCCGTGCCGCTCGGGATCAGCCTTGAAGCTCGGCAGGTCGATGATCGTCAGCTTCGGCAGGAAGGAAGCCAGCGCACCACGCTCCGGACGGATCAGCAGGTTGCGAATGAACAGCGAATGCCAGGCAAATTCCGTGACGACGCGGGTCGGCAGGGCATTGTCCTTGTCGGCGCCGCCAACGAGATCCTGGACATAGAGCGACATGCCCTTGGCATGATCAAGCATATCCTGGCGCAGCACGGCGAAATGCTCCGGCGACAGCGGCTTGTTGTTGTCCCACCAGATCTGATCGTCGGTGGACGCATCACGAACGACGAACTTGTCCTTCGGGGAGCGGCCGGTGTGCTGACCGGTGCGCGCAACGATCGCGCCGTGCGCCGTCAGCTGAGCCTCGCCGCGGCGAATGGCTTCTTCATAAAGCTCTGGGGCTTCGAGGTTGTAGCGGACCACATCGAGATCCGTAAAGCCGAGTTTTTCCAAGCCGTTCGCTGCATTGCGAGTGCCGAGTTGCTCCATGGTCAAGCTTCCTTCGTGTTTGGCCATTGGCGTTAAATCTGGCCGGAACATACTTGCATGCTCTCTCAAAAACAAGGCGACGTCAAAAAAAGAATAATGATTTCAGTATATTAATCGATTTAAAGAAAATTATCGTTTTTTTAATCGGTTGAATCCGAGTTCCCTGCGCCATATCTGCCTCTGGGCGACGGAGTGTACGCTTGAGCGCATTTTGGGCTTCGCCACAATTTGTTCCACCTTTATACTCAAGTAACGCACCCGTGACTCGCGGTTGCCGCAGATTCGGAGACGAAACCGGCGATCGGCCTCAAATGACGGAGTTGAACACGATGCAGACCATCGCGCTTGTCGATGATGACCGGAATATCCTGACGTCCGTATCCATCGCGCTTGAAGCTGAAGGCTACAAGGTCGAGACCTATACCGACGGCGCCTCGGCGCTCGAAGGCCTATTGGCCCGACCGCCGCAGCTTGCGATCTTCGACATCAAGATGCCGCGCATGGACGGCATGGAGCTGTTGCGGCGCCTGCGTCAGAAGTCGGATTTGCCGGTGATCTTCCTGACCTCCAAGGACGAGGAAATCGACGAGCTCTTCGGCCTGAAGATGGGTGCGGACGATTTCATCACCAAGCCGTTCTCCCAGCGCCTGCTGGTCGAGCGCGTCAAGGCGATCCTGCGCCGGGCGGCCAACCGCGAAGCGGCTGCAGCCGGCGGCACCGCCGGAACACCCAAGACTTCCGACACGCCCTCGCGCTCGCTCGAGCGTGGGCAGCTGGCCATGGACCAGGAGCGCCACACCTGCACCTGGAAGAACGAGCCGGTCACGCTTACGGTGACCGAGTTTCTCATTCTTCACTCCCTCGCCCAGCGCCCGGGCGTGGTGAAGAGCCGCGACGCGCTGATGGACGCCGCCTATGACGAGCAGGTCTATGTCGACGACCGCACCATCGACAGCCACATCAAACGGCTGCGCAAGAAGTTCAAGATGGTCGACAATGACTTCGACATGATCGAGACGCTTTACGGCGTCGGCTACCGCTTCCGCGAGATGGCCTGAAGCGACGCGGGGTCTCAGCACTTGCCATCGCGTCGTTTGTGGAGCATTCAGAACCGACGCGATGGCGGCAGGCTTTGACCCGCCTCTTGGCTTGGCCGGTGGCATCGGATCCACGAGACCGAAGACCAGAAAGAACATCCGCGGATCTGCGAAACCCGACATCCGGGTGACGCCTGGTCGCAATCAGAAGATACGGCGGGGATACTCCCGCTGCGGGAGCGGAAAGACTTGGTGGAAGTCTTGCAAGGCGATGTCGATGAACTTGACGGACGGACATCGGCGAAAGGCCGGCGCTGGGCCTATTCGTTCACGCTGATTCGCCGCCTGTTCGGCAACGCCGTCTTTTCGAGCCTGACGCGACGGATCGTCTTCTTCAATCTCGTTGCGCTCGTGGTTCTGGTCGGCGGGATCATGTATCTCAACCAGTTTCGCGAAGGGCTGATCGACGCCCGCGTCGAAAGCCTGCTGACCCAGGGCGAAATCATCGCCGGCGCCATTTCGGCTTCCGCCTCCGTCGACACCAATTCGATCACCATCGATCCTGAAAAACTGCTGGAGCTGCAGGCCGGCCAGAGCATCACGCCGCTGCCGAGCGACGAAGACCTCGATTTCCCCATCATCCAGGAACGGGTGGCTCCGGTGCTCAGGCGGCTGATCTCGCCGACCCGCACCCGCGCGCGCCTGTTCGACGCCGATGCGGATCTGCTGCTCGATTCGCGCCACCTTTATAGCGGCGGCCAGGTGCTGCGCTTCGACCTGCCGCCCGTCGATCCCGAAGCCACCGGTATCGAGGAAAAGTTCGGAAGCTGGATCAACCGCCTGCTGCAGTCGGGCGACCTGCCGCTCTACAAGGAGCCGCCGGGCGGCAACGGATCGATCTATCCGGAAGTGATGAACGCGCTGACCGGCGTGCGTGGTGCGGTGCGCCGCGTGACCGAAAAGGGCGAGCTCATCGTCTCGGTCGCCGTGCCAGTGCAGCGGTCCCGCGCCGTTCTCGGCGTGCTGCTCTTGTCCACCCAGGCCGGCGATATCGACAAGATCGTGCATGCCGAACGCCTCGCCATCATCCGCGTGTTCGGGGTAGCCGCCCTCGTCAACGTCATTCTGTCGCTGCTCTTGTCGTCGACGATCGCCAATCCGTTGCGGCGCCTTTCGGCCGCCGCCATCCGGGTGCGTCGCGGCGGTGCCAAGGAGCGCGAGGAAATTCCTGATTTCTCGTCGCGCCAGGACGAGATCGGCAATCTCTCCGTCGCGTTGCGCGAGATGACGACCGCACTCTACGACAGAATCGCGGCGATCGAGAATTTCGCCGCCGACGTCAGCCATGAGTTGAAGAATCCGCTGACGTCGCTGCGCAGCGCAGTCGAAACGCTTCCGCTCGCCCGCACCGACGAATCGAAGAAGCGGCTGATGGACGTCATCCAGCATGACGTTCGTCGCCTCGACCGCCTGATCAGCGATATCTCCGACGCCTCGCGTCTTGACGCCGAGCTTGCGCGTAGCGACGCCAAGGTGATCGACCTCGAAAAACTGCTGGGCGACCTCGTCGATATCTCGCGCCAGATCCGCAGCAAGAAGAAGCCGGTGCTGCTCGATTTCGTCATCGACCGCAAGGACAGCCCCAAGGCGCGCTTCGCCATCAACGGCTACGAACTGCGCATCGGCCAGATCATCACCAATCTGATCGAAAACGCCCGCTCCTTCGTACCCGAACAGGGCGGCCGCATCGTCGTGCGCCTGACGCGCTCCCGGTCGCGCTGCCTCGTCTATATCGAGGACAATGGTCCCGGCATCCAGGCAGAAGACATCGACCGGATCTTCGAACGCTTCTATACCGACAGGCCGGAAGGCGAAGACTTCGGCCAGAACTCCGGTCTTGGCCTGTCCATCTCCCGGCAGATTGCCGAAGCGCACGGCGGCACGCTGAAGGCCGAGAACATCATGGGTCCGGATCGGCGGATCGTCGGCGCCCGCTTCGTGCTTTCCCTGCCCGCCGAGCCGCACGCGTGACGCCGCGGCACAACATTCACGGCACGGCAATGGTTCTCGGCACGACCGGCTTTCTGGTAACCGGACCTTCCGGCATCGGCAAATCGCGGCTGGCGCTCGCCTGTATTTCGGCGGCACAGCAGATGGGACACTTTGCGGCACTGGTCGCCGACGATCGTGTCGACCTGTCAATGGAGCAGGGCCGAATAATCGCCCGTTGCCCCGCGTCGATCGAAGGCCTGATAGAGATCCGCGGCGCCGGCATTGCCAGGCTCGAGACGGTGCATGCAGCGGTAATGGATTGGGCAATCCTGCCCGTCAACGCGCCATTCGATCCGCGCATGCCGCCGGAAAACGAGGAACTTCCCCTACCCGGCGGTGGCAGCCTGCCAATTGTTCGCGTCCCCATTGAAAACGGCGTACACGTGCTTGCTGTTCTGCGTGTGCTGCTACCCGAAAAATTAGGATTTTAGCTATAGTTGCAGGCAACTGGGCTGGTTTTTCGGCATTTTTGGCTTGCACTTCGCCTTTTCCTTGCCAAGATGGCCGCCCCAACAGGTGGACGAAATTGCTGCATTGCGATATCTGACCATCAGTGAATTGCGCGTGCAGTCGGAGAAAAGATACCCATGATCGGACTTGTGCTTGTCACCCATGGCAAGCTGGCTGAGGAATTCCGGCACGCGCTCGAGCATGTTGTCGGTCCGCAAAAAGCTATCGAGACCGTTTGCATCGGCCCCGAGGACGACATGGATCAGCGTCGGCAGGATATCCTCGACGCCGTGACCAATGTCGACGAGGGCCACGGTGTCATCATTCTCACCGATATGTTCGGCGGCACGCCTTCCAATCTTGCCATCTCGGTCATGCGCAGCGGCACGGTCGAAGTCATCGCCGGCGTCAACCTGCCGATGCTGATCAAGCTGGCCGGCGTGCGTGGCGAAAGCGACATGGACAAGGCCCTGCTGGAGGCTTCCGAGGCGGGACGCAAATACATCAACGTCGCCAGCCGCGTCCTGAGTGGAAAATGATGGACCATCGCACCGACATGTTGCTGACGCGCGAGCTCCTCATCGTCAACAAACGCGGCCTCCACGCCCGCGCTTCGGCGAAGTTCGTACAAACGGTCGAGGCCTACGATGCCGAAATCACGGTGTCGAAGGACGGCAGCACCGTCGGGGGCACCTCGATCATGGGCCTGATGATGCTGGCCGCCAGCACCGGCTCAAGCGTTTGCGTCACCGCCAGCGGTGCGCAGGCCGAAGAAGCGCTGAATGCGCTCGACGCGCTTGTGCGCGACAAGTTCGGCGAAGAAATGTGACCGACAATATAAAGATATAAAGACTTCTTTATATCGAGGTTGCCCTGCCCCAGGATTCCTGATAGATCGATCGCACTCTCACCGCGATGACATGCGCGGGAGGCATAGTCGTGCCGCCGGATGGCCAGAGGGCCAGAGCGGCTTGAAGAGATCAGCCTGGAGAATTTCATGACCACCACTCAGGATTACATCGTCGCCGACATCGGTCTTGCCGATTTCGGACGCAAGGAAATCACGATCGCCGAAACCGAGATGCCGGGCCTGATCGCCTGCCGCGAAGAGTTCGGCGCCTCCAAGCCGCTGAAGGGCGCGCGGATCACCGGTTCGCTGCACATGACCATCCAGACGGCCGTGCTGATCGAGACGCTCGCGGCTCTCGGCGCTGACATCCGTTGGGCCTCGTGCAACATCTTCTCGACCCAGGACCACGCAGCCGCAGCAATTGCTGCCAGCGGCATCCCGGTCTTCGCCGTCAAGGGCGAAACGCTTGAAGAATACTGGACCTACACCGACAAGATCTTCCAGTGGACCGACGGCGGCGTCTCCAACATGATCCTGGACGACGGTGGCGACGCGACCATGTACATCCTGCTCGGCGCCCGCGCCGAAGCCGGCGAGGACGTTCTCTCCAACCCGGGTTCGGAAGAAGAAGAGATCCTGTTCGCGCAGATCAAGAAGCGCCTCCAGGCTTCGCCGGGCTGGTTCACCAAGCAGCGTGACGCCATCAAGGGCGTGACCGAGGAAACGACGACAGGCGTCAACCGTCTGTACCAGCTCCAGGCCAAGGGCCTGCTGCCCTTCCCGGCAATCAACGTCAACGATTCCGTCACCAAGTCGAAGTTCGACAACAAGTACGGCTGCAAGGAATCGCTGGTTGACGGCATCCGCCGCGGCACCGACGTGATGATGGCCGGCAAGGTTGCCGTTGTCTGCGGCTACGGCGACGTCGGCAAGGGCTCGGCTGCTTCGCTCAGCGGCGCTGGCGCCCGCGTAAAGGTCACGGAAGTCGACCCGATCTGCGCCCTGCAGGCAGCCATGGACGGTTTCGAAGTCGTCCAGCTCGAAGATGTTGTTTCGTCTGCCGACATCTTCATCACCACGACCGGCAACAAGGACGTCATCCGCATGGACCACATGCGCGAGATGAAGGACATGGCGATCGTCGGCAACATCGGCCACTTCGACAACGAAATTCAGGTCTCCGCGCTGCGTAACCTGAAGTGGACGAACATCAAGCCGCAGGTCGACATGATCGAGTTCCCGAAGGGCAACCGCATGATCCTTCTGTCGGAAGGTCGCCTGCTCAACCTCGGCAACGCCACCGGTCACCCGTCCTTCGTGATGTCCGCTTCGTTCTCCAACCAGGTGCTGGCTCAGATCGAGCTTTTCACCAAGGGTGAGAACTACAAGAACGAAGTCTACGTTCTGCCGAAGGCGCTCGACGAGAAGGTTGCCCGCCTGCACCTGAACAAGCTGGGCGCGAAGCTCTCCGAGCTGTCGCGCGAACAGGCCGACTATATCGGCGTCGGCCAGCAGGGTCCGTTCAAGCCGGAACACTACCGGTACTAATCGTTACCCGGGCAATCCACAACATGTTGTGGCCGCGTTCTTGACAAGAGAGCGCGGCCTCTTTTTTGGGCAGCTCCCTTCCCGGCGATTCGTCAACGAAGTATGCTCTAACCCATTGATTCGTGATGCCGGTGCGGACCTTCGGGCATTGCGAGTGGGATGTCTTGTCGGCAAGCGGCAAACAGACGGAGACAGACCGGGGATGCAATCAGAACTGACGCGAACCCTTCAACCGGGTATCGCCGGAACTGCGCATGGCACTACAGGGCCGGCAGCACCCTTCGGGCAGACGGGGACGGCAGCGCCATGACAACAGCACAACAAACCTCATCGGGCGGTCGCCGCAAAGGTCCGGTATATCTCCGCCGCCTGATGGCTTGCACGGCGCTTTTCGCTGCGACCGATGCGGTCGCCCAGGTCTCGGCGCAGAAGGCGAATATCTTCGGTTCGTCGGAGGTCATCACCTTCTCCGTCCTCATCGGCGTCATTTCCGCGGCGATGATCTCGGCAATCTGGCTGATCCGCCAGCGCGGCAATATCGAGGCTGAAAACCGCGAGCTGCGATCCGACCTTTCGGACGCCAATCAGCGCCTCTCGCGCTTCCAGGCGCTCATTGCCGACAAGAACCGCCGCATCGTCATCTGGGATGGGCTTGCCGAGCGGGCCGAGTTGCTCGGCCAGTTGCCGGCAGAAACCGGCGCGCCTGCAGACGATCGCGAGTTCCTGGCCTTTGGGCGCTGGATTAAGGCGAATTCCGCCAGCGAGCTCGAAAAGGCGATCGACGCCTTGCGCACGCAGGCACGCAGCTTCGATCTGGTGCTCGAAACGACGCGCAACGAAGTCCTGGAGGCACAAGGCCGCGTTTCCGGCGGACGCGCTTTTGTGCGCTTCATCGCGCTTAACAACATGCGGGCTGAACTGGCTGAACTGAAGCTCGAACGCGATCGCCTCAACAACTCGCTGACGTCCTTCCGCACCCTGCTCGACGCGATCGACCTGCCGGTCTGGCAGCGCGGCACCGATGGAGCGCTGAGCTGGGTCAACGAGGCCTATGCCGACGCCGTGGAAGCCCCCAACGTCGCTGCAGCCATCGCCGAGGGCCGTGAACTGCTGGCGACCGTGGCACGCGAAAAAATACGCGCCGTCTCGACCTTCGACACGCCATTCCGAGACAAGCTGTCGACCGTGGTCAAGGGCAACCGCACATTCTTCGACGTCGTCGACGCACGCAGCCCGGCCGGAACGACCGGCATTGCCATCGACGTCTCCGGCGTCGAGGCTGTGCGGGAAGAACTCAATCGCACGCTCAAGAGCCACGCGGAAACGCTTGACCATCTCGCAACGCCGGTCGCAATCTTCGACGGCAATCAGCGCCTGCAATTCTACAACCAGGCCTTCCAGCGCCTCTGGAACCTGGACATGGGCTTCCTCGAGCGCAAGCCGGACAATGGCGAAGTGCTCGACCGTCTGCGCTCGGGCGGACAGCTGCCCGAACAGCTCAACTGGAAACAGTGGAAGGCGAACGCGCTCTCCGTCTACCAGGCGCTCGATACGCAATCCGACCTCTGGCACCTGCCGAACGGCCAGACGCTACGGGTATTCGCAACGGCACGGCCGCAAGGCGGCGTCACGTGGGTATTCGAGAACCTAACCGAGAAGGTCGATCTGGAAACCCGCTACAACACGCTGGTCCAGGTCCAGGGCGAAACGATCGACCATCTGGCCGAAGGCGTTGCGGTGTTCGGTCCCGATGGCCGCATCCGGCTTTCCAACCCGGCCTTTCGCGCGACCTGGGGCATCAACGAGACCGAGGCGAAGCCAGGCACGCATATCCGCGCGATCGAGCAGGCCTGCCTCATGTCCTACGACCAGCCGGACGGCTGGAAGCGGTTCTCCCATATCATCACCAGTTTCGACGACGAACGGCCCTCGAGTCGAGGCATTCTTGAACTTCGAACCGGGCTGATCCTCGACTACGCCGTCATTCCGCTGCCAAACGCCCAGACGATGCTGACCTTCGTCAACATCACCGACAGCGTGCGGGTCGAACGGGCACTGACCGAGAAGAACGATGCGCTGCGCAAGGCGGATGCGCTGAAGAACGACTTCGTTCATCACGTGTCCTACGAGCTGCGCTCGCCGCTTACCAACATCATCGGTTTTGCCGATTTGCTGAAGACGCCTGCCTTTGGTGACCTCAACGATCGGCAGGCGGAATATGTCGATCACATCGCCACGTCCTCGTCGCTGCTTTTGACCATCGTCAACGACATTCTCGATCTTGCGACCGTCGACGCCGGCATCGTCGAGCTCGACATGTCGGAAATCAATCTTACCGACTTCCTCGACGACATCGCCCATCAGATGGCTGACCGACTGGTCGAGGGCGGCGTCACACTGCGCGTTGCGGCACCCGACAACCTCGGACGCATGGTCGCCGACCAGCAGCGGCTGAAGCAGATTTTCGTCAAGCTGCTCACCAACGCCGCCAACTTTGCTCCTGACGGTAGTGTCATCGAGCTTTCGTGCCGGCGCGACGGTGGAGACTTCGTCTTTTCCGTTTCGGACAGCGGACCGGGCATTCCCCAGGACGTGCTCGATACGGTGTTCAACCGCTTCGAAAGCCACGGTCAGCGCGGCGGCGCCGGCCTTGGCCTGTCGATCGTCGAGAGCTTCGTCAGCCTTCACCACGGCACCGTGTCGATCCGCAGCCGTGAGGGCGAAGGCACCGAGGTCAGCTGCCGTATCCCTTCGGCAGAGGTCCCGAAGATCGTCGCGGCGGAATAATGAAGCCGATCGAACGCTTCCTGAAGGACGAGGCAGCCACGATCCAGCTTGGCGAAGACCTGGCTCTGGCGCTGAAAGTCGGCGACTGCCTGGCTCTCTCGGGTGATCTTGGGGCCGGAAAGTCGACCTTGGCACGCGCCTTCCTGCGCGCCGTCGCCGATGACGACGGGCTGGAAGTCCCGAGCCCGACATTTACGCTGGTGCAGAGCTACGACCTGCGCATTCCCGTGGCGCATTTCGATCTCTATCGGCTGGCAGATGCCAGCGAACTCGATGAGCTGGGCTTCGACGAGGCGCTGTCTCTGGGCGTCTGCCTGGTCGAATGGCCGGAGAGGGCCGACGGGGCGTTGCCTTCCGACAGGATCGTGCTGCAGATCACCCATGAGGCGGCCGGACGAACCGCCAGCATCGCCGGCCCCGAAGATGCCCTGCAGCGCATTACCCGCTCGCTGGCGATCCGCGATTTCCTCGCAGGTAACGGATTTGCGGACGCGCGCCGACGTCACCTGAGCGGCGATGCCTCGGTGCGAGCATACGAACGGGTCGACGGCCGAGACGGCCTTCCGAGCCGGATCCTGATGGATGCCGCGCGGCATAAGCCCGGTCCGATCCTCCAGGATGGCAGGTACTACCAGCAACTCGCGCATATCGCCGAAGATGTGATCCCCTTCGTCGCCATCGACGAGCTCCTCAGAGAACGGGGCTTTGCAGCACCTGTGATCTACGCACGCGATCTCGACCAGGGAATTCTGCTGATCGAGGACCTCGGCTCCGAAGGAGTACTCGACGAGGCCGGGAAGCCGATCGAGGCACGCTACGTCGAAAGCGCGCGCTTGCTCGCCCGACTTCACGCCACCCCGGCAAGGCGTGACATCGCGCTCTCCGGCGGCGTAGAGCACCATATCCCTGATTTCGACCGGAGGGCGATGAAGATAGAGACCCGGCTGCTCACCGACTGGTACCTGCCGTGGAAACGCGGCGAGCCGGCGACGGAACAGGAAAAGCAGGAATACGCGGCGATCTGGGACGACCTCATCGACCTCATCGCGACGTCGGAGAAGAACCTGCTCCTGCGCGACTTTCACTCGCCGAACATCATCTGGCGTCCCGAGCACGAGGGTCTCCAGCGTGTCGGCCTGATCGACTTCCAGGATGCGATGATTGGCCCGACGGCCTATGACGTGGCGTCACTGGTGCAGGACGCTCGGGTGACGATCGAACCGGCACTGGCAAGCCGCATGATGGATGCCTATCTCGGCGACCGCCGCGCTGCCGGTTCGTTCGACGAGGCCCTGTTCCTTCGCGACTGGCATCTGATGTCGGCGCAGCGCAACTGCAAGCTCGTCGGCATCTGGGTGCGGCTGATGCAGCGCGACGGCAAACCCGGCTATATGAAGCATATGCCGCGCACTTTCGCCTATCTCGAAGTCGCTCTCATGCACGAAGCGCTGAAACCCTTGCGCGACTGGTGTATGAAGACGGGAATCATCGTGCCAGAATCAGCGAACTGACAGAGAAGCAATGTCGATCAGCAATGCGATGGTGCTCGCGGCGGGCCTCGGTACCCGTCTACGCCCGATCACCAACTCCATCCCGAAGCCACTGGTGAAGATCGCCGGCAAGCCGATGATCGACTATGTTCTGGATCTGCTGGTGAACGCCGGCGTCACCAGGGCAGCCGTCAACGTCCACCACTTCGCCGACCAGATGGAAGCACATCTGGCGCAGCGCCCGGCGCCCGAAATCGTGATTTCCGACGAACGCGATGCGCTGATGAATTCGGGCGGTGGCCTGGTCAAGGGGCTGAAGCTGCTTGCCGATGGCCCCGTTCTGGTGATGAACGCCGATCTCTTCTGGGTTGGCGAGGAAGCGGGCAAGCCCAGCAATCTCGAGCGGCTCGCCGGCTTCTTCGATCCGCAGCGCATGGACATGGCACTGCTTTGCGTGCGCGACGAGGATACGACCGGGCACAACGGCAAGAGGGACTTTTCGCTCGGCACCGACGGCCGTCTGGTCCGCTATGCCGAGGGCATGGACAATCCCGTGGTCTATGCCGGCGCGATCGCGCTCGACAAGAAACTGTTTGCCGACGCGCCGGATGATGCGTTCAACCTGAACATCTATTTCGATCGGGCGATCGCCGAAGGCCGATTGTTCGGCATCGTGCTCGACGGCCACTGGATGACTGTGGGCACGCCAGAGGCGATCGAAGACGCTGAAGCCGCGATCCGCCGCTACCAGCCGGAAGGATGAGCATGTCCTATCGCGGAACCAACGTCTTTACGATTCCGCCGGGCCTGCCCTTCCTGAAGACACTTGCGCGCAAACTCTGCGACGGGACGCTGACGCCGGATTTTCGCTACGATCCCGCGGATCCGCTGCCGCTTGCCGGCGTGACGATTTTCGTCCCGACGCGTCGGTCCGCCCGCGTGCTGCGCTCCGAATTCGTCGATCTGCTCGGCGGCCGTTCGGCAATCCTGCCGACGATCCGGGCACTCGGCGAAACCGATGACGACAGCGGCTTCTTCGATGCGGAAGTGCCGGCGATCTTGGACCTGGCGCCGCCCCTTCCCGGCACCGCCCGCCTGATCGAACTTGGCCGGCTTATCCTTGCCTGGCGAAACCGCCTGCCGAAGGTGGTGCTCGACATTCACGCGGAAAGCCCACTGATCGCCCCCGCAAGCCCGGCGGACGCCATCTGGCTGGCGCGCAATCTGGCCGAACTCATCGATGCGATGGAGACGGAAGAACTCGACTGGGAGCAGCTCGACAGTCTCGATGCCGGCGAACATGCGCTGTGGTGGCAGCTGACGCTCGAGTTCCTGAAAATCGCCCGCACCTATTGGCCGGAGCGGCTGGAAGAACTCAAACAATCCTCGCCGGCACGACATCGCAACGCCATCCTGCAGGCCGAGACCCAGCGCATTGCCGCGGGCGCGCTTCAAGGGCCGATCGTCATTGCCGGTTCGACCGGCTCCATCCCGGCGACGGCCGCCCTGATTGCCGCGGTTCAGAAGCTGTCCAACGGCACGATCGTGCTGCCGGGGCTCGACCAGACGATGACCGACGCCGAATGGGGCATGATCGTCGGCGAGACCGTCACCGGCGGCAGATCCGATCCGGCCAGCCGCAGCCACCCGCAATACGGCTTTCACCGCCTGCTGCAACGCATGCAGGTGGAACGCCGCGATATCCCGACCCTCGACCAGGCCGATGCAGGGCTCATCGATCGCAGCGAAATCCTGTCGCATGCGCTTTTGCCCGCCAAGGCGACGAATGGCTGGACTGAAACCCGCAACGAACTTAAGCCCGAAACATTGCAACGGGCCTTTGGCGACGTCGCCCTGATCGAAACCGCCAATGAGCGCGAGGAGGCGACGGCGATCGCGATCGCACTGCGGCTGGCGCTTGAGGGAAGCGACGACAGCCAGGCGGCCCTGATCACCCCCGACCGCAATCTTGCGCGCCGTGTCGGCGCGGAGCTGGCACGTTTCGATATCGAGGCCGACGATTCCGCCGGCACGCCGCTCGCCTCTACGCCTGCCGGCACGCTGATGCGGCTTCTGCTGGAGGCAAGTCTTAGGCCCGGCGATCCGGTACCGTTGGTCGCTTTGTTCAAGCATCCCCTAGCCCGCTTCGGCCTGCCGCAGGCGGAGATGCGCCGCAGCGCCGATGTGCTGGAGCGCTTGGCGCTGCGCAGCGGCACCGATATCGCCGACATTTCGCTTCTGGTGCCGCTGCTCGAACAGGCAGCCGGCCATCACAGGACGGACCGCCATCCCCCGGAATGGCGGATCGGCATTACCGAGGACGACATTCTCGCCGCGAGGGGCCTCGCAGCGCGGGTAAAGGTGGCAACGGACCCACTCGCCGGCGCGCTGGTGCGGCGCAGCCATGGCCGCCGCCCCTTCTCCGAGATATTTACCTTTGCCGAATGGGCGACACGAACCGGCCAGGCGCTGGAG
The DNA here is from genome assembly GCF_001976035.1 of Ensifer sp. 1H6. Taxonomy (NCBI): domain Bacteria; kingdom Pseudomonadati; phylum Pseudomonadota; class Alphaproteobacteria; order Hyphomicrobiales; family Rhizobiaceae; genus Ensifer; species Ensifer sp. 1H6. The sequence continues at coordinate 25,511 of NZ_MOAI01000034.1, read as the reverse complement.
GCCGTCTGCGGCGACGAGCGCGCCGACCTCAGCGGTCTATGGTCCGGCGAGGCAGGCGAAGCCTTGGCGACGCTGCTGCGCGGCATCATCGAGACCGAAGGCCAGATGGATGCCGACGGACCGCAATGGTGCGACATCATGGAGGCGCTTGCCGCCAGTGAGGCGGTCAAGCCGCGCTCGATGCGCCACCCCCGCGTCTTCATCTTCGGCGCGCTGGAATCGCGCCTGCAGAGCATGGATCTCGTGGTGCTTGGCGGCATGAACGAAGGCAACTGGCCGGGGCAAACCGCCAATGATCCCTTCCTTTCCCGAACGATGAAAACCGGGATCGGCCTCGAGCCGCCCGAACGCCGCATCGGCCAGCTCGCCCACGACTTCCAGATGGCGTGCGGCACCCGCAAGCTGATCTTCACCCGCTCGATGCGCCAGGGATCGGCGCCGACCGTCGCATCGCGATGGCTGCAGCGGCTGCTGGCGCTGGGCGGCAAGCGGCTGGCAGAGAACCTGCGATCGAACGGCAGCGACTATCTCCTGTGGGCGCGGATGCTCGACAAGGGTGGGTGTCAGGCCTTGGCCGAGCGCCCGGCACCCAAGCCGCCGGTCGACCTGCAGCCACGCAAATATTCGTTCAGCGAAGTCTCGCGGCTTCGCCGCGATCCCTATTCGATCTACGCGCGCCGGATCCTGCGTCTGCATCCGCTCGACCCGTTCAATCGCGATCCGGGCGCGTCAGAACGCGGCACGCTCTATCACCGCATCGTCGATCGTTTCGTGCGCGGCGGCTTCGACATCCTGTCCGCGGCTGCAGAAGAGGCGATGGGCCGCCTGCTCAATGAAGCCTTCGACGAAGAACGGCTGCCCGCCCATATCGACACCATATGGCGGCCACGCTTTGCAGCGGTCGGCAAGGCGTTCGTCGCCTGGGAACGGGAGCGTGCGCGGTTTATCCGCAAGCCGTTGACCGAAGTTGCGGCATCGATGGAGATCGGGGTGGTGGATATTCGCCTGACGGGGATCGCCGACCGGCTCGACACGATGACCGACGGGACGGTGGAAATCATCGATTACAAGACCGGCTCCAGCCCGTCGATCAAGGAAGCCCGCGTGCTGCTCGATCCGCAGCTGGCGCTGGAAGCGGCAGCGCTGAAAGCCGGTGCGTTCAAGGGCATGGGTCCCGGCCACCCGCAATCGCTGCTCTATGTCCGGTTGAAGCCCGGCTCCCGCTTCAAGGTCGAGACCGTCAACAACGAAAACAGCCGCGCCAAGGAAACGAAATCGGCCGATCAGCTGGCGGACGACGCCCTGACTGAGCTTAGAAAGCTGCTGACCGCCCTGATGTCGGGCAGACATGGCTTTGCCTCACGACTGATCGTGCAGAAGGAACGCGACTACGGCGGTGAATACGACCATCTGGCCCGGGTTGCGGAATGGTCGACAGCCGACAGCGAGGATGACAGCGATGAGGGATGAAAGCGCCGGCCCCGACGAAAGGACGCCCGAAGCCTGGCTCGACTGGACGTCGCGCCGGCAGTCGCTCGCCTCCGATCCCGCTCGCTCCGCCTGGGTTTCAGCCAATGCCGGGTCGGGCAAGACCCACGTTCTGACGCAGCGCGTCATCCGGCTGCTGCTTGCGGGCTGCAGGCCTTCGGCCATTCTGTGCCTGACCTATACCAAGGCGGCGGCTTCGGAAATGTCGAACCGCGTGTTCGAACGCCTTGCCGAATGGGTGACGCTCGACGACGAGGCGCTGGAAAAGCGGATCGAAACCATCGAGGGCGAGTTGCCCTCGCGGCTGAAGCTCCAGGAGGCGCGGCGGCTGTTTGCGCGCGCGCTCGAAACGCCGGGTGGCCTGAAGATCCAGACCATCCACGCCTTCTGCGAGGCGCTGTTGCACCAGTTTCCGCTCGAGGCAAACGTTGCCGGGCATTTCTCGGTTCTCGACGACCGGGCGGCGGCCGTGCTGCTGGCAGACGCGCGCCGTGCCCTCTTGACCGCGACAACGGCTGACGGCGATGCACCGCTTGCCGATGCCTTTGCCACCGTGCTCGAGCTTGCCGACGACACCGGGCTTGAAAAACTGCTGGGTGCGATCGTCTCCAACCGCACGGCGATACAGGCATTTCTCGACCATGCTGACCTCCATGGCGGCGTCGCCGTGCAACTGCACGCGGCACTCAGGCTTGAACCTGAAGACAGCGTCGAGCGCATCCTCGAAAGCGTCTGGCCGCTTCCCGGCCTTAACGGCCCGGCCCTCGAACGCTACCTTGGATTGGCTGCCAGCGCCGGCGGCGCCAAGGTGCTCGATTTCGCCGAGGGGCTTCGCGCAACGGCGAAGCTTGTCGATCCGATGGCCCGATACGAGGGGCTGCAGGAGCTGTTCTTTACCGGCACCGGCAAGCCGCGCGCCGAATCGGCCTTCGTAAACAAGGCCATGCTCCAGGCCGCGCCGGATCTGATTGAGCTGGTCGAAGCCGCCCGCGATCATGTCGTCGCCTGCGCCGACCGGCTGAGCATCATCCAGATGTACGAGGCGACACTCTCGGCGCTGACGCTCGCCGATCGGCTCAACAACGACTATGAAGCGCTGAAGCGCACCCGCAGCCAGCTCGACTTCGAGGACCTGATCAATCGCACCGCAAGCCTGTTTGCGCGCGGCGACGTCAGCGCCTGGGTTCACTACAAGCTGGACCAGGGCATCGACCATATCCTTGTCGACGAAGCCCAGGATACGAGCCCGACGCAATGGACGATCATCCAGGCGCTGGCGGCGGAATTCTTCTCGGGCGACAGTGCGCGCGGCAACGAGCGCACCATGTTTGCCGTCGGTGACGAGAAGCAATCGATCTACTCGTTCCAGGGCGCACGCCCCGAGCGTTTCTCGCGCGAAAGCATCGAGACCGAGCGGCGCGTGCGAGACGGCGGCAAGGCGTTCAGTCCGATCCGCCTGCAGCTCTCCTTCCGCTCCACCGTCGACGTGCTCTCCGCCGTCGATACCGTCTTTGCCAACCCGGCGCATGCGCGTGGGCTGAGCGCCCGGAACGAAGCGGTCGTGCACGCCTCGAACCGCATCGGCCATCCCGGCGCCGTCGACATCTGGGATGTGATCGCGGCCGAGCCGACGGCGACCGACGACGAATGGACGGCCCCCTTCGATGCCACGCCGGAAACGGCACCGGTCAACATTTTGGCACGGCGCATTGCCGCCGTACTCGATAGCTGGATCGGGCGCGAGACCATCATCGAAAAGGGCGTGCGCCGCGCCATGCGCCCGGGCGATGTCATCGTGCTCGTCCGGAAGCGCGACGCCTTTGTCAATGCGCTGACCCGCGCCCTGAAGCGGCGCAGCGACATCCCCGTCGCCGGTGCCGACCGGCTGGTTCTGACGAGCCATATCGCCATCCAGGACCTGCTGGCGCTCGGGCGCTTCATGCTGCTGCCGGAGGACGACCTGTCGCTCGCGGCGCTGTTAAAGAGCCCGCTGTTTAACCTCGACGAAGACATGCTTTTCGAACTCGCTGCCCGACGGGACGAAGGCGCTAGCCTCTGGCAGAGGCTGCAGGAATCCGGCGCCATCGAAGGCTCCCCACATGAGGGAACCGTCAAGGCGCTTCTTCGTTATGCCGCCCTTTCTCAACAATTGGCCCCGCATGATTTCTATGCCCGCGTGCTTGGCGTTCATGGTGGGCGCGCGGCGTTTCTCGCCCGGCTCGGCAGCGAAGTGAGCGACATTCTCGACGAGTTCCTGACCTTTGCGCTCGAACACGAAAGAAGCGGCCTGCCCGGCCTGCAGGCTTTCGTCTCGACGCTCGAAATCGAGGCGCCGACCGTCAAGCGCGAGCAGGACAAGGAGCGCGACGAAGTCCGGATCATGACGGTGCATGCGGCCAAGGGGCTGGAGGCGCCGGTGGTGTTTCTGGTCGACGGCGGCGGCAAGCCTTTCAACTCCCAGCACGTGCCCGATCTTCGCTTCCTCGAGATGCCACTCGCCGATGGCTCGAGCTACCCGCTGCCCGTCTGGCGGGCGCCCGGTTCGGCTTCGAATTCACTCATCGCCGCCGACAGCGACCGGCTGAAGACGCTGGCCGAGGAAGAATACCGCCGGCTGCTTTATGTGGGCATGACCCGGGCTGCCGACCGGCTGGTCGTCTGCGGGTATCGCGGGCAGCGGCCAAGTGCGGACACTTGGCACGCCATCGTGCAGGCGAGCCTTTCGCAGGACGAGAATGGTCGCTGCACCCCTGTCACCTTCAAGGCGGGTGACGAAGAATGGCCAGGGCACTCCTGGCGGGAAACGCATGTGCCGCGCGAAGTGCCGTCAGGTGACGAGCTATCGGACCTCATGGCCCCCGCGAAGACCGGCCTGCCGATTGCTCTTTCGACGCCGCTGCCGCCGCCACGGCGGTTGCCGCGGCCGCTGAGCCCATCGGGCGTCGGCATTGCGGTCGATGAGGACGACGGCGACATGATCGTCAGCTCGGCGCTGTTTTCCGTGAAAACGCCAGCAAATTTCTCGATGCTGCGCGGCGCCATCCTGCACCGGCTGCTGCAGGTGCTGCCGTCGATCGCCCCGTCCGAGCGCCTGGCGGCGGCCGACCGATATCTCGCCCGCTCGGTGCCGCGTTGGCCCGAAACGCAACGCAAGCGCCTGCGTGATGCCGTCCTGCAGGTCCTCGATCGTGGTGACCTGCGCGCGCTCTTTTCCGGCGCCAGCCGCGCAGAAGTCTCGGTCATGGGCACATTGAAGCTCGCAAACCGCGAATTTGCCGTTTCCGGCCGGATCGACCGGCTGTCGGTGGCGGATGGCGTCGTCACCATTGCCGACTTCAAGACCAATCGCAGCGTGCCCGCGTCAGCCGACAACGTCCCCGCCGCCTATAAAACCCAGCTTGCGATCTATCGCGAGCTGCTGCGGCCACTTTATCCCGCGCACCGCTTCCAGTGTGCGTTGATCTTCACCGAAGGCCCCGTCATCCACGTGCTCGAGGATGCGGCACTGGACAGGAGCCTTGAAGACCTCGCGACAAAGTGAGATACCCGATATTGAAAATCCAGTGGGACAGCCTCACATGAGACACAACATCTGGACACCGACATTTCGAACGCAAGGAGCAGCCGATGGCTACTGTAAAAGTCGATACATCCAATTTTCAGCAGGAAGTGCTGAACGCCGCCGAGCCGGTGGTTGTCGATTTCTGGGCTGAATGGTGCGGCCCGTGCAAGATGATCGCGCCGAGCCTTGAGGAAATCTCCAACGAGCTCGCCGGCAAGGTCAAGGTCGTGAAGCTGAACATCGACGAGAACCCGGAGCTGGCCGCGCAATACGGCGTGCGCTCGATCCCGACGCTTGCGATGTTCAAGGCCGGTGAAGTTGCCGACATCAAGGTTGGCGCTGCTCCGAAGACGGCCCTGACGTCCTGGATTTCGACTGCGGCCGCTTAAGGCCACCACATCGAAGTGACTTCAAAGCCCGGCTTGCCGGGCTTTTTTCTTGTCAAGAGCGTTTCCGATTTATGCGGAACCGCACAAACGCTCTATCTCTTTGTTTTTACGCATTTCCTGACGGAAAACCGCTTCGCACTTTTCCTGGAAATGCTCTAGAGGAAATTGCCCGGCTGCCAATTTTCGGGCGCCAGCGCAAATGGCGGCCTGTTGCGATCCTTGTCGCAGGCAACCGATCACTTCGGTGGCGTACCGTTATCGGCAAGCACGTCGCCGACGAGATAGAGCGAACCGCCGATCAGGATGCGTGGCGGCATCGGGTCTTCGTCGACGAGATTGGCGATGACGGTCAACGCTTCGGCCACCGATGACACGGCGGACGCCTCGAAGCCGACCGAGGCCGCGTCCTGCGCCAGGGCCACCGGATCCAGACCGGCATCGGAGCCACGAATCGGCACCGTGAAGACCTGTTCGGCCAGATCAAGGAAGGCGCGGAAGTAACCGAGCTGATCCTTGGTGCTGATCATGCCGATGATCAGGAACAGCGGGCGGGACTCCCGCTCCTCGAAATTCGCCATGGCTTCGGCGATCACCTGGCCGGCACCGGGATTGTGCCCGCCATCGACCCAGATTTCCGCATCCTGCGGGCCGTAGTGACCAAGCTTGCCACCGGCAAGACGCTGCAAGCGTCCGGGCCACTCGACGCCGGCGACACCGCGCTCGATGGCCGCATCCGGCACGTCGAAACCGGCGGCGCGGACGGCGCGGATGGCCGCGGCTGCATTGGCATACTGGTGACGGCCGGGCAGCTTCGGCAGGGGAAGGTCAGACAGACCCCGCTCGTCCTGATAGACAAGGCGGCCGAATTCCTCATGCGCCATGAAGTCCTGCCCGTAGACGGACATCGGGCAGCCGAGACGCTCGGCGGTCGAGGTCAGGACGTCGCGGACGCCTTCTTCTTCCTGCTGGCCGATGACGACGGAGCAGCCACGCTTCATGATGCCGGCTTTTTCCGCTGCGATCAGTTCGACCCGGTCGCCGAGATAGGCCTGGTGATCGAGCGAGATCGGCATGATCACGGAGACCGCAGGGCGGGTTATGACATTGGTCGCGTCGAAGCGGCCACCGAGACCGACCTCGATGATCGCGACATCTGCCGGGTGTTCGGCGAAAAGAACGAAGGTAACGGCGGTCAGGATTTCGAAGACGGTGATCTTCTCGCCGCCATTGGCTTCCGCGACGCGCCGAACCGCATCGGCAAGCACGGGATCGCTGACGAGCCTGCCCTTGCCACCCTTGACGCCAAGCCGATAGCGCTCGTGCCAGTTGACCAGATGCGGCGAGGTGTGGACGTGAACGCTCAAGCCCGCGGCTTCAAGCACCGCCCGCGAGAATGCGGTGACGGAGCCCTTGCCGTTAGTGCCGGCCACGTGAATGATCGGCGGCAGCCGATCCTGCGGATTGCCGAGCGCGGCCAGAAGCCGGGTTATCCTGTCCAACGACAGGTCGAAGCCTTTCGGATGCAAGGCAAGGAGTTTTTCGATCTCATAGCCTGCTTCGCTGGCTTCCACCGCTGTCATCTCGCCCTGCCCCGATAGGATCGTATGCTATGCGCTTGCCGCAACCGGCAAAGCCGCTGGTTCTGCACCGCCGCCGTTGAGTTTTACCGCATCGGCCGGCTTCTTCATCAGGATCTTCAGCACACGGGCCAGCGTCGAGGGAATGTCATGACGCTTGACCACCATGTCGACCATGCCGTGCTCCAGCAGGTATTCCGCGGTCTGGAAGCCTTCCGGCAGCTTTTCGCGCAGGGTCTGCTCGATCACGCGCTTGCCGGCAAAGCCGATTTCGGCGCCGGGTTCGGCCAGATGGACATCGCCAAGCATGGCGTAGGAGGCGGTTACACCACCGGTGGTCGGGTTCGTCAAAACGACGATATAGGGAAGGCCCGCTTCCTTGAGCATGTTGACCGCAACGGTCGTGCGCGGCAGCTGCATCAGCGACAGGATGCCTTCCTGCATGCGGGCGCCACCGGAGGCCGGGAAGATGACCAGCGGGCACTTCTCCGCAATCGCCTTCTCGAAGGCCTTCACGATCGCTTCGCCTGCGGCCATGCCGAGCGAACCGCCGATGAAGTTGAACTCATGCACGACGCCGACGAGCTTGACGCCCTGGACGCGGCCGACACCGGCCACGATCGTATCTTCCAGCTCGGTCTTGGCGCGACTGTCACGAAGGCGATCGGAGTATTTCTTGGAGTCGCGGAACTTCAACGGATCCTGCGCCACCTTGGGCTGCGGCAGGGCTTCATAGATGCCACCGTCGAACAGATCCTTCAGTCGCGCCTTGGCCGGCATCTTCATATGGAAGCCGGATTGCGGGATGACCCATTTGTTTTCCTCGAGATCGCGGTGATACACCATCTCGCCGGTTTCCGGGCACTTGATCCAGAGATTTTCCGGAACTTCCCTGCGGCCCAGCATCGAATTGATCTTCGGCCGAACGTAGTTTGTGATCCAGTTCACTTATAGACTCCTGAAGATTTTCTTCGGGTTGTGCGCGCTAATATAGGCAATTATTCGGCTGCTGCGAGCCGTGCGGACCGCACGCCAGCCGAAAGGCCCCTTACCAACGCTTCGACACCCGGTACCGTCGCGTCCGTTGCCCTGCCCTCTTCGGTCAGGCTCGACGCGATCTGATTGACGATCGCCGTACCGACGACGACGCCATCGGCGGAAGCACCAATGGCTCTTGCATGTTCCGCCGTCTTGACGCCGAAACCGACGCAAACGGGCAGTTTCGTATGGGCCTTGATGCGCTGAACGGCACCGGCAATCAACGACGGATCCGGCAGTGCCGAGCCGGTGATGCCGTTCATCGAGACGTAGTACACGAAGCCCGAGGTATTTTCGAGAACCTTCGGCAGACGACGGTCATCCGTCGTCGGCGTCGCCAGGCGAATGAAACTGATGCCCTTCTGCAAGGCGGGGATGCAGAGTTCATCGTCCATCTCCGGTGGCAGATCGACAACGATCAGGCCATCGATGCCTGCGTCCAAAGCATCCGTCAGGAAGCGATCGACGCCGTAGATGTAGATCGGATTGTAGTAGCCCATCAGCACGATCGGCGTGCGCTGGTCTTCCTCGCGGAAACGGCGAGCGATCTCCAGCGTCTTTGCCAGCGTCTGGCCGCCCTTCAGCGCGCGCTGGCCGGCAAGCTGGATCGCCGGTCCGTCGGCCATCGGGTCCGAAAACGGCATGCCGAGTTCAATGACGTCGGCACCGGCCTTCGGCAGCGCCTTCATGATGGAAAGGGACGTTTCGAAATCGGGGTCGCCACCCATGAAATAGGTGACAAGGACCGGACGTCCTTCCGACGCCACATCGGCGAACTTTCTGTCCATGCGTGCGGTCATGATCGTTATAGCCCCATACCCAGAATCTTGCCGACGGTGAAGATGTCCTTGTCGCCGCGACCGGAGAGATTCATCAGGATGATCTCGTCCTTGCCCATCTTCGGCGCACGCTTGATGACCTCGGCCAAGGCGTGCGAGGGCTCCAGCGCCGGGATGATGCCTTCAAGGCGGGTCAGCATCTGGAATGCCTCCAGCGCCTCGTGGTCCATGATCGGCACATATTCGACGCGGCCGACATCGTTGAGCCAGGAGTGTTCCGGGCCGATGCCGGGGTAGTCGAGGCCGGCCGAAATCGAGTGGCCTTCCTTGATCTGTCCGTCGCCGTCCTGCAGCAGATAGGTGCGGTTGCCGTGGAGCACGCCCGGCGAACCGGCCGTGATCGACGCGCAATGCTCGTCGCCGTCGAGCCCCTTGCCGCCAGCCTCGACGCCGACGATCTTCACGCCTTCGTCGTCAAGGAACGAGTGGAAGATGCCGATCGCATTGGAACCGCCGCCGACGGCAGCAATGACGAGATCGGGCAGCCGGCCTTCGGCCGCAAGCATCTGTTCCTTCGCCTCCTGGCCGATGACGGCCTGAAAGTCGCGGACCATTTCCGGATAGGGATGCGGACCGGCAGCCGTGCCGATCAGGTAATAGGTGTTGTCGACATTGGTAACCCAATCGCGCAGCGCCTCGTTCATCGCATCCTTGAGCGTGCCGTTGCCGGCGGTCACCGGCTTCACCTCGGCACCCAAAAGCTTCATGCGGAAGACGTTCGGCGCCTGACGCTCGACGTCGGTCGCGCCCATGTAGACGACGCAAGGCAGGCCGAAGCGGGCGGCGACGGTGGCCGAGGCCACGCCGTGCTGACCGGCGCCGGTTTCGGCGATGATGCGCGTCTTGCCCATGCGCTTGGCAAGCAGGATCTGGCCAATGCAATTGTTGATCTTGTGCGAACCGGTGTGGTTCAACTCTTCGCGCTTGAAGTAGATCTTGGCGCCGCCGAGTTCTGCGGTCAGCCGTTCGGCGAAATAGAGCGGGCTCGGGCGACCGATATAATGCGCGCCGAGATTGTCGAGTTCGGCCTTGAAGGCCGGATCGTTCTTTGCCTTGTCCCACTCGGCCTGCAGATCGAGGATCAACGGCATCAGGGTTTCAGCAACGAAGCGGCCACCGAAAATGCCGAAACGGCCGTCTTCGTCAGGGCCCGCCCGGAAGGAATTCAGTTTTGGCGCCTCGTTCACGTCTTGCTCCCTGACCGTGCCGTAACCGCCTCCGCCTGGCGAACGGCATCGAAAAACGATTCCATGAGCTTCAGATCCTTGACGCCCGGCGCGCTCTCGACGCCGGAGGAGGTATCGATGGCGCGGGCGCGCGTCTGCGCCAGGGCCTCACCGATGTTGTTCACGTTCAAACCACCGGAAAGCATGTAATCGACGCTGCCGTCAAGCGCATCGAGCAGCTTCCAGTCGAAGGAAACACCGTTGCCGCCGGGCAATTCCGATCCTGCTGGGGGCTTTGCATCGAAGAGAAAGCGGTCGGCGATCCCGATATAGGGCTCGACCTTTTTCAGATCGTCGGCGTCGCGGATCGACAGGGCCTTCATCACCGGAAGGCCGTAGACCGCCTTGACGGTGAGCACCCTGTCGGGCGTCTCGCTGCCATGCAGCTGCAGAATGTCCGGATTAAGCGCGGCGACGATTTCATCGAGATCGTCATTGTCGGCATTGACGGTCACGGCGACGATTTTCGCCTTGCCTCGGATTCTGTCCGCCAGGCGGCCAGCGTCATCGGGTTCCAGGTTGCGCGGGCTCTTGGCGAAAAAGATGAACCCCGTGTGCGTTGCGCCGAGCGCAACTGCGCGATCCACCGCTTCCGCGGTCTTCAGCCCGCATATCTTCACTTCGGTTTTCATGAGAAGCGACCTTGCATGAAATGTCGCTGGAGTCGAGCCAAAAACCACCCTGCACACCGTCGTCCAGAGGGTGCGGCATTGCGGTGTCGGCGTGCGCTCACCATATGCATTCTATCACAACGGAGAGACGAATGCGTCTGCTGCTTGCCCTCATTCTTCCCTGGCTTCAGTTCTTCACCATCGGCCGTCCCTTTGCAGGCATCATCTGCCTCATTCTGCAGATTACCCTGATCGGCTGGGTACCGGCAGCGATCTGGTCGGTCTATGCGCTTAGCCAGTACAAGACAGACGAGAAAATTCAGGCGGCACTCGCCGGCCCCAGCCGCGGCTAATTCCAAAGCAAATCAGTCGAAGTCGATGGCGTGCAGCATCGTGCCGTTGCGCCTTAGCCAGCGCTTGGCATCGTTGGTGTCGGGGCAAAGCTTTTCGCACAGCGCCCAGAATTGAGGGCCGTGGTTCATCTCCTGGAGATGCGCGACTTCGTGTGCTGCGAGATAGGCGATGACCTTCGGCGGCGCCATGACGATGCGCCATGAGAAGCTCAGGGCGCCATCGGCCGAACAGGAGCCCCAGCGGCTGCGCGTGTCCTTCAGGCTCAGCGATTTGGGCCGCCGGCCGATCCGGCCGGCATAGACCGCGACCAGGCGATCGAGATCGTGCCGCGCTTCCTTCTTGAGAAAGTCGACGATGCGGCGGCGCAGATGTTCCTCGCCGCCGCTGACACGCAATATCGCGTCTTCGCCGACGATGATTGCCTCGGTCAAACCTCTGATTTTTCCTGACCTTTCGATCCGATGCGCGATACCGCGGATCAGGATCGAGCCGCCCTCTTCCAGTTGGCTTTCGCCGGAAAACCGCGCCAGCTTTGTCATCAACCAGCCCTGATGGCGGTTGAGGAAGGCGTTTACCTCCCGATCGGCCAGCCCTTGCGGAACCGTCAGCTTCAGCGCCCGACCGCCGGGCTCGATGCGCAGCGTCATTCGTGTGGCGCGCGAATTCTGGCGGATGGTTAGCGGAAGCATCTTGCCCGCGACTTCGATTTCTCGGGTCGTGTCGACAGGAGCCGGGGGAATGCGCCGCCGCGTGAAAGAAGGGAACATGACGGCTTTCTATCCGATTCGCGGTCTTTTCGGCTAATGCATAATTCCCTAAGGCATCAACGATCCAGGGAATTGCCAGTGCCTGATGATCGAAGCGCCTGATGATCGATAAGGATCGGCCCGTTTTCTCATCGAGAGAGACACGTGGCCCGCATCGCTGATCGCGACATCCGGCGTTTCATGTGAAACACCGGATGTCTTTTTCGTCACTCAGTTTGCCTCGAACGGGGCTACCGGTCCGGAACCGCCGTTGCGGCGTTCGCGCATGAAGCGGTCGAACTCTTCCTGGTCCTTGGCGCGGCGAAGCTCGCGCACGTAGGAATCGAATTCCTCGCGCATTTCATCGAGCTTGCGACGCTCTTCATCGAGGCGGGTAAGCTCGGCTTGGCGCCAGTCATCGAAGGCGACGTTGCCGGTGCGATGATGCTGCGTCCAGTTGGCGCGATTGCCGCGCTTGAAGGCGGAGCACATGCCATCGACCGTGCTGTTGGCGTCCTTCTTGAACGTTTTCAGTTTCTCGCCGAAGAGGATGTAGGCGAGCATGGCCAGGCCGAGAGGCCAGAAGACCACGAAACCGAGCACCATCAATGCAATGGTCGCGGGCGTCCAATCCGGACGGATCAATGCAGATTGGTTCATCTTCAGGATTCCTCGCAATCACCCGGGCCACCCATTGCGGCCCGGTGAAAACGATGTGGGAAGGCGGGCTTTCGACTACAAGACGCCCTTCCCCGGAATCGGACAAACCCTTGACTCTAAGCGGGCAAAAGCCCGCATTTTACGGGGATCAGGCGGTTTTGCCGCCCTTGATCAGCTGCTTTACCGGCTTTGCGTGGCGTGCGTGCTCGCGCTGGAAGGCGACGATGCGCGGCGCGATCTCGCGACGGAAACGCGAACCGTTGAAGACGCCGTAGTGGCCGACGTCCGGCTGCATGTAGTGCATCCGCATGTGCTCGGGGATGTTGGTGCAGATCGTCTGCGCCGCCTTCGTCTGGCCGAGACCGGAAATGTCGTCATTCTCGCCTTCGACCGTCAGCAGGGCCACCTTCTTGATCGCCGTGGTATCAACCCGGCGACCGCGATGCATCATCTCGCCCTTGGGCAAGGCATGCTGCATGAAGACGACCTGAACGGTCTGCAGGTAAAACTCTGCCGTCAGATCCATCACCGCAAGATATTCATCGTAGAAATCCCGGTGCTTCTCGGCCGCATCGCCGTCGTTCTTCACCAGGTGGGCGAAGAATTCCTTATGGGCGATCAGATGCCGGTCGAGGTTCATCGACATGAAGCCGGAGAGTTGCAGGAAGCCGGGATAGACCATGCGCATGAAGCCCGGCTGCGGCCACGGCACCGGCATGATCACGTTGTCGCGGAACCACTCGATCGGCCGTTCCTTGGCCAGCAGATTGACGGCTGTCGGGTTGATGCGCGTATCGATCGGCCCACCCATCAGCGTCATCGACGCCGGCGACAGCGGATCATCAGCCGCTTCCATCAGGGCGACGGCGGCAAGCACCGGAACGGCGGGCTGACAGACGCCGATGACATGGGTGTCGGGTCCGAGGAAGTGCAGCATCTGGATGACGTAGTCGATGTAGTCGTCGAGATCGAAGGTGCCCTCGCTCAAGGGAACCATGCGCGCGTCTATCCAGTCGGTGATGTAGATGTCGGAATGGGGAAGCAGGGCCTCAACGGTTCCACGCAAGAGCGTGGCATAATGGCCCGACATCGGCGCGACGATCAGCACCTTCGGATCGGCAGCCCGCCCCTTGGGAAGCGCGCGCTCGAAATGGATCAGATTGCAGAACGGCTCGCGCCAGACGATGCGCTCGTGAACGCCAACGGGCTCGCCGTCGATCAGCGTTTCGGGAAGGCCGAATTCCGGCTTGCCGTAGCGGCGCGTCGACCGCTCGAAGACCTCGAGGCCAGCCGCCGTCGCGCGGCCGAAATAGGTGTGCGAGATCGGGTTCATCGGATTGCTGAAAGCAAGCCGCATGGCATCCGCCGCCGTTCGCCACGGCGCCATCATGGCATGATTCAATTCATAGAGCTGGTAGAACATAGGAAGCGTACCCCTTGGTTCAATCAACGACAACGCCGCTCCCAGTCGGACGCAAGCTTGCGATTGTTTGTCTTGGTGTCCGCAATCCCTGCCAGACTACCATGTTTCTTGTGCACTGCAACAAGTATACCCGTTTCGGTTCTAGACAAGCGACTTCTGCGAGAATGCGCCCGGATTACTGACAATTAACAAACGGACTTGCTCGGAGCTGGCCGAAAAGTCGCGTTTTCGTCAAAAATCGCGGATTTCGGCGAAGGCGTCTTACTTTCTCCGGCCGGCTTTCGATATCTGGCCGCCGATCCGCTTTCTCGCATCGCAGCAGAACGGGTCGTCACGCCGCCGCTATCCGGACGATCGCCTTGACCAGGCCCGACTTCTCATGCGCCCAGCGCGGCAGATCGTGGACCACCGCGTCCATCGTCGTTCGGTGGGTGATCAACCGCTCCACCGGCACCAGCCCCTCGCGTATCGAATTTACGACATGGTCGAAATCCTTGCGCGTGGCGTTACGGCTGCCGATCAACGTCATTTCCCGCTTGTGAAATTCCGGATCGGAGAAACGGATGCTGTCCTTGACGACGCTGACGAACACCAGTGTTCCCCCATGAGCCACATGGCCGAAGGAAGCCTCCATCGAACCGCCATGGCCGGTGGCATCGAAGACGACATCGAAACCATCGCCCCCGGTCGCCTCGGCGACGCGCCGAACGCACGCTTCGTCGGCAACGATGCCGGAACCGAAACCGAGCCGGTCGGTCGCAAACGCCAGCCGTTCGATGCTGGTATCCATCAGCGTCACCGCATGGCCGGCGATGCGCGAGAAGATGGCGGTTCCAAGCCCGATCGGCCCGGCGCCAATCACCAGAGCACGAACGCCGGCAGGGGCCGCAGCCCGGCGCACGGCATGGGCGCCGATAGCGAGGAATTCCACCGTCGCTGCCGCCTCTGGCGACAGATCGATCGCCGGATAAAGATTGCCCTCGGGAACGAGGATTTCCTCGCAGAAGGCTCCGTCGGTATGGACGCCGAGCACCTTGATCGCCGTGCAGCAGTTCGGCTTCCCCCGGCGGCAGGCGACACAGTCGCCGCAGGAAAGGTAGGGGTTGACCACCACAGGCGTTCCCGGCGCGATCGTCGTCGCCGGTCCGTTGGCAATTACCGTCGCGGAGATCTCATGCCCCATCACTCGCGGATATTCCAGGAACGGGTGCTTGCCGGCGAAGATGTGGTAGTCGGTGCCGCAGATGCCGACATGGCTGACGGCAACCCGCACCCACCCGGCCGATGGGGCGGGCGCGGGCGCGCGTTCAACAATCTCCAGGCGGCCGGGTTCCGGGCAGAGGACGGCTTTCATGTCATTTTCCGCATGTTGTCAGGGCCGGCGCCTAGCGCGCGCCGCGCCGCCTGAGCTGATCAAAATAGACGATCACGATGATGAGCACGCCGGTGATAATGCGCTGCCAGAACGAATTGACGTTGAGCAGGTTGGCGCCATTGTTGATCGTGGCGAGAATGAAGGCGCCAAGCAGCGGGCCGTGCACGGAGCCGACCGCGCCGAAGAGGCTGGTGCCGCCGATGACCGACGAGGCGATCGCCTGCAGCTCCCAGCCTTCGGCTTGCGTGGCGTTGCCGATGCCGATGCGGGAGGCGAGCAGCAGGCCGACAAAGGCCGCGCAGGTCGAGGACAGGATATAGGCAAGATAGATCGTGCGATGCACGTTGACGCCGGAAAGGCGGGCCGCCTCACTGTTGGAGCCGACGGCGAAGAGATAGCGGCCAAAGCGGCTCAAGTGCAGGAAGACATAGGCCGGGATCGCCACCACGATCACCATCCAGAACAGGCTGGGTACCCCGAGGAAGTTGGCGCGGGAGAAATTGGTGAAGGCCTCGTTGGTGATCGAGATCGTCGAGCCATTGGTGATCAACAGTCCGATGCCGCGCAGCGAGGTCAGGGTTGCAAGCGTGATGATGAACGGCGGCAGACCCATGCGGACAATACCGAAGGCGTGGAAGGCGCCGATCAGCACGCCGAAGGCGAGCGTCAGGATGATCGCAATCCAGAGCGGCACGCCGGCGGCAAGCAGCCAGGCGACGATCACGCTGGTGAAGCCGACAACGGCACCCACGGAAAGATCGATGCCCGCAGTGATGATGACGAAGGTCTGGCCGACCGCAAGGATCGCCGTCATGGCGCCCTGGCGCAACAGGTTGCTGATGTTGTTCGGCGTCCAGAAACTGTTGGTGGCAAGCCCCAAGAGCAGCCAGAGGAAAAGCAGGAGCCCGAGAAGCGTGAGCCCGAACAGGATGCTCACGCCTTTCCGCGGCGCGGGGCCGGCTCCGCTGTCGACCGTATCAGCACTCATCGTCGTCCTCCTGCTTCTTCTTGATTGTCATTGTCGCGATCAGACACCGATCGCCTGTGTCAGCACTTCCTCGTGGCTTGCCGCGTGATAGTCGTGGCTGGCGACCAGCCGTCCCCGGCGAAACACGTGCAGGCGATCGGACAGTTCGTAGACTTCAGGCAGGTAGGAGGAGATCAGGATGATCCCCGCTCCGTTTTCCAGAAGCCGGGCGAACAACCGGTAGATTTCCGCCTTGGTGCCGACGTCGACGCCGACCGTCGGCTCATCGAAGATGAAAAGCTTGGCGCCGTGGCTCAGCCACTTGCCGATGACGATCTTCTGCTGGTTGCCGCCGGACATCGCCGAGACAAGCACGCGGCGCGATGGCGTCTTGATCTTCAAATCCCTGATCTGCCGATCCGCATTCTCGATTTCCTTCTGACGGTTGATCGTCAGCCCGCGCGTCAGCCGACTGAAGATCGGCAGGTTGATGTTGAGGCCGATCGGCAGATTGAGGCAGAGGCCCTGATCGCGCCGGCTTTCCGGTGCCAACGCAATGCCGAGGTCTATCGCGATCCGCTCGTTGGCGATATTGACCTTGCGCCCCTGCCAGTAGACCTCGCCCGCAGTCGATGCATGGCGACCATAGAGGCCGAGCGCAAACTCGCTGCGTCCGGCACCGATCAGACCGTAGAGGCCGACGATCTCGCCGGCGCGAACGGTCAGCGACACATCCGCGAAACCGGGGCCGCTCAAGCCCCGGGTCTCGACGATCACTTCGCCGGCCGGAAAGTGTTCCTTGTGGTAGATCTGCTCGATGGTGCGATTGATCATCAGGGTGATCAGTTCGGCGTCGTTGGTCTCGCCGATCTTTCGCGTGCCGACGTGGGTGCCGTCGCGCAGCACCGACACACGATCGGCCAGCTCGAAGACTTCCTCCATGCGGTGGCTGATATAGACGATCGTCACACCTTCGCCCTGTAGCCGGCGAATGAGTCGGAACAGTTGCGCGGATTCCTGACGGGTCAGATAGGCGGTCGGCTCGTCGAAGATCAGAAACTGGGTGCCGCGCATGGCGGCGCGAGCGGTCGCGACCAACTGCTGCTGGCCGATCGTCAGGCTGCCGAGCGGCGCCGCGGCCGGCAGGTTGAAACCGAGATCGTCAAGGACGCTCTGGGCCGCCTCGGTCATGGCGCGCTTGCGCATCAGGCCGGCGCTGTTGATCTCGTCGCCGAGGAACATGTTGGCGGCGACGCTCAAGTGCGGGCATAGCACCACCTCCTGATGCACGGCGTTGATTCCGCGCGCAATCGCTTCTTGAGGATTGTCGAGCTGGACCGGCTTGCCGCACCAATAGACTTCGCCAGACGTGCGCCGGATGACGCCGGTCAAAAGCTTGATCAGTGTCGATTTTCCGGCACCGTTTTCACCAACGATGGCGTGAACTTCTCCTGATAGAAAGGTGATGGAGGCGGGCTTCAACGCTTCGACGGCGCCATATTTCTTCTGAAGCGCGCGCATTTCCAGGATCGGTTCGCCCCTCGGCACTGGGTGGCGGGCAGCCGTCCTCAAACCGTCGCTCTTGTTATCGCTGACCTCATCGAGACCTGGCATCTGCGCACTCCTCCCAATCGCACAGACTGCCAGCGGCCGGTCCTCGTATCCGGCCGCTGGCAACCGTATTCTCGGCGGCAGGCAATGCTCGCGCCTGCCGCCGATTGCCGTCAATTGACCTTCGGGTTCAGCAGTGCGTCGATCTTCGGTTCAGCCATGTTGGCCTTGGTCACCAGATTGGCGCCGGTATCGACATTGGCTTCGACCTTCTCCTTCTTCGAGACCGCAAGCGCCGTCTTCACGCCATCATAACCCATGCGGTAGGGATCCTGAACGACCAGGCCGGCCAGCACGCCTTCCTTGAGGAAGCCGACAGTCTTCTCGTCGCTATCGAAGCCGATCACCTTGATCTTGTCGCCGAGCTTGTTTTCGGCAATCGCCTGGCCGACACCCTGTGCCATGATCAGGTTGGAGGCAAAGACGCCGACGAGATTCGGGTTGGCGGTGATCAGGTCGGTCATCATGTTGAGACCGGTGGTTGCCTGGCCATCGGCATATTTGTCGGCCACGACCTTGAAGCCCGGATATTTCGTCTTGATCTGGTCGAGGAAGCCTTCGCGGCGCTGATCGAGCGAACCGACGCCGGGCAGGCTGGTGATGATGGCGATATCGCCTTCTTCCTTGCCCGACATTTCCTTGATCGCTGCAGCCAGACCATCGGCCGCGATCCTGCCACCCTGAACGTTGTCGGTCGTCAGGAACGAGGAGAACGCCTTGGAATCGGCGCCGGAGTCGATGCCGATGATCGGAACCGCCTTGGCAGCTTCGTCGATCGGCTTGCCCAGCGCCTTGAACTCGGTTGGTGAGATCACCACGGCAGCCGGAGAACCGGCAACGGCGTTTTCGAGGATGCTGATCTGACCGTTGATATCGGATTCGGACTGGGCGCGAGCTCGGGAACGTTGACGCCGAGATCCTTGCCGGCCGCGCGCGCACCGGCCAGCACGATCTGCCAGTAGAAGGACGTGGTATCCTTGACGATGATCGGGATCGTGACATCCTGCGCGAAGGACGCGACGGGTGCCATCGCGGCGATCATCGTCGCGCCGGCCAGGGCAGTGAAGGCACGGCGGGAAAGAATGTGCTTGGCTATGCTCATTGGGGTTCTCCTCTCAGTGCACCTCGTTCCACCTTATGGAGATCGATTCGCCAGGTGCTTGCATATCGATCTTTTATCGATAAAAAACATATTGAAACGCTAATACAACGCTGTCCGCTTTGCAAGCAGTCGTTGCTGCGATTTACGTGACTGCACTGTCTCCTCCCAGATTACGTTTCGTTATGTGAAATTCGGGTTGTGCCTGCAAGGACCCGCGGGCTCGGCACCCTCAAGCATCAGGCCCGGACTGCCTCCAATCCAAGCTCCGGCGCCACAAGCGTGTAGGGCTCGAAAGCCGAGAAATCGTCCTTTGACATACGATGCCGCAGCGCATCGATGTTGCGCCTCAAGCTTTCCGGTTTCGCTGTCCCAAGCAGGACCGAGGCAACCACCGGATTGTCGAGCGGGAACTGCATGGCGGCAGCGGCCAACGGCACACCACGCTCCCGGGCAATGCGTTCCATCGCGCCGACCTTTTCGCGCACCTCGGCATTTGCTCGCATATAGTCGAAATGCGCGCCATCGACCGGGCCAGTCGCCAGGATGCCCGAGTTGAACACACCGCCGACGATCAGCGACGTCTTCTTTGTCTCGCAGAGCGGCAGGAGTTCGGCGACTGCGGAACGATCAAGCAGCGTATAGCGCCCCGCAAGCAGGATGCAGTCGATGTCGGCACGGCGCATCACCTCCAGGCAAACCGGAACCTCGTTGACGCCAAGCCCATAGGCCGCGATCACGCCACCAGCCTTTAGTTCCTCCAGCGCCTTAAGGCCGGAATCCAGCAATTGCCTGAGATAGACGGCGTTGCGGGCGACACCGTGCGTGTAGACGCCGATATCATGGACATAGAGGATATCGATGCGATTGAGGCCGAGGCGCGCATAGCTGAATTCCACCGAACGCATGATGGCATCGTAGCTGTAGTCGTAACGCACGTCGAAGTTCAGCGCCTTGACGTAGGAATAGTCCGGCACGGCGCCTTCAGGCACGGGATGCAGCAGCCGTCCGACCTTGGTGGACAGCACATAGTCACCGCGCGGCTTGTCGCGCAGGAAATCGCCGACCCGCCGCTCTGCAAGACCGAGCCCGTAATAGGGTGCGACGTCGAAATAGCGCAAACCAGAGCCCCAAGCGGCGTCCAGCGTTTCGATCGCCGCTTCGCGCGTGCATTCGCGGTAGAGCCCCCCAAGTCCGGCGGCGCCGAAGCTGTATTCGGTCACCGGCAGGTCGGTTCGACCGATCTTTCTCGTCTGCATTCCCTGTCTCCTCCCTCCTAGGATGCGCAAGCTCACATCATCAGAGTGTTGCCCCGAGATGCCAGGGCACGAATTCGTTGTCGCCGTAGCCGAAGAGTTCGCTCTTGGTCTTCTTTCCCGAAGCGGTATCGATGATGAGATCGAAGATCTCGCGACCGAGGTCGGCGATCGTCGCCTCGCCGGATGCGATCACGCCGCAATCGATGTCCATGTCTTCTTCCATCGCGCGGAACAGCGCGGTGTTGCTGGTCAGCTTGATCGACGGTGCCGGCCGACAGCCGAAACAACTGCCGCGGCCGGTGGTAAAGGCGATGACATTGGCTCCGCCGGCCACCTGGCCGGTCGCCGACACCGGATCGTAGCCGGGCGTATCCATGAAGACGAGCCCGTGTTCAGTGACGCGTTCGGCATAGCCGTAAACCGCATTGAGCGGTGAGCGCCCGCCCTTGGCGACCGCACCCAGCGACTTCTCCAGAATGGTTGTGAGGCCACCGCGTTTGTTGCCCGGCGAAGGATTGTTGTCGAGCGATGCACCATGCAGCGCGACGTAGTTTTCCCACCAGACAATCAGCCCGTCGAGCTTTGCGGCGACCGCCGCGCTGGCGGCACGGCTGCGCAACAGATGTTCGGCGCCGTAGATTTCTGACGTTTCGGAAAGGATGGCGGTACCACCGGCAGCCGCCAGGATATCCACCGCCGCTCCCAGCGCCGGGTTAGCGGTGATGCCAGACAGCCCGTCCGAGCCGCCGCATTGCAGACCGACGATGATTTCGCTGACCGGAATGGCGACGCGACGTTGCCTGCCGACTTCCTCGGCAATTTCATCGAGGATGCCGAGTGCACGCTCGACCGAGCGTCGGGATCCGCCGGCCTCCTGGATGTTGAAGTGGCGCTTTTCCTGCCCGGCTCCGCTCTGCCCGTAAAGCGTCAACTGGTTGACCTCGCAGCCGAGCCCGACCATCAGCACCCCGCCGAAATTGGCGTGGCGCGCGTAGCCCGCCAAGGTCCTGTGCAGGTTCATCATGCCGTCGCCGGTCGAAGACATGCCGCAACCCTGGTCATGCACGATCGGCACGAATCCGTCGATGCCATCATATTTCGGCAAGATGCGTCTGTTGGCCTCCTCGGCGATTGCCCGGCAGACGGTGGTGGAACAGTTCACGCTGGCAATGATGCCGATATAGTTGCGCGTCGCCGCCCGTCCGTCTTTGCGCCGATAGCCCATGAAGGTGCGCGCCCTGTCGGCGGCGCTCGCCTCTTCCGGCGCGCCTTGTGGACTGATGGCCAAGCGATCCTGATCGAAGGAGAGGTTGTGGGAATGGACATGCTCGCCGGCTTCTATATCGCTGGTCGCGCGTCCGATCGCCTGGGCATATTTGACCACGGGGTCGCCCGCACGAATCCGCCGTATGGCGACCTTGTGCCCCAGATCGATCTTCGTGGCGGTGCGAACTCCGCCCGGCAGGGCCTCGCCGGCAGCGATTGCCAACGTCGCCACGGCCACATTGTCCTCAGGAGCCAGAAGGATTGAAGACGGCACAGACACTCTGAATTTCTCCGTGAAAACTGCTGCGATTTTGAGAAGGGTCTATTTGTCTTTTATCCACAATAGACAGATCGCCGTCAATGGGTATTATGAAACGAGACAGCGCCGCCCGCCCGCAGGCACAGCAGCAACAGGGGAGAAACGTCATGATTTTGGTGCGAGAGCCAAAGACAAGCGCGCGCCGGCAGGTTAGATCGGCGGCCGACGAAAGCTGATCTTCCGATCAGCGGCTCATCGCTCGCGCAACCCCAACCGTCCGGATCCTGGCAATGGCAAAACAGAACACCGTCTTCAAGGATGCCTATAACCGCTGCCTGAAAGTGCTGGCGGAGACATCTTCCCTGCCCTCCGAGCCGGAACTCGGTCAGGTGCTCGGCGTGAGCCGGACGACGGTGCGTGCCATTCTCCGCCGCTTCGAAGAGGCGAAGCTGATCACCTGGGACAAGCGCAAGAAGATCGTGCTGCGCCAGCCGCAACCGGACGACTATTTCCCGACGGAGGAAACGGATTCGCTGGCCGAGATCATCGAGCGCAGCTTCATGCGCCGGATTCTGGCCGGCGGCGCCGAGCCTGGCATGCAGATCAACGAACTGGAGCTGGCACGCGAGATCGGCGCCGGTACCACGAGCGTGCGGGAGTTCCTGATCCGCTTCAGCCGGTTCGGGCTGATCGAGAAGCGACCGAACAGCCACTGGATCCTCAAAGGTTTCACCCGCGAGTTTGCGCTGGAACTGACCGAGGTCCGCGAGATGTTCGAGCTTCGCTCGGCTGCAAGTTTCGTTGCGCTGCCGGACAGCCATCCGGCCTGGCAGGAGCTGAACAGGATCGAGGCGCTGCACCACGAAATCCTGGCCGACATCGACAACCGCTACAAGGAATTCTCCGAACTCGACGAGCGCTTCCACCTCCTGGTGCACAAGTCGTCGAGCAATCGTTTCATCGTCGATTTCTACGACATCATCTCGATCGTGTTCCACTATCACTACCAATGGAACAAGACCAACGCGCGGCAGCGAAATGCGCGCGCGCTTGAAGAGCACCTTGCTTACATCGAAGCGCTCAGGTCTCACGATCCAAAACGTGCCGAGGAAGCCTGCCGGCGACACCTGCGCTCGGCACGCGAGACCCTGCTGCAATCCATTCCATAGCCAGCTACCGGAGCACCGGCATGAAGACCCCATTTGTGCAGTTTGGAACGAGCCGCTTTCTTCAGGCGCATGCCGATCTCTTCATCAGCGAGGCGCTGGAAAGGCAGGAAGCACCGGGGCGGATCACGGTGGTACAGACGACCGGCTCAGCGGAACGGTCGGGACGCCTGGTGGCACTGACGCAACCCGATGGTTATCCCGTGATGATCCGTGGCCTTGCCGACGGCAAGCCGGTGGACAAGATCGAGCGGGTCAAGAGCGTCGTCCGGGCCGTGTCAACAAACGACAACTGGGATGCTGTTTGCCATATCGTGGCGGACGAGGCCGAATTCCTGATCTCGAACACCGGTGATACCGGCTACGACGTTTCCGGCGACGACCTGTCGACATACGTGCCGCTGTCTTTTCCCGGCAAACTTCTCCTGCTTTTGAAAGCCCGCTTCGATGCCGGCGGCAAACCGCTGACCATCCTTCCGTGCGAACTGGTGTCGCGCAATGGCGACGTGCTGAAAGCCATCGTGCTGGAGCTCGCGCGCGAGCGCCTCGGCGACCCGCAATTCGTGTTCTGGCTGGCGAACGCGATAATCTGGGCCAACACGCTGGTGGACCGGATCGTCTCGGAACCGATCGAGCCCGCCGGCGCCGTGGCCGAACCCTACGCTTTATGGGCGATCGAGAAACAGCGGGGGTTGAGAGCGCCTTGCGCGCACGAATGCGTGATACTGGTCGACGACCTGACGCACTACGAAAAATTGAAGCTTCATATCCTCAACCTCGGCCACACGGTGCTCGCGGATATCTGGCTGAGGCAGGGCCGCGATCCCGACGAAACAGTCCGGCAGATCCTTGCCGATGCGGACGTCGCCAGGCGGCTCGAGGATATCTACGCACAAGAAGTCGTTCCTGCCTTTGCCGCCAAGGGCCTCGGGCGACAGGCGAGTGCCTATGTCGCAACGACGCTCGACCGCTTCCGAAATCCGTTCCTTGACCATCGCATGGGCGATATCGCCAACCATCACACTGAAAAGATCGTGCGACGGATTGCCGAGCTCCGGCGCTGGAGCCCTGAAGTTGCCATGCCGATGCTCAGCGCGATCTGCGATCAGTAGCCGGCTTCCAGCTTGTCGGGTTTATGCCCCTGCTCGTCGGTAAATTCCTGGCGCAGCGCCTGTGTCGCCCGAACCAGGGATGTGACATCGGTGCCGATCGCCATGAAATCGGCCCCGAGATCGCGATACTCGCGTGCCTGCGCGAGATCGAGCGTCATGATTCCGCGCGCTTTTCCGGCCTTGTCGATGCGCGCGAAGGCATCGACAATCGCCGCCCGTACATCCGGGTGTCCTGGGCTGCCGAGATAGCCCATATCCGCGGCGAGATCCGACGGTCCGATGAACAGGCCGTCGACGCCTTCAAGAGCGGCAATCTCATCGATCGCCGCCAGGCCGGCGCGGCTCTCGATCTGCAAGAGAAGGCAGATCTGGTCATTTGCGGTGTGGAGATAGTCGGCTATCCGGCCGAATTGCGATGCACGCGCCAGTGCCGCGCCGACACCGCGAATGCCATGCGGCGGATAGCGGGTTGCTCGAACAAGTTCCCTGGCCTGCTCGGCGCTTTCGACCATCGGGATCAGCAGCGTCTGGACGCCGACATCGAGGATCTGCTTGATCAGCGCGGTATCGCCGACAGGAAGGCGAACGATCGGGTGGCTGGCGGATGCCGTCACTGCCCGGAACTGCGCCGACAACAGCGGCAGGTCGTTGGGCGCATGCTCGCCGTCGATCAACAGCCAGTCATAACCGCTGTTGGAGACGACTTCGGCCGCATAGGGGCTCGCCAGCGCGACCCAAAGCCCGAGTTGAAAGCGCTGCTCGCGAAGGGCGGCCTTGAAGGGGTTGGTTGGTGCCGGCATCGCGTCATCTCCTCTTTTCACGACGTCAACTTCTGTACCGGCAAACGAAAAAACCGGCCAGAGCTTTCCGGCCGGTTTCGCGATCAGATTGTATCGGACTGCAAATGCGTCAGGCGATGCCGCCGAGGCAGACATATTTGATCTCGGTAAACTCCTCGATCCCGTACTTCGAACCTTCGCGGCCGAGGCCCGAGAGCTTGACGCCGCCGAACGGTGCTTCCGCCGTGGAGATCAGCCCGGTGTTGACGCCGACCATGCCGTATTCCAGCGCCTCGGCCACGCGGAACACCCGCGCCAGATCCTTGGCATAGAAATAGGAGGCCAGCCCGAACTCGGTGTCATTGGCCTGTTCGACGACATCGGCCTCATCCTTGAAGCGGAACAGCGGCGCGACCGGGCCGAAGGTTTCCTCGCGGGCGACTGCCATCGCCTGGGTGACATCGGCCAGAACCGTTGCTTCGAAGAAGGTGCCGCCGAGCGCATGGCGCTTGCCGCCCTGGATGACGCGCGCGCCCTTGGCGGTGGCATCGGCGATATGCTCTTCCACCTTCTCCAGTGCCGCCTTGTCGATCAGCGGGCCGAGGATGACGCCCTGGTCGAGACCATTGCCGATCTTGAGCTTGGCAACGGCCGCCGCCAGCTTGTCGGAGAAGGCATCATAGACCTTGTCCTGCACGTAGATAC
>NZ_MOAI01000033.1:0-77273 GCF_001976035.1 Ensifer sp. 1H6 | reverse complement strand
TGTGATAGTGTCTGCCACGGCCCGTCTCCTATGCATGAGGCTCTGTGCGAGGATAACTCACGCAACCCTCGATACCTGCATATTGTGAGACGGGTCACCCGGTCCCAAGGCGAACATTTAGTCTAGCTACGCTTCCACTTGAAAACGAGCGTGCCGTCGTCTGCTCCCAAAACCTCGACCACGAGCGAAAGATCGCTTGCCTTGGCCGGCACCATAAAACTTTCCGCCATTCTGACTGTGCCGCCGTTTCCGGCATTTGCAAAAGCGAGGCTCGAACAGCGCGGGCGATCCGCCACTTCGGGATACATCTCGCGCACGATTGGTTCCGTCAGCATCAAGGGCTCGAAGCGCCGCCCCTCCGCATCCACCAGCCGAACGCGGCACGCACTCTCAGCCAGCATTGCCAGATCTTTCGGTTCGCTCTCGAATTCCGCCAGAACAACGCGCGCGTCATCAGATGGACCGGGCAGTCGTTTCAGATCCGCAAGCTTCCATTGCCCGCCCGCATAGGGCTGGACCACACCGCTTTCGACGATGATGTCGCGCTTACCGGAAAACAAAGGCATCTCACGCAAACTATCCCAGGTGTGGACCACTATCGCCAATGGCAGCACGGCGACGAGTGCCACGAGGCAGGTCCAGAACAGGCGTCTTTCGCTCATGACCTGCCTCTCGTCATTTTGCAGCCAGCGTCCACGGCATGCTGCCGCTGCCGCGCGCAAGCGTGATCGATGGTTTGATTTCCAGCGGTGCCTTCTGGTCGAGCGCGATCCAAAGTTCTTCGCCGAGAGGGGTCAGACCAGAGCGCGCGATGAGCAGACGACCGCCGCTGATCGCCGTCTCGGGCAACTCGAATGCTACGAGCACCGGCTTGGGCAAGCCCGGCTCCAGTCGCTCCGTCGGCAGATAGCCACGCATGGTCGAGAAGCGTTGACTAAGGGCATAGCGGATTCCGCTTGGCGACAACCATTCCGCTGATAGCAACGTAAGGCTCTCTTTCTTGGCAACCGCTGCACCTTCGATGACCAACCAGACACCCGAGCTTGAATAGTCGCGCACCCGTCCGAAGCTCTCGGTCTTGACCGCCCGCGCCAGATGCACATTCGCGGCACCATAGGCAAAGGCATGGCTTTCCACCCGCTCGCCCGCTTTGCCACGGATCGCAATCGGCGACGTGATATCGCCATAGCCCGGCGTGTTGTGCTGCATGGCGTAGAGCACGAGAGCGCCAAGTCCGAGCAACAGGATTGTACGCAACCCGGCGATCATCGCACTGCCTCGTCCGTTTGCCCGCTTACGGCCAGTTCGACGATGGCGGCCTTGCCGTCATCAAACCATCCGGGCGCGCCATAGAGATTGTCGCGCGGTTTGTAGATCTGCTTGGCGACCGAAAAGCGCAGCGCCTTCGGGTTCGGCAAACCCTCCGGCCATTCCCAAACAGCGATGAGTTTCTCCGGCATGCCAGGGTTGATCGCGCTCGCGATCCATTTGTCACGGGCGAGGTAGTAGACCGGCTCTGGAAGTTGGACCGACATCGGCGTCTCGATCGAGACGAGCTGCATGAACGCATTGCTTGTCGCGGCCGAGCGATTGTCGAGTTCAAGGTCGACCGTCAGGAACCGCTTGGGGTCGACTGGCTTGGTTCCCGTAGGGGGAACTTCCGCCATCGAGGCATTGTTTATCGTGATAACCCAACGACCTGTGTCGATTGGCTCGCCCATCCTGGCAAGCTCAACGGGAGCGGGATTGGCCGCCTGATAGACTGCGGTTGCGAAGGAGGCGGCCGCAGCCGCCATGCCTCCGATGCCCGTCACGAGCATCGCCAGAAGACGCCGCTTCAATTTCGACCGTCGCGCGATCGACATCGCACCTCCGCCCAGGTTTGATCGCTCCTGCAACCGCAAGATAGTATGGCTTGGCCGAGAAATCAAAGTTCTCAGGCTTTTCAGCAGTCCCCATCGCACTACGGCAGGCACCGCCGAGATCATTCTTCACTTATCTTGATCTTGCGGACCTCTCCAAAACTCTTGTCTAAGGCGGGCAGCCGCCTCTCGTAGTTGACCTTGACATGGGGGTACGCACCGTGGTCGCTCTCCTTCATCAGGACGACGACCAGCCGACTGTCTGCGAGGGAGAGATGCACCTCAAACGGTTCATCCGCCTGTTTGGCGCCGATGTTAGGCCGCCATCGCCCAGTTCCGCTGGCGTAGGATGTCGGGCCGTAACTGTTGGCAGTCACAACTGCCGACCAGCCCGCTCCGCTGACAACGGTAAGGACAGTGCCGTGCCGAACAACGCTGAGGCAGCCTTGGCAGCGTATGAGCGTCGCGCCCACTTCGCGCCAGAGCCCAGAAATTCCGCTATCGTCCGCCCGCACGGATTGCGCCGCCAGCAGCAAAGTACCGATCAAAACCAGTAAGCCTACACGTCCGCTCACCGAAGCTCGTCTCCACCAATCCGTTCAGACATTTCCTATTGGTCGACTGGGCACGAAGATCAACTTTTGCAGGCAAAAACGAATTAACGCAACCCGGCAGATTACGTTTCGATCCGCAATTTCATTCGGTCGGCGGCAAAACAGCTGCGGGAATACTCCACGGGCTTGCCGTCGAGGTCCGCATTGACCGACTGCGCCTCCAGCACGATCGCACCAGCCGAGAGTTTCAGCATCGAGAGTTCGTCGCTGTCGGCATGGCGGGCGACGATCTCGGTCGAAACGCGCACGTAGTCGTCAAGGCCGTGGGCGGCAAACGCTTTGGTTACGGAATGCCGTTGCTCGAACTCTTCCGCCATGCGGGGAAACCGGGCGGCGGGATAGTAACTTGACGAAACGGAGAGCGGACGGCCATCGCCGCTGCTGACGGTGCGCAATTCGATCACCGGTTCACCCGGCGCGATACCCAGTGCCGAGGCAATGTCGCCAAATGCCTTCAGTTCCGCATGGCCGAGCAGGCGGGTGCCGATCTCCTTCACCTGCCGGCCGAGACCCTGCGAGAAGCGGGTGCGACGCGAGATTGGATAGCTCACCCTCTCCTTGCGCTCGATCATCGTACCGCGGCCCTGGACGGCACGAACCAACCCTTCCTCGGCAAGGGCTGCCAGTGCACTCCTGACGGTGTGCCTGTTGACGCCAAACTCGCCCGCAAGCACTGTTTCGGGCGGCACCATGCCGGCAGCGTCGTAGTCGCCATTGCTGATCGCCAGCCGGATCCGGTCTGCGATCTGCCGCCAGAGTGCGACCCCTGTCTGCCGTTCAACCACTTTTCGCATTGCCATGTCACAAGCCTGTCATTTGCGGACGCTAAGGAAAAGTATAAGATGTACACTTGTCTAGATCAATAGACATTTGAGGTGAAAATGATGGATGCGAAGCTGAAACAGGAAAGTCCGCCGGAGATGGCGCGCAAGGAAGGCATGCGGCTGCTGGCCCGCGCGTCTTCGGAAGAGCTCATGGCCGCCTGGGAGGCACTTGCCGACAAGCCTGATGTGTCGCCCGTGCGCGGACCGGAAACGGGCTTGGTCATGGTTCGCGGCCGCATCGGCGGCGGCGGCGATGCCTTCAATCTGGGCGAGGCAACCGTATCGCGCGCAACGATCCGGCTTTCGACCGGCGAAATCGGCCATGGCCAGTTGCTGGGCACTGACAAGCAGCGCGCCCGCCTTGCTGCAATCTTCGATGCGCTCTTCCAACGTGAAGCCGACCGCCCGGCCGTCGAGGCGCTTCACCGGGCAATTGCTTCGCGCATCGAGGCGGAGGACCGCCGCAGCGCAGAGGAAACCGCCGCGACCCGCGTCGACTTTTTCACCATGGTTCGCGGAGACGACTGATGGCCAGCCAATCGCAAATCTATGCCGGCGCCTTCGCCGACCCGGTGTTTTCCGCCCAATCCGTATTCAAGAGCCTGATGGACGGCTTTGCCCGCCCGGGGCAGATCATCCGCCTGGAGGCGTCGAGCATCCCGCCGGCGCCAATGGGCGCGGCTGCCGGAGCCGTGGCCTTGACGCTGTGCGATCACGACACCGCAGTCTGGCTCACGCCCGCCCTTGGCAAATCCGCAGTACCGCAGTGGA
The DNA here is from genome assembly GCF_001976035.1 of Ensifer sp. 1H6. NCBI lineage: Bacteria > Pseudomonadati > Pseudomonadota > Alphaproteobacteria > Hyphomicrobiales > Rhizobiaceae > Ensifer > Ensifer sp. 1H6. The sequence goes on along the minus strand of NZ_MOAI01000033.1, from coordinate 73,202 downwards.
TCGCGTTCCACACCGGCGCACCGGTGACGGACACCAAAACCGATGCACGCTTTGCCTTTGTCGAGAAGGGCGCGCCGGTTCCGGGCTTCGACCAGTTTTCGCTCGGCACGCAGGAATACCCGGATCGCTCGACGACGCTCGTCATCGAGATTGAGGCGCTGACCGGCGGCGAACCGCTGACCGCCCACGGACCTGGTATCAAGGACGACATCACCATTGCGGTGCGTGGCCTGCCTGAAGTCTTCCTAGACTTTTGGAGCGCCAACCGCGCGATTTTCCCGCGCGGCATCGACCTCGTGCTGACATCAGGCGACAGCGTTCTCTGCCTGCCGCGCACCACCCGACTCGTTCGCCAGAAGGTTTAACCCATGTATGTTGCAGTGAAGGGCGGCGAAGCCGCCATTGCCAACGCCCATCGCCTCCTTGCCGATCGGCGCCGCGGCGACCGCGCCCTACCGTCGATCACCATCCAGCAGGTCGTCGAACAGCTCGGCCTTGCCGTCGATCGCGTCATGGCCGAAGCCTCGCTTTACGACCGTGAGCTCGCAGCCCTTGCCGTGCGCCAGGCGCGCGGTGACATGATCGAGGCGATCTTCATCCTGCGCGCCTACCGCACGACGCTGCCGCGCTTCGGCTATTCCGAGCCGGTCGATACCGCGACCATGAAGGTCGAGCGCCGCGTCTCGGCCACCTACAAGGACCTGCCCGGCGGACAATTGCTGGGCCCAACCTTCGACTACACCCATCGTCTGCTCGACCCCTCGTTGATCGACGACGCAGCGGTCGAGGAGCCGGCCGTCAAGGAGCCTGGCGAACATGTGATGCGCGTCTCCGACATTCTCGACGGCGAAGGGCTGATCGAAGGCGACGGCCGCATGCCCGAAGGCCATGTCATGGGCGACCTCACCCGCGAGCCGATGGAATTTCCAATGGCCCGCGACCTGCGCCTGCAGGCCCTGGCACGCGGCGACGAGGGCTTTCTGCTGGCGCTCGCCTACTCGACCCAGCGCGGCTATGGCCGCACGCATCCCTTCGTCGGCGAAGTCCGCATCGGCGAAGTCGAAGTCGAACTGGACCTGCCCGAGCTCGGCTTTGCCGTCTCCCTCGGCGTCATCCGCGTCACCGAGTGCCAGATGGTCAACCAGTTCATGGGATCGGCGAAACAGCCGCCGCAGTTCACCCGCGGCTACGGCCTCGTCTTCGGCCAAAGCGAACGCAAGGCCATGTCGATGTCACTCGTCGACCGCGCGTTGCGCACCGACGAATTCAGCGAAGACATCGTTGCGCCGGCGCAGGACCAGGAATTCGTGATTTCTCATGCGGACAACGTGCAGGCGACCGGTTTCGTCGAACACCTGAAGCTGCCGCACTATGTCGATTTCCAGGCTGAACTCGACCTCGTTCGGCGCATGCGCCGCGACTATGACGCTGCCCGCGCCGGCGGCCAGGACGGCATGAAGGAGGCCGCCGAATGACCGACCTTGCCACCTACAACTTTGCATATCTGGACGAGCAAACCAAGCGGATGATCCGCCGCGCCATTCTGAAGGCGATCGCCATCCCAGGTTACCAGGTTCCCTTCGCCTCGCGCGAAATGCCGATGCCCTACGGCTGGGGCACCGGCGGCGTGCAGGTTACCGCGTCGATCCTCGGACCGAAGGACGTGCTGAAGGTCATCGACCAGGGTGCCGACGACACCACCAACGCCGTGTCGATCCGCGCCTTCTTCCAGAAGGTCGCCGATGTCGCAGTGACGACGAAGACTAAGGAAGCAACCATCATTCAGACGCGCCACCGCATTCCCGAGGAAGGCCTCAGGGAGGGCCAGACGCTGGTCTACCAGGTACCGATCCCGGAGCCCCTGCGCTTCCTCGAGCCGCGTGAGACCGAGACCCGCAAGATGCACGCGCTCGAAGAATACGGGTTGATGCATGTGAAGCTCTATGAGGACATTGCCCGCAACGGCCATATCGCCACCACCTATGCCTATCCGGTGAAGGTCGAGGGTCGCTACGTCATGGATCCCTCGCCGACGCCGAAGTTCGACAATCCGAAGATGCACATGTCGGAAGCGCTCCAGCTTTTCGGCGCCGGCCGTGAAAAGCGCATCTATGCGGTTCCGCCCTATACCGAGGTCGTCAGCCTCGATTTCGACGATCACCCGTTCGAAGTGCAGAAGTTCGACAAGCCCTGCGCCCTCTGCGGCGCCGAGAACGTCTATCTCGACGAAGTGGTGCTCGACGACAAGGGCGGACGCATGTTCGTCTGCTCCGACACCGACCATTGCGAAGACCGCCGCGACTGCGGCCATGCTGGACACATGCTTGCCCGCCAGGAGGCCGCAGAATGAGTGCCGTACCGCTTCTGAAAGTCAACGACGTCTCGAAATTCTACGGAAGCCGCATCGGGTGCCGGAACGTCTCCTTCGACCTCTTCCCCGGCGAAGTGCTGGCGATCGTCGGAGAATCCGGTTCGGGCAAGACGACGCTGCTCTCCTGCCTTTCGACCCGGCTGATGCCGACCTCCGGCATCGTCGAATACCATATGCGCGACGGCCAGTACCGCGATCTTGCCCGCATGGGCGAGGCCGAGCGACGCTTCCTGATGCGCACCGACTGGGGCTTCGTCCACCAGAACCCGGCCGATGGCCTCAGAATGACGGTCTCGGCCGGTGCCAATGTCGGCGAGCGGCTGATGGCCGTTGGCGACCGGCACTATGGCAACATCCGTGCCGCCGCCAGCGACTGGCTCGAGCGTGTCGAGATCGGCATCGACCGCATCGACGACCAGCCCCGCGCGTTTTCGGGCGGCATGCGTCAGCGCTTGCAGATAGCCCGCAATCTCGTCACCTCCCCTCGCCTCGTCTTCATGGATGAGCCGACCGGCGGCCTTGACGTTTCGGTGCAGGCTCGCCTGCTCGACCTCGTGCGCGGCCTGGTGCACGATCTCGGCCTTGCCGCCATCATCGTCACCCACGATCTCGCTGTCGCACGGCTTTTGTCGCACCGCATGATGGTGATGAAGGACGGCGCCGTCATCGAGCAGGGGCTAACCGACCGCGTGCTCGACGATCCGCGCGAGCCCTATACCCAGCTCCTCGTCTCCTCCATCCTGCAGGTATGACGCATGATGCCGAAAATTAAAAATCTGTTTTCGATCAAGATCATGCGCAAAGGAAAGTAAGAATCATGGCTACGCCCCTTGTTGTTTCCGAAGTCGCCAAGAGCTTCACCATGCACCTGCGCGACGGCGTGCGCCTGCCTGTCGTCGCCAACGTCTCCTTCTCGGTCAAATCAGGCGAATGTGTCGTCCTTGGCGGCCCCTCCGGCGTCGGCAAGAGCTCGATCCTAAAAATGCTCTACGGCAATTACGGCGTCGATGAAGGCCAGATCCTGATGGAGCATGACGGCAAGCTGGTGAACCTCGCAACCGCCGAACCGCGCACCGTGCTTGAAGTCCGGCGCGCAACGCTCGGATATGTCAGCCAGTTCCTGCGCGTCGTGCCGCGTGTCTCTGCGCTCGATATCGTCGCCGAGCCGCTGCAGGCGCGTGGCGTCGCCATGGAAGATGCCCGCGCACGTGCCGCCGAGCTTCTGTCTAAGCTCAACCTGCCGAAAGAACTATGGTCGTTGCCGCCAGCCACGTTCTCCGGCGGCGAACAGCAGCGCGTCAACATCGCCCGCGGCTTCATCACCGACCACAAGATCCTGCTTCTCGATGAGCCGACGGCTTCGCTCGACGCGAAAAACCGTGCGGTGGTCGTCGAGATGATCGCCGAGAAGAAGGCGAAGGGAACGGCATTGATCGGCATCTTCCACGATGAGGAAGTCCGCGACGCGGTGGCTGACCGCATTCTCGACGTGTCGGCCTTCTCGCCGCGAAAGGCCGCCGCATGAGCCAGAAACTGGGGCTCGAGCCTTTCATCCACCCGACCGCGAGCGTCAACAACTCGACGCTCGGCCGCTATACCGAAGTCCAGGAGCGCTCGCGCCTGGAAGAGGTCGAGTTCGGCGACTACTCCTACATCATGCAGGACGGCTCGATCTGGTGCGCGACGGTCGGCAAATTCGTCAATATCGCTGCCGCGGTGCGCATCAACGCCACCAACCATCCGACCTGGCGCGCAACGCTGCATCACTTCACCTATCGCGCTCCGAACTACTGGGACGATACCGAAGTCGATCACGATCTTTTCGCCTGGCGCCGGTCGAACCGGGTGACGATCGGCCATGACGTCTGGATCGGTCACGGTGCGACGGTGCTGCCAGGCGTCAATGTCGGCAACGGTGCGGTGATCGGAGCCGGCGCTGTCGTCTCCAAGGACGTGGCACCCTATACGATCGTCGGCGGCGTGCCGGCAATGCTCATCCGCGATCGGTTCAATGCCGGTATCGGCGAACGGATGGACAGCCTTGCCTGGTGGGATTGGGACCATCAGCGCCTGCGCAAGGCGCTCGACGATTTCCGCGAGCTGACGGCCGAAGAGTTTCTCGTTCGCTACGCCTGAGCACGCCGACATCAGCGCCGCAGTTGGGGCCGAAGCTGCCCCGCGGCAGAAACGCCTCGAAAGCCCGGATTGGTGGGGGGGTGCGGACGGTAGGGAGCGTCATGTGAAATTGGATGTTCGCCGTCGAGCGCGCTTTCTTCAGTCCTGGATTGCAAACTAACTGATTGCAACTAGTATATATCACCCAGAATCACAAAGCTTATCGGGGGTAAGGACAATCATTTCTACCGACAAAGAAAGCCGACAGGCATCCGCAAGTTAAACCGCAGTGCGCGATAGGGATATACACTATGCAAGCGGGATAAAGCCATGCGAAGTGACGTAAACATCACCTCGAATACATATTGCAGATTATGCCGTTCCGGGCGCATAAATGTCATCGGCACCGCCCTGGAAAAAAGGTGGCGGACGTTGGCCGAATAGAGGAACTGCACTGACCTTGTGACTTTGAATTTTCTTCTCTGCCACTCACCGGAAGGAACACGGAGATGGCTGTATGAAGTTGCTCAGAGAACCTCTACTGCATTTCGCCGTCGCCGGCGCGCTCGTGTTTTGCGGCTACTCATGGCTGCATGACAAGCGGGCTGAGGACGGGGCTGAACCTGTCCGCATCGGCGAGGGCGACATCCGATGGCTGAGGCAGACGTGGTCGAGCCAATGGTTACGTGATCCGACCGCCGGCGAGTTGAAGGGAATGGTCGACGGTCTCCTGAACGAAAGGCTTCTGGCACGCGAGGCCAAGGAGATGGGCCTCGATCAGGATGACACCATCATCCGCCGCCGCCTGGCGCAAAAACTCAAATTCATGATTGAGGACACCGCCCAACTGGCTGAGCCGACTGAGGCGGAACTGCGGAAATTCTACGCCGCCAACTCGTCGCGCTTCGAGACGCCTGGCAAGTTGTCGTTCAAGCAGGCCTACTTCAGTCCCGAGCGCCGCGTTAACGCTGCGGCAGACGCCAAGGCGGCGCTCGCCAAATTGAACGGCGGCGACGTCGAGCCGGCGGCAGGCGACCGGCTGCTCCTCGGGAACAGCTTCGACGATGCAGACGCAGCGGCTATTTCGGCCATGTTCGGTGCCGATTTCGCGCACGACGTCCTGGCACTTCAACCGGGCGGGTGGAGCGGACCGGTGAAATCCGGCTATGGCTTCCATCTGGTGTTTGTCACACAGCGCGCGTCGGCAACTCCGAAACCTTTCGAAACGGCGCGCGACGCTGTCCTCGCCGAGTGGCGCAGCGCGAAGCAAGCCGAACTTACCCGCAATTATCTCGCCGAGCTTCGCAGGAAGTATGGAGTCGAACTGGATGACGGCGTGAGCGCGACTCTGGGTTCCGAGCTCGCGTCGAAGGCGGCTGCGAAATGAGCGGGCGACCCCGCCCATCCGTGTTCGAGCGAGAGGTTTGCTCCGCAGCCAGGTTGGTCTGGCTGGTTGCACTTACGGTGGCTGCCATGCTGTTCTCGTTGGCCGCCTTCGCCCATGAAGTGCGCCCTGCCTACCTCAGCATCCGGGAAGAAGCGCCGAACGAGTTGCGCGTACTCTTCAAGACGCCCATGCAGGGCAATGCGCGGCTGGCGCTGAAAGCCTTGTTCTCCGGCAGGATCGAAATGATGACCCCGGTCGTCTCGCATCCGACCGGCGATGCGATGGTACAGACCTGGCGCATCCGAACCTTGGAGCCACTCGCCGGCCAGACGGTGCTGATCGACGGGTTGCAGAACACCATGACCGACGCCCTGGTCCACCTGGTTCTTGCCAATGGCAACACCTGGACGGCTCGGCTGACACCCGGCGCGCCATCAGCGCTGATACCCGCATCGCAAAGCACCTGGGGCGTCTTTACCACCTATGTTCGTCAGGGCATCGAGCACATCGCGTTTGGCTTCGATCACCTGCTCTTCGTCGCCGCTCTGATGCTGATCGTGCGCGACTGGCGCAAGCTGGTGAAGGCGGTTACCGCCTTCACCGTTGCTCACTCGATCACGTTGACCTGCGCGACGCTCGGCTGGGTGACACTGCCATCGCGACCAGTCGAGGCGATGATCGCCATCAGCATCGTCATGGTGGCGGCAGAGATCGTGCGCATGGAGCGTGGCCAGACCAGCCTTGCGATAACCAGTCCATGGATGGTGGCCTTCGCCTTCGGGCTGCTGCATGGTTTCGGTTTCGCTGGCGCGCTTGTCGAAATCGGCTTGCCGCAAGGCGACATCCCGCTGGCATTGGTGGCGTTTAATTTCGGGGTCGAACTTGGGCAACTGGCGTTCATCGGAGCATTGCTGACGCTGGCGCATGTTGTCCGTCGCTTTGCCGCAATGCCGCGCGGGGCAGCCGTTGCCTCGGCGTACGCGATCGGGATTGTCGCGGCATTTTGGTGCGTCCAGCGGCTTGACGCCATGTTCCTGTAGGGCAGCGCAAGCCGTGAAGTTCTTACAGTTCGTTGAGTAGGAAAGATGAGAGCGAGAAGTTAACCGTCGATCGGGAGGATGTCATGCGCGTTTTGATGCCTTTGGCCGGATTGGCCTTGGTTGCGACCACGGCATTTGGTTACCCCACACTGGCACAGGAAACCATAGATGAGGGGACGCTCGATCCCAATATGGTCGACACACTCTTCCCGAAGCCGGGGTATTCGCCTTACGCCGGCAATAGGTTCCCGTCCCGTCCGCTGTTTGGCGATACGCACCTGCACACGTCTCAGTCGTTCGACGCCATCGCCTTCGGCAACTCCCTCGGACCGGAGGAAGCCTATCGCTTCGCACGCGGCGAGGAAGTCATCTCCTCGACCGGTCAGCATGCACGATTGAGCCGCCCGCTTGATTTTCTGGTCGTGTCCGATCACGCCGAGAACATGGGCACGCTGGGCGAAATCAAGACCGGAAACCCGACCTTGATGAATGATCCTGAACTGAAACGCTGGAACCAGATGATGGCAGCCGGCGGCGACCAGGCGATGAACGTCTACTACGAAATCATGGCGAGCGTCGGCGGTGGAGGCAAGCCTTTGCCGGCTGCGCTTCGTTCGGACGACCTGACGCGGTCGGTATGGCAAAAGAACGTCCAGGCTGCGGATAAATACAACGATCCCGGCACGTTTACTGCGTTGATCGGCTATGAGTGGTCATCCAACACCGGCGGCAACAACTTGCATCGCGTGGTCGTCTTCCGCGATGGCGCGGAAAAGACGGAGCCGATCCTGCCATTCTCGTCCTTGCAGAGCGACAATCCGGAAGACCTATGGAAGGCTCTCCAAAACTACCAGACGAAGACCGGCGGCAGCGTGCTCGCCATCCCTCATAACGGCAATCTGTCGAACGGCCTGATGTTCCCGTTGATCAATCCCGTCGGAGGAAAGCCTATCACCGCGGAGTATGCGCGCACCCGCGCAAGCCTTGAGCCACTGATGGAAGTTACCCAGATGAAAGGCGACGGGGAGACGCATCCTACTCTGTCGCCGACTGACGAGTTCGCCAACTTCGAGCGGTGGGATATGGGCAACCTCGACCTGAGTGCGGCGAAAACTCCTGATATGCTGCAGTTCGAGTATGCGCGCTCGGCCCTCAAGAACGGCCTGAAACTCGATAAAGAGCTTGGCGTGAACCCGTACAAATATGGATTGATCGGATCGACGGATTCCCACACGTCGCTCGCCGCGGTCGAAGAGAACAACTTCTTTGGCAAACTCCCTGCGGCAGAACCGAGCGCCGGCCGCGCGACACACCCAATCGCCAAGTTCGGCGACAAGGAGGTCATGGGCTGGGAAGTCGTTTCGAGCGGCTATGCTGCCGTCTGGGCGATGGAGAACACGCGTGAAGCCATCTTCGACGCTATGAAGCGTAAGGAGGTCTACGCCACCACTGGGCCGCGGATGCTGGTTCGGCTGTTTGGCGGATGGGAGTTCGCCGAGGCGGACGCCAAGACGCGAAGCCCGGCAGCGGTCGGATACGCCAAGGGTGTTCCGATGGGAGGCGACCTGCCGCCCGCACCCGCAGGGAAAAAGGCTCCTACGTTTCTGGTGGCTGCGCTGAAGGACCCGATCGGCGCGAACCTCGACCGCTATCAGATCGTCAAGGGCTGGATCGATGCGGCGGGGCAATTGCACGAGCAAGTCTATGACGCCGCATGGTCCGGAGAACGTAAGCCTGGCGCTGACGGCAAGCTGCCGCCTGTGGGAAACACGGTTGACGTCGCCGACGCCACCTGGACCAATACCATCGGCGCGCCAGAATTGATCTCGGTCTGGACCGACCCCGCCTTCGACCCGGCCCAGCGCGCCTTCTACTACGCTAGAGTGCTGGAAATTCCGACGCCGCGCTGGACGGCCTACGACGCGAAGTACTTCGGCGTCACCATGCCGTCCGAAGTGCCAATGTCGTCGCAGGAGCGGGCTTACACGTCGCCGATCTGGTACAATCCTGCGGGCTAGGCGAGAAGGTTGATACCGACCACTATGCGGCGTTGGCCGCTTTGCGCCAACACCGGTCATTGATTGCCAAAGTCTCGATCTGGTTTTAGCCTCAAGAAGCCCCACGTCTGTGACCATCTTAGAACTACGATTCTGAATCTATGGATATTTTTATGACTGAGAAATATCGACTACCCGAGACGTTCAACACCGAACGCTTCTTTGTCCGAAAGGCCCAGGCATCTGATGCGGCGTCGGTTTTCGAAGGCTGGGCCACTGACGTGGACGTTACTCGCTACCTGGTCTGGAGGCCCCACTCCGACATTTCGCAGACTACCGCTTTTCTGGAGCAAGCGGAGCGAGAGTGGGATGCCGGGACAAGTTTTCCATCTCTGATTGCCCTGCGTACAGCGCCAGAGCAGATCATTGGAACGGTGGAGCCGCGCGTAGCTTCCGGGCGGGTATCATACGGCTGGATCGTTCGCCGGGACCACTGGGGACAGGGGGTTGCCACAGAGGTTGTTAGCTGGTTGTTGGAACATGCTCTCGCGCACCCAACTATATTTCGAACAGAGGCGACTTGTGACGTCGTCAACATCGCGTCGTCGCGCGTGATGGAGAAGGCTGGCATGGCCCGTGAAGCTGTTCTGCGCCGCTATCTTCTTCATCCAAACGTCTCGAATGAAGCAAGAGACGCGTTGCTGTATTCTAAGGTCCGCTGACGGCGAACGACCGGTTTGGGCCAGGCGCAAGACCAAGACAACAAAAAGGGCGCGGTTGGGAGGACCCGCGCCCATTTTTGCGAGGAGTGGACCGGACGGCGTTATCAGGCGTCGACGTCTTCCTTCAGAAAGTCGGCGGCAACGCGAGCTGTCAGCGCCAGCGACACCGCGCCTGCATCCGGATGGCCGATGCTCTTTTCCGCAAGCGGCCGCGCGCGGCCGAGTTTCGGCGTCAGGCTGGACGTGGCGTCAGCCGCATCGCTAGCAGCCTTGGCCGCCGCCTCCCAAGCCTTGTTCAACGACTTCAGGTTTTCAAATTCCCGCTCCAACGTGTCGACGAACGGCACGAGGGCGTCGACCAAGGTCTTGTCCCCGACGCGGGCGCGTCCGAGACGGGTGACGCCGTCGAGCGCGAGCCGCGCACCTTCTATGATGGCCGCATCCGCAGGCTTGTCGTCGTCGGAAAATGCGTTGCTCCAGGAGCGAAGAAGCAGACCCCAGATTGCGCCCGACGTGCCGCCCGCGCGATCGGCCCAGGCATCGCCCGCCGTTGCCAGCACACTGGCAGCGCCTGCCCCAGCCGCTACCGCAGAGTTCGCGGCCTCCTGGGCCGCCGCAGAGCCGCGGCGCATGCCCTGGCCATGGTCGCCGTCGCCGGCAAAGGCGTCGATACGGCCGAGTTCGTCTTCAGCTTGCTTCAGGGCATCGGCAACCTTGCCGATCAACCGGGCAATGCACTTACCGCTTTCCCTGGAGGCCTGCGACGCAGGCGCGAAGGTCGCGGGACCATCCTCATCGGAAATCGTATCGGTCGCCGGCTCCGCGTTGATGATCGCGCCCTTGCGCAGCACCGGTGCATCGCATGGCGCACGCCAGTAGGATTCAAGCTCTTCGTCGAGCCAGAGCAGTGACAGCGAGCAGCCCTGCATGTCCAGGCTGGTGACGAACTCGCCGCATTCCGGATCGACGATTTCGAGGCCCGCCGCCTTCAATTCCTGTTCGACAGCGACCCAAAGAACGAAAAGCTCTTCGTACTTGGTTGAGCCCAGACCGTTCAGCACCGGCGCAACCTTTGCCGTCCCGGCCGGACGCTCGGCCAGCAGTTTGCCGACAAGCAATTTCGCAAGCTCGGTTGCCGTTACGACCTTTTCTTCGCTGATGCCCGGCTCGCCGTGAATGCCAAGACCGAGTGCCATTTCGCCCTTCGGAACGGTGAAGAGCGGACGGTTCGCGCCCGGCAGGGTGCAGCCGCCGAAAGCGACCCCGAAAGAGACGGTGCGATCATTGGCAAGGCGGCTGACGCGCTCGACCTCGTCCAGCGACAGACCGGCTTCGGCCGCAGCGCCTGCAATCTTGAAGACCACGAGATCGCCGGCGATGCCGCGGCGCTTAGGCGCCGTTTCAGCGGCAGCGCTGGCAACATCGTCAGTCACCGGCACGATGCGCACGTCGATGCCTTCGGCCCGAAGGCGTTCGGCGGCAACGCCGAAATTCAGGACGTCCCCGGCATAGTTTCCGAAACCGAGGAGAACGCCGCCGCCCTGGTCGGCATGACGGCAGACACGCGCGACGGCAGCGGTCGACGGCGAGGCAAAGACGTCACCGGCGACGGCAGCATCAGCCATGCCTGGGCCGACATAACCTGCAAAGGCCGGATAATGGCCGGAGCCACCACCGATAACGACGGCGACCTTGCCCTTCGGCACCTTGGTCGAGCGCACGACGCCGCCCTTCACCAGGCGGACATTGCGGGCATAGATGGAGCTGAAGCCGGCGAGCGCGGTTACGGCGAAATCTTCCGGTGCGTCAAAGATCGTGGTCATCGCTACTTGTTCCTTAGTCGCGAGGCAGAATGCGCCTCAGATAGTCCCGATTGGTTGCGCTGACGGAAAGGCCATCGCCACCGTAATGCTCGCAGAGGAACGGGCTCTGGAACCCGTGCGAAAGCGCCATGCGAATGGCGGAACGGTAGTTGATCACGCCGAACTCCAGCGGGGCTGGATGGGTCACGATCAGCCCCGAAGTTTCGTCCTCGGTGCGGTTGTAGTTCTTGACGTGCCAGTATTTGGCAAAGGGTGCAACCTTCGCCATCATTTCCTGCCAGTGCTCGACCGGACGATGCAGGCGGACCAGGTTGCCGAGGTCGGCGTTGATGCCGACATTCGCAAGACCGACGTCGGTAACGAAGCGCACGGCGCTGTCGGCCGAACCGATATAGGTGTCTTCGTACATCTCGAGCGCCAACTCGATGCCGAGCTCTTCGGCATGGCTGCCGAGCTCGCGGATGCGCGAAACGCCCTTCTGCCAGATGGCTGCATCATCAGGATTCTTGACGCCATCGACGGTCCAGAACCACAGCGCCTTCTTCTGTGCATCGGTCAACGGACCGAAGAACCCGAAGGAGACTGAACCTGCCCCGATCGCCGCAGCCGTGTCGATCACCCGGTGACCATAGGCGAGATAGTCGTCACCATGAACAGGATCGATGACGCTGCGACGCGCAGTCGAGATCCCCGGCATGGTCAGGCCGAGATCGCGCGTCAATGCGACGAAGCTCTCGAGCCGTGCCGGTGACAAATCGGCAAGACGGATCCAGCTGTCGGTCGGGTCGAGTTCGGTGAAACCGGCATCGACGACGTCATCGAGCGTCAGTGCCCACTCCTCGACCGACTGGTCCTGAACCGAGCGGCCGTCTGCCAGCATGTTCGGATACTGAATCATGGCGGCAGCGATCGGCCAGGTGTCACGGTTCCATTTGCGCGGCGCGTTTGCCATGGCGTTTCCCCAATTTTTTGAAGTTTGGTGCGGCGGCTCCGTCAAGCCGCCGCGCTACCGTCGCCCGGCGATGTTGCATCATCGTCCTTGCGCTTGCGAACCAGGCCGATCAGTCCGAAGACGACAGGCGACAGCAGCATTGCCAGGCCAAGCGCCATCAACGACGAAACCAGCGCATTTGACCAGAAAATATTCAGCGATCCGCTCGACAGAAGCATCGACTGGCGGAAGGCATCCTCGGCCTTGTCGCCGAGCACCATGGCCAGAACCAGCGGCGCCAGCGGATAGTCGAGCTTCTTGAAGACGTAGCCCAGCACGCCGAAGCCGATGACCATGAAGATGTCGGAGACGGAATTTGCCACCTGATAGGCGCCGGAGAAGATGACGGCGACGATGATCGGGCCGATGATCGAGAACGGCACGCGCAGGATCGAGGCATAGAGCGGCACGGTGGCAAGCACCAGGATGACGGCGACGACGTTGCCGAGATACATCGAGGCAATCAGACCCCAAACGAAATCGGGCCGGTCGGTAAACAGCATCGGACCGGGCGTCAGGCCCCAGATCATCAGGCCGCCCATCATGACGGCAGCCGTGGCCGAACCTGGAACGCCGAGCGCCAGCATCGGCAACAGTGCCGAGGTTCCGGCCGAATGGTCGGCGGTCTCGGGTGCTACGATGCCGCGCGGGTCGCCCTTGCCGAACTTCGACTTGTCGCGCGCCGAACGACGGGCGACGCCATAGCTCATGAAGGAGGCTGCGGTCGGGCCGGCAGGCGTGATGCCCATCCAGATGCCGATGATGGTCGAGCGCGCGATCGTCAGCCAATAGCGCGGGATCTCGACCAGCGTACGGCCGATTTCGGCGAGCCTGACGCGCGCCTTGATGCCTTCGAAGCGCAGCCCCTCTTCCGTCGTCAGCAACAGTTCGCCGATGCCGAAGAGGCCCATGACGGCGATCAGGAAGCTGACGCCCTTGATCAGGGTCGGGATGTCGAAGGTCAGGCGCAGATCGCCGGAGATTGTGTCCATGCCGACGGATGCAAGTGCAAAACCAACCATCATCGACACGAGCGTCTTGAACGGCGATTGCGCCCCCATCGAGATGAAGCTTGCAAAGGCGAGGAAGTAGACCGCGAAATATTCGGGCGAGGAAAAGCGCAGCGCGAAATTCGCGACCCAGCCCGACAGGAGCGTGATCATCACGACGCCGGCAAGTGCGCCGATGCCGGCCGAGACGAAGGCCAGCGTCAAGGCGCGGCTCGCCTGGCCTGCCTTGGCCATCGGATAGCCGTCGAAGGTGGTTGCGACCGACGAGGGCTCGCCTGGAATATTGAACAGGATGGATGTCGTCGAGCCGCCGAACAGCGCTCCCCAATACATGCAGGAGAGCAGGATGATGGCGGAGATCGGATCCATGGAGAAGGTCAGCGGCAACAGCAGCGAGACGCCGTTGGGCGCGCCGAGGCCGGGCAGAACGCCGACCAGAATGCCGAGCGTGACGCCGACCATCATCAGCAGGATGTGATTCCAGCTGAGGATGTGGCCGAAGCCATCGATCAGAAGACCGATATTTTCCATGTCATTCCTCCCGGGGAAACTTTAAGCGGCCAGGATCAGTAGATCCCGAACCATGCCTCGACCGGTCCCTTCAACAGCGGAACCTTGAAGCCGATCTCGAATACGATGAAGAAGAAGAGCGAAACGGTAACGCCGGCCGGCAGTGCGATCCACCACTTGTAGCGTCCCTGGAAGAGCATCGCACCGGCGATATAGAGCGCCGTCCCGACATAGAGGCCAAGCCAGGCGGAGACGCCGGCAAAGGCGACAAGAGGCAAGAGGAATGAGGCAACGACGCGGGCGCGGGCAGAGTCGATGAAGATATCACCCGTGCCGCGATGCTTCACGAATGCACCGATCGCATTCGCGATGCTTCCCAGAATGATCAGAACGCCGATGTAGAAGGGAAAATAGCCGGCCTCTGGGCCGAAATCGCTCCATCCGGCGCCGACATCGGAGGCGCCATAGCAGACGGCTGCACCGAAGATACCCGTCAACGCGGCAACGCCAAGCTCCACCGCGAAGCGGGAGAGCCCATTCGCACTGTTCTCACTCATGATCGTGACCTTTCAAACCGGTTGACGGGCGCTCCCGTTAAGCGCGTCATACTTGACGCGCGGCGCTGTCGAGGCGCCCGTCCCGATATATCGCCTGTTTTAGTTGGCGAGCCAGCCTTCGCGCTTCAGAACTTCGCCGACTGCGGCGCCGTCCATCTCGATGGCGGCCTTGAAATCGTCGCCAGCGATGTAAGCGGGAGACTGCGAGGTATCGGCAAGATACTTCGCCCACTCCGGCGTTTCGGAAACCTTGCGCATCAGGTCCGCGTAGAACTTGACGGCATCGGGTTCCACGCCAGCCGGCAGCCAGACGGTGCGCGGCATGGAGTAGTTGTCGATGGCAATGCCCGACTCCTTGCAGGTCGGGATGTCGCTCCAGCCCTTGTCGCCAGCAACCTTGGCGTCGTTCGTCAGCTTGACGCTCTTGAAGACGCACAGCGGCTTGACCATGCCGGCCTGCCACTGGCCGAGGTTTTCACTCGGGTTGTTGACGTTGGCGTCGAGGTGTTCACCGGCAAGCTGAACAGCGGCTTCGCCGCCGCTCTTGAACGGGATGTAGTTGATAGTCGCACCGGTCGCGTCGTTGATCATCGAGGTGAGGATCTGGTCGACGTCCTTCGACTGGCTTCCGCCGATCTTCAGTCCACCTTCCTTGGCCTTTGCGGCGAAGTCGGCAGCCGTTGTGTAAGACGCCTTGCCGTTGACCCAGAGGATGAATTCGTCGGAAGCAAGTGCTGCAACCGGCGTCAAATCCTCGGGCTTGTAAGGCACCTTGGCGCGGACCGGCAGCAGGTAAGCATTGTTGGTGCCGAATGCCAGCTTGTAGGCGTCGCCCTTGTTGGTCGCCGTGTAGACGAAACCTTCGGCGCCGCCGGCGCTGCCCTTGTTGGTGACGACAACAGGCGCCTTCATCAGTTCGTACTTGCCGATGATCGCCTGGATCGTGCGCGCGAAGATGTCCGTGCCGCCGCCCGGGCCAGCCGTGACGACGAATTCAACCGGACGGTCCGGCTCGAAGGCCGACGCCGGAGCAGCAACGCCGAATGCGGCTGCCATGATGCATGCGATAGAAACGGATTTCTTCATATCTAGTCCTCCCGTTGAGTGAGATGCGGCGCAAGACCTCCTCCTGCGCCGGTAGTGGTTGAAAGCGTGCGAATTCAGGCAGCAGCCGAAAGGGCAGCCTTTTTCTTCGCCATGCGAACGGCGAGCAGAAGCGCCTCGCGGCTTGCGCCGACATCGGCAATGCCCTTGCCGGCAATGTCATAGGCAGTGCCGTGGGCTGGGGTGCAGAGCGGGAACGGCAGGCCGCCCATCATCGTCACACCCTTGTCGAAGCCCATGAGCTTCATCGCGATCTGACCCTGATCGTGATACATCGTCAGGACGGCATTGAAGCCTTCCTTGAGTGCGCGCACGAAAACGGTGTCGGCCGGGAACGGGCCATCGACGTTGTAGCCGAGCGCCTTCGCCTTCTCGACCGCCGGCTCGATGATGTCGATCTCTTCCATGCCGAAGCTGCCGCCGTCGCCGGCATGCGGGTTGAGGCCTGCAATTGCGATCTTCGCCTCTTCGTAACCGGCCTCCTTGAGGCAGGTCTGGGTCAGTTCGACCTCGGCGAGAATGCCCTCGACCGAAAGGTTGTCAGCCACGTCCTTGAGTGGAATGTGCGAGGTGACACGCGCATTCCAGACCTTCTCGAGGACGTTGAATTCGCGAACCTTGCCGGTGAAGCCGAGCACGTCGGCAACGAAACGGATCTCATCGTCATAGCCGGGATAGGCAAAGCGCATGGCCTTCTTGTTGAAGGGCGTGAAGCACACGGCCTCGGCCTTGCCGGCGTGGGCAAGCTCCAGCGCCGTGCGGAAATTGCGCGTTGCAAACGTGCCGCCGGCGAGCGTCGCCTCGCCGCGATCGACGTCTGCCGGATCGAGATGACCGAGGTCGACGAATACGTGACGGGCGGTACCGGCCTTGTCGAGATCCTCAAGCGTCGAGGACGCGAGATCGAGCGTCAGACCGGCAGCCTTGGCGCCTTCGTCCAGAATGCGGCGATCGCCGATCGTGATGATGTGTGCGGCCTCGCGAATATCGGGAAGGGCCAGCAGCCGCGCGGTCAGCTCGGGGCTGATGCCGGCGGGATCACCCATGGCAAGCGCGATGACAGGACGCGCGCCGTTACCGGCAGCACCATTGGTCGTCATGTGAGATGTCCTCCACTTCATGCTTTTCGCAGGCTGTCATACGTTATTCAAAATTCTGCATCAAGTCTTTTGTATTCTGTATGCAGCATTTTCTGTTGACGATGGCGAGCCCTGTCTCCATGCTTCAATCAGACAGTGCTGATTCAATCGGCACGCACGGGGAACGGATGGCCGACACGCGGCCACCAAGCGCAGAAGCAAAATGATGAACGAAATCACACCACTGGAGAGACGCGCCGACGGCGGCCCCGGCCCGATCAGGCGAACCGCTCTGCATGACACTCTTGTCAGCCACCTGCGCGACATGATCATTGAAGGTGACCTTTCGCCCGGTACGCGCCTGCATGAGGGCCAGCTCGGCGAGCAGCTCGGCGTCTCCCGCACACCCTTGCGCGAAGCCATCAAGTACCTGGCGAGTGAGGGATTGGTCGAACTCGTGCCCAGTCGCGGCGCCGTCGTGAAGCGCTTCAGCGCCAAGGACGTGCACGACATGCTGACCGTGTTGCAGACGCTGGAGGAACTTGCGGGCAAGCTTGCCTGTGATGCGGCAAGCGACGCCGGCATTGCCGAAGTCCGCGCGCTACATGACGAAATGGTCCGTCGCTACAAGGTCGGCGACCGGCTGCAATACTACAAGCTCAACCAGCAGATTCACTCGGCGATCGTACAGCTCGCCGAAAATGCGGCGCTCGCCGACATGCACAGCGTTCTGCAGACACGGCTGAAGCGCATCCGCTTCATCGGCCACGAAGGCCCGGAAAAATGGGCGGCCGCGGTTGCCGAGCATGACGAGATGATCGTTGCGCTCGAAGCCCGCGACAAGGCCAAGCTGTCCGAAGTGCTCGGCCGTCACCTGATGAACGCCTGGGAGCGCGTTCGCGCTTCGGTTTGAAGAAGCGTCGCAGTCGCGTTCTAAGCTAACGGGCTCTTTCTTGCCCTGGGTCCTATTCTCAGGATCGACCCCATATATTGAGCGGCCCCGCCCTGTCCGTCGCCCCATGTATGGCGGCGCCGAGATGACATGTCCGTGATCCAACTTGATGCGTATCCGGGATACGCATATTTTGGCGAGGAAGGGGATCGGCGATGGCGTCTCGAGACAGGATGAAAAGGCACCCTGAGCGTAGTGGCGCAGCTGACCTCGTTCGAGCGGAAGTGCTGGTTCCGCGCGATCGACGCAATGATATTGTCAGCGCCGCCGCAGACATGCGCGAAGATCACAGAAAGCGCAAGGATCGTTTAGCAGAATATCTCAAGCTGGCGGCCGAGCGTTATGGCTTGCGAATATTCGACAATATCGACGTCGAGAGGCTCGTTGATGTCCCAAGTCGGTCACGGGTCGTAGCGAATGCGCTCATCGAAAGAGGCGATGCCAGAGCCTTTGCGATGGGAAGGAAGATGTTGTCCATACTTGACGACATTGAGACCCACGCCGTTTGACGCTTTCACTCCACGGCAAAGACAGCTCGGTCGCGCTCAAACCTTAGGGCCGCAAAAACTGCGCTCAATCGCTTCAGTGAAGTCCGCCGACGCCCAGCAATCGCTCGACGGCGTCGTGGTCGCTTGAAAGCGCCTGCGGCGTGCCCGTCCAGGCAATGCGTCCGCGCTCCAGCACGATGACTTGATCGGCGAAATCGAGCGCGCTCTGGATGCGCTGCTCGACCAGCACGATCGTCATGTCGCCGGTCTTGGCGAGTTCGGCAAAGGCCCTCATCAGTTCCTCGCAGATCACCGGGGCAAGCCCCTCGAGGGGCTCATCCAGCAGCAGGACCGACGGACGACCGAGGATCGAGCGCGCCGTTGACAGCATCTGCTGCTCGCCGCCGGAAAGCTGGCTGCCGAGGTTCCGCCGCCGCTCATGAAGCCGCGGGAACATGTCGTAAGCCTCCTGCAGTGCGGTCTTCGGCCGGTCCTTGAGACCGACGAACAGGTTTTCCTCGACGGTCAGGGTCGGAAACACGCAACGCGCCTGTGGCACGAAGCCTAAGCCCTTGCGAGCGCGTGACGCGCTTGGCAGTGCTGTCACGTCAGCATCACCCATGCGAATGCGCCCGTCGTAGCGTTTCGTCTGGCCGGCAAGCGTCGCCAGCAGCGTGGTCTTGCCCATGCCGTTGCGGCCGAGAACGGCCAGGCGCGCGCCCGCTGGAACCGAGAACGAAATACCTTCGAGCACCCGCGTCGGCCCATAACCGGCGGACAGGTTTTCCACCTCAAGCGGCGTGGCTGGCATTGGCATAGCTCCCCAGATAGGCTTCTCGCACCCGCGGATCCTGGGTGACATCAGACGGCAAACCGTCAAAGATAATGGCGCCAGCCGCCAGAACGACGACGCGCTTGGCAAAACGGAAGACCAGATCCATGTCATGCTCGATCATCAGCACGGCGAGATCCGCCGGTAGATCGGCGAGCGCCTGCTCGATGCGACCGGTGTCGCTCTGCGGCACGCCGGCGGCCGGCTCGTCGAGCAGCAGCACCTTCGGCTTCAAGGCAAGCGCCACGGCGATTTCAAGCAGGCGCTGCTGGCCATAGGCGATCTCACTGACCTTGCGATGCATCAGTTCGCGAAGCCCGAGCTTGCCAAGCAGTTGCCCGACTTCATCCATCACATCAGGCATCGAGAGAAAATTGCCGAACAGACGACCGGAGCGGCCGTCGCGCTGCAGGACGGCGAGCGCCACATGCTCGGCCGGCGTCATGTCGAGAAACAGGCGCGTGACCTGGAAGGAGCGCACCAGCCCTCTCCTCACCCGGCCGATGGCATCGATACGGGTGACCGTCTCGCCGCCGAGGCGAACCTCGCCAGAATCAGGAACAAGGTTGCCCGTGACCAGATTGACGAACGTCGTCTTGCCGGCGCCGTTCGGGCCGATCAGCGCCACGCGGTCGCCCGGCGCCATTCTGAGACTTACGTCATTGGTCACTGCCAGGCCGCCAAAGGCACGCTTGAGGTTGCGAACTTCAAAGATGGGCTGCATCACTTTGCCTCCCGGCGGCGGGCAACGAAGGCGGCTGCCGTTCCGTAGAGCCCCTTCGGCGCGAAGAGGACGACGGCGATCAGCAGGGCGCCGACCATCGTCAGCCAGTGGAACGGATTGGCGGCGGAAACGACGTCTTCGAAGAACATGAAGACAATGGTGCCCGTGAGCGCGCCGAAGAGCGAACCAGTTCCACCGAGAACGAGCATCACCAGGCTTTCGGCCGACATGGTGAAGGACAGGCTGTCGAGACCGACCACCTGCGTCGAGATGGCGTTGAGCGCGCCGCCGACACCGGCCACGGCCCCGGAGATGACATACATCTTCATCAGCGCGCCCTTCGGCGATGCCCCCATCGAGCGGATGCGGATCGGGTCTTCCTTGATGGCGCGACACAGCATGCCGAAGGGCGAGCGCACGATCAGCCGCAGGACGGCGAAGACAAGCACCAGCAGCACGACGCCGAAGACGTAAGCCGTGCGTCCCCACAGGTCAAACTCGTAAAGACCGAGCAAAGCGCTCGGCGCGATGCCGGACAGGCCATCACTGCCGCCGGTCCAGGACGACGCCTTGTTGGCGAACTCATGGAAGAGGTGGATGAGGGCGATCGACAGCACCAGTTGCGGAAGACCGTGTGCACGCAGGATCACCGCTCCGCAGATGAGGCCGGCAACGGCGCCGGCGGCAATGCCGAAGGCGAGCATCGCGAAGGGATCGTTGATGCCGTAATGCGCCGAGACAATTCCCGCGGCATAGGCACCGGCGCCGAACAGCGCCGCGTGTCCGAGCGTCGCCACCCCGCAATAGCCGGTGACGAGGTCAAGCGAGAGCACCAACAGCGCGATGGCGATGATGCGCGTCAGCAGCGCCAGATTGTTGGGAAACAGGAAGTAGCCGACAATAGCGAGCGCCAGAATGACGCCGAGACCGATCAGGTCGCCGCCGCCGAAGCGGCGCTTGCCCGCTGTCCGTGCAATCAGGTCGTTGGTGGTGGTCATGGTCATCCCTTGGCTCTCCCGGCAAGTCCGCGCGGGAAGACGCAGATGATTGCGATGACGGCCAGATAGAAGAAGAATTCGCCGAACTCGGGCATCAGGTAGCGGCCGGTCGTGTCGATGCCGCCGAGCAGCAGGCAGGCGACAAGCGCGCCGGGGATCGAGCCCGCACCGCCGACCGACACGACGACCAGGAAGGTCACCATGTAGCGCAGCGCATAATAGGGTTCGACCGGCAGAAGTTCGGCACCGACCACTCCACCGAAGGCGGCAAGGCCAACGGCAACCGCGAAACTCACGGCATAGACGATCTCGGTGCGCACGCCGAGTGCAGCGGCCATGGCGGCATTGTCGACCGAGGCCCGCAGCTTGACGCCGAACGCCGTCCTTTCAATCGCGTACCAGAGGGCGATGGCTACGGCGAGGCCGCAAAGGATCGCAAAGAGCCGATGCGTGGCGATCGCGCGGAAACCGAGATCGACAGAGCCCTGCAGTTGCCCCGGCAGCGGCACGGTCTTCAGCGTCGGCCCGAAGACATAGTTGGCGATGCCGATGATGCAGAAGGTGATGCCGATCGTCATCAGCACCTGGGTCAGTTCCGGCGCCCCATAGATGCGACGATAAAGCAGACGCTCGATCGGGATGGCGATCAGGATCGTGCCGAACACGGCAAGCACGATGGCAAATCCATAGGCAAGGCCGAGGTCGCGCGCCGCATAGGAGGCGATGTATCCGCCGATCATGGCAAATGCGCCATGCGCAAGGTTGACGACGCGCATCAGCCCCATGGTGACGGAAAGTCCGATGGAGATGACGAAGAGCACCATGCCATAAGCAAGGGCATCGATCGCGATGCTGAAGACTGTTTGCATGGGGCTATCCGATGCCTTTCGTTATCACTGACGGCTGAGGGGCGGACGAGACGAACCCATCCCCGGCAAACAGCCGCACGCGCGTGGTTCGTTTCCGCCTTCAACGGAGGCACCGAAACGCTCCATCTTTCCATTTCAGGTATTCCCGGATGGAAAAACGCATCGCGCCTTTCCTGGAAATGCGTCCCTATCTTAGGCATTCCCTTCACTGAAAACCGCTTCGCACTTTTCCTGGAAATGCATCCCTATCTTTTGCATTCCCTTCACGGAAAACCGCTTCGCACTTTTCCTGGAAATGCTTTGGGGCGCCCGGATCGCTCTATTCGCCGGACGCCGGTGTTTTGCGGCCAATGTGGGCGGGGCTCAACGGGAACCCAAATTGCCCAAAAGCCTATTTCAGCGCCGCCAGACCGGGATCGCCCTGCTTCTCGAAAGTCTGAACTTCCTTGTTGTAGTAGGTGCCGTCATCAGCCTTGGTTACTTCGCGCAGGTAGATGTTCTGCGTGATGTGGCGCGATTCCGGATCGATGGAAACCGGGCCCCTCGGGCTCGTCCAGGAAAGACCCTTGACTGCATCGACGGCCTTCTGCGCGTCCTGCTCGCCGCCGGTCGCCTCGATCATCTTGTAGATCACATGCATGCCATCATAGGCGCCGACCGAGGGGAAGGAGAGTTCGGCCGGATTGCCGATGGCCTTTGCGGCCGCTTCGACAAAAGTCTTGTTTTCCGGACTGTCGTGCGAGACGGCGTAGTGGAACGTCGTCTGGATGCCGAGCGCTGCTTCGCCAAGCGCCGGCAGATCGGATTCCTGCGTCAGATCGCCTGGAGCAAAGAACTTGATGCCGCCGCTCTTCAGGCCGTTTTCGTTATAGGCTTTGACGAAACCAAGCGTGGTCGGGCCCGACGGCAGGAAGGCGAAGACGCCTTCGGCACCAGAGTCCTTGATGCGCTGCATGATCGGCGAGAAGTCGTTGGTGGCAAGCGGCATGCGAATGGCTTCGACGACCTGTCCACCGGCCGCCTCAAAACCGGCCTTGAAGGCATGTTCAGCATCGACGCCCGGGCCGTAGTCGCTGACCACCGAGATGACCTTGGAAACGCCCGCATCCTTCGCCACCTTGGCGATCGGCGTCGAGGTCTGCCAAGTGGTAAACGAGGTACGCACCACCAGCGGGCTTTTGGTCACGATCGCCGACGTCGCCGCGTTCATGATCACCAGCGGCACGTTGGCCTGTTCCAGAAGCGGCGTGACGGCCATTGCATCGGGGGTGAAATAGAAGCCGGCCAGATACTGCACGCCTTCCTTGACAACCAGTTCCTGGGCAAGCGCCTTGGACTGCGCCGGATCGGCCTGCGGCACGTCGCGATAGATGATCTCGATATCATCGTCGCCGACCTTGCTGCCGTTCAATGCCATATAGGCGTCGATGCCAGCCTTGAAGTTCTTGCCCTGCAGCGCGAAGGGACCGGAAAAGGGTCCAACGACGCCGATCTTGATCGTGTCCGCATAGGCAGCACCACTCAAGGCCAAGGCCGCAAGCGCGGCCAGAATTGTCCGTTTCATATTTCCTCCCTGTGGCACCGTCCACTCCCGCTGCGGCACCGTCATCACAAAGCAATCCGATTTTGATGTCTGTCAGTTTGCCATGCGAAACGGTGATGCAAAAATGAAATATGGGGTGGAAATCATAATTCAACAGTTATGTTTTGTCTTGGTTTTCGGTGAGCGTTTAACTATGGCACTAGCACCGGAGACCTGGGTCCAAAGCGTGTTGAACAAAGCGCTGCCCGGCGAAGACAGAGATTTAGCGCTTAACCCAAGGTGCGTACCGATTCCTCCCGGCACCGGCAGAATCTCGCCGCGTGACCAACCTTTGAATTCGAGATCTTCGGTGCGGAATACTTCTCAGGGAGCGCACTTCCACGCATGAATTCACGCAGGAAATTCGTGCTGCGGCGAAGCGAGCGCAGCTTCTACGCGATCCTGCAATAGCAGCAGTGACTTCCAGCTCCACGAGGAGAGCGATGGTCGATAGCGCACCATCTGGCGCAGCGATCAACTGGTTCGCGTTCGCAGATCGGTTCAATCAAAAAAATTGAACACTTCATTCGTTCGCACAAACTTTGGTTTGGCGGCAGTCGTTCCGACCACCTGGGAAGAAGCCTAACGCCAATGCGCGCTCGGCCCTTCATAATACCGTAATCGAACTTTCATCGTTTCATCATTCGATTTGGCTGGGAATGTCACACTCAACTGTTAGCAAGCGCTCCGGCTCATTCGTGTCGCCGATTTTGGTGACCGCCATTCTGCAAGGAGCGTTTTGCAATGAGAGACTCCGCCACCACGTTCGCACTTATCAGCCTGATGGCAACCGCCGCGTTTGGCCCTTCACCAGCAGCAGCTGAAATGACGAAATTCGAATTCTGGTACGGTCTTTCGGGTGATCTTGGAGAGCGGGTTCAGGAAGCGTGCAAGAAGTTCAACGATAGCCAGCCCGAATTCGAAATCGTCTGCACCTCGCAAAACGGATACGACACGACCCTGCAAAACACTATTGCGGCATACCGCGCCAAAAAACAGCCCGCGATCACGCAGATCTACGATGCCGGCACCCTGGACATGATGCTGTCCGGCGCGTTCGTGCCGGCCAAGAAGCTGATGGCCGACAACGGCTATACGATCGATTGGAACAATTATTTCGGCGGCATCGCCAACTATTATGCGACCGCTGGGGGCGAACTGAATTCCTTCCCCTTCAATTCCTCGACTGCAATGTTCTATTACAACGTCGATGCGTTCCAGAAGGCCGGCGTGGACTTCAAGCCCGACACCTGGGAACAGGTCGAGGAAGCGGCCCGCAAGCTGAAGGCCGCCGGCTTCGAATGCCCGCTCGCTTTCAACTTCGACACATGGCCGCTCATGGAGCAGTTTTCGGCCATTCATAACCAGCCGATCGCCACCAAGGCGAATGGTTACCAGGGGCTGGATGCCGAACTCGTCGTCAACAAGACCAAGTTCGTCGATCACGTGAAGTTCTTCAAGAAAATGGCAGACGAGAAGCTCTTCGTCGTCAAGACCAAGCAGCTTGGCATGGATACCGTCCCTGCCTTCACGTCCCAGACCTGCCAGATGATACAGACCTCGATCGCCGACCATGGCACCATCGGCAAGTCCCTTCCCGAGGGCGTGAAGTGGGATGTCGCCATGTTGCCGGTATGGAAAGGCACAGAGCGTCAGAATTCGCTGGTCGGCGGCGCATCCCTTTGGGTGCTGGCTGGCCGTCCGGAAGCGGAATACAAGGGTGCAGCAGCATTCCTCAACTACATCGCGACACCGGAAATGGCCGAGTGGTGGTCGACGGTGACGGGATACATTCCGGTAACGAAGACCGGTTTCGACGCGATGAAGTCCAACGGCTTCTACGACAAGGCGCCCTACAAGGGGCGTGAATTTGCCATCCAGAGCCTCTCGTTCACGCCGACGTCGGAAAATACCCGTGGCATTCGCCTGGGCGGCTTCACTCAGATCCGCAAGGAATTCGCAACGGCCCTCGAAGCGATCTTCATGCAGAATGCAGACGTACAGGCCGAGCTCGACAAGACGGTCGAACGTGGCAACGCAGTGCTGCGTCGCTTCGAGAAAACCTACGCCGGTCAGACGCTGAACTAAAATCTGATCCGTCGGGAGCCTGCCTGAGCGATGGCAGGCTCCCATACCTGTTCTTACGCACGGAATTTGCACACATGGACAAGCGCGCGGCCTTTCGTAGCTGGTGGCTGCCCAGCCTATTCGCCCTGCCGCAGATCATCCTGATCCTGTTCTTTTTCTACTGGCCGGCGGTCGCGGTGTTGCGCTGGGCATTCACGCTCGAACCGCCCTTCGGTGGAACTGCGGAATTCGTCGGACTTGCCAATTTCAAGGAAGTGTTCGCCGACCCGCTCTACTGGAATTCCGTTGGGGTCAGCCTGGCGTTCGCCCTTTGTGGCACCTTGGCTACGATCTTTATCGGCCTTGTTCTTGCCCTGGCGGTTGACCGCCAGCTACCGGGTTCCGCGCCCTTCAGGTTCCTCTACATCCTGCCTTACGCGATTGCGGGACCTGCTGCCGGCATGGCCTTCCGTTTCATCCTGTCGCCAGAGCGCGGGCTGATGGCATCGGTCAACGCCGCCTTTCCGGACTTCTGGAACCCAGCCAAGTATGGCAGCCATGCCCTTATTCTCGTCATCGTCGTGTTTGCCTGGAAATGGGCGGGCTACACTTTCATCTTCCTTCTCGCAGGTCTGCAGTCTGTCCCGCGGTCGCTCATCGAGGCTGCAGCGATGGACGGCTGCGGCCCGATACGCCGCGCGCTCGACATCCAGATACCGATGCTTGCGCCCACGCTTTTCTTCCTGCTCGTGATCATGATGACCGAAGGTTTCGTCGGTGCGGACACTTACGGCATCGTCGCGCGTACGACGGATGGCGGCCCGAACCACGGCACGGATGTGATGGTCTTCCGCATCGTCGAGGAGGCGTTCCGTGGACTGAACTACTCCGGCGCGTCGGCCCAGAGCCTCGTGCTCATCGGCCTCATCATGATCTTCACCTTTATCCAGTTCCGCTTCATCGAGCGCCAGGTCCATTACAAGTGAGGCAGTCATGATTCAGCGGACCCCTTTCGCAAACGCCCTCACCTATGGCGTGATGATCTTCGGCTTCCTCCTGCTGATAGGTCCCTTCATCGTCATCGTGTCGGGCGCGAGCCAAACGTTTCAGCAGGTCAACGCCATACCCTTCAGTTTCCTGCCGCAGGATCGCCTGTTTGAGAATATGAGCGCCGCCTGGACGCGGGCGAACCTCGGGACGGCGATGTTGAACAGCTTCGTGATGGCCAGCCTCGTGACTGTCGGGAAGGTCGCACTGTCAGCGTTGACTGCCTTTGCCATCGTATTCTTCCGAACCCCGCTGAAGGGCTTCTTTTTCTGGATGGTGTTCATCACGTTGATGCTGCCGCTTGAGGTGCGTGTCGTGCCCACCTACGCAGTCGCTGCCGATTTGTTTCAGCCCGTACGGCTTCTCATCTCCGCTGCGACTGGTTTCGAGGTGTCCCTCGACTGGAACCTTCTCAACTCCTACGCCGGTCTCACGCTGCCGCTAATCGCAACGGCCACCGGAACATTCCTTTACCGCCAATTCTACCTAACTCTGCCCGATGAACTAGCCGAGGCCGCGCGAATGGACGGGTCGGGCCCGGTCCGTTTTTTTTATCGATATGCTCTTGCCGCTCTCGCGCACCAACATGCTCGCTCTGACCACGATCATGTTCGTCTACGGCTGGAACCAGTATCTCTGGCCGCTCCTGATGGTGACGGACCCTGCCTATAAGACCACGATGATGTCGCTGGTCGCACTCCTGCCGGCCGACAACGGCACGCCGGATTGGAATGTGACGCTCGCCGGATCGCTGATCATCATGCTGCCCCCATTGGTCGTCGTTGCCGTCTTGCAGCGCTGGTTCGTACGGGGCCTGGTGGCCACCGAAAAATGAAACCGCTTCCCCCATCTGCAGAAAAAAAGAGGTCCGCGTTCATGGCTGACATCGCAATTCGCGCCGTGCGTAAATCTTACGGCAAGACCCCCACCTTGCATGGCATCGACCTTGTTTTTGCGTCGGGAGAATTCGTCGTGATCCTCGGCCCATCAGGCTGTGGCAAATCCACACTTCTCAGGATGATCGCGGGACTGGAGGAAATCACCGCGGGTGAGATCGCCATCAACGGACGGGTCGTTAACAGGCTTGAACCGCGCGAACGCGGTTGCGCCATGGTGTTTCAGAATTACGCCCTCTATCCGCACATGACGGTCGCGGGAAACATCGGCTATGCCCTGAAAGTCGCTGGCGTACCAAAGGCAGAGCGCCTTCGCCGCATCGAGGAGACAGCCAAGATCGTCGGGCTCGCCGACTATCTCGATCGCAAACCCGCGGCCCTCTCCGGTGGCCAGCGGCAACGGGTTGCCATGGCGCGCGCGATCATCCGCGAACCGAACGTATTCCTTTTCGACGAACCGTTGTCGAATCTCGATGCCAAGCTTCGTGTCACCATGCGCGCCGAGATCCGCAAGCTCCATCAGCGCCTGTCGGCAACGTCCGTTTTCGTCACGCATGATCAGGTAGAAGCGATGACTCTCGCAGACAAGCTGGTCGTCATGAACAAGGGCGTCGTCGAACAGGTGGGCCAGCCGCTTGACATCTACCACCGCCCAGCAAGCATTTTCGTCGCCTCCTTCATCGGTTCGCCGGCGATGAACCTGTTTGACGCTCACATCAACGTCGATGACGCCTGCCTTGCGTTCAGCGGCACGAAGATGCCGATCGACAGGGCTCTTGCCACACGCTTGGGTGAAAGACGTGTGACCGTGGGCATTCGTCCGGAACAGTGTGTTGTTGCCACTGGGGCAAGAGGCATCTCGATGAAAGTGGACTTTGTAGAAGAGCTCGGAGCTGGCCGCGTCATCCACTCGGAATTGGGTGGCCAGCCCTTTGCAGCCTGTGTCGATGAAGAGACGTACGTAAGGCCTGGCGACCGGATCGCGCTGGAACTGCCGCTTGCACATTTGCATTTGTTCGACCGAGAGACTGGTCGGCGTATCGAGCTTGAAGTCGAGCCTCGCAGTGGCCGCAATGCGCGGCAGGTGCTCGAAGCAGTCTGATCATCGCAACATCGAAGGAGATGGAAATGAACGAGTTCATATCCGCTATTGGCTTTTGCAACCGGACGGGCAAGGGAGATCTGTCAAGCCTTGACGCTTCTTTGCGCGAAATCGCCGATACGGGCGCGGATGCCTGCGAGATCGGGATCTATGGCGAGGAGATCATCAGCCGAGGTCGCCTCATCGAGGATCGGCTCCAGCGCGTCGCCGACATCACGCGCAAGTACCGTTTCAAGAAGCTTTCGCTGCACGGTCAGATCGTATCCAACTTCATGGATCGCCAGCATCACGATTTGCAGAAGAAGGTCGTGAGAGCGATGCTCGAGCTGTGCGATCGGCTCGGCGCGGGAATCCTTGTCCATCACTCCGGCGCGGCGCAGCTTGCCGCCGGAGAGAGCGCCGCTGATCTCGACAAGATGGAACGCGACGCACTCGCAGAGATGTCGGATATCGCAAAAGGATATGGGGTACGCATCGCGCTTGAAAACATTTTCACGACGGAAACGGGACAGTATCGGCAAACACCGAGCCAGGTCGCCGAAACAGTCCGTTCGATCGGCTCCGACAACGTCGTTGCGCTTATCGACTTCTCGCATGCCTACATCGAGGCCACGCATCGCGGGCTGGATTTTCGCGAGCAATTGCGGGCAATGGCACCGGTGGCAGGCCACCTGCATGTTCACGACAGTTTTGGGCTGCCCTACTCCATGAACCGCTTCTATCATCCAGCTGAGGCGACGGCACTAGGCATCGGAGATTTGCATCTGCCAATTGGTTGGGGCGATATTCCTTGGGATGACATCTTCGCCGAACTGATCTTCCTTCCAGACACGGCATTAATCATGGAAATAAACGCCGAGCGTTTTGCTGATCAGCAACCTGCGAGCCTGGAACGGGCAAGGCGTTTGGCTACCGTGGTGGGCCTTCGATCAGCTGCCTGACGAAGTTCCGGATAGCGCGTTACCATCCATGTTGATTGGTTGTCCGGCCGCACATGTGCGGCGGGACAACTGCACCATCCCTAGAAGCGCGTTCGTCAGACGGCCCGTTTGATCGCTATTACGAACCGATACAGACCGACGCACGGCGGAACTCATTCCGGCACGCCGGCGCTTTCCGGGGCGCAGTTTCTGACTTGGCAGTGATCAGAAAGCGATACTGCTCCGCTCCTCCGAAAGCAGCACCCGCGTGAGGGCGTGTCCGACGTCGGCGAGGCCGTCGATAACGTTGAAATGATGTTTGTCCGGTTCCGCGGTCGCGGCCGTTGTTGCACCCAGTCCGGTCCAGATATTGGCCAGCAGAGCGCTCTGGCGCAAGAACTCGGCCCGTTCGCCGCCCCCGACCCAGCAGGTGATGCGGGCATTTGCCATGGGGCGCAGCAGAGCCGGGCTTTCCGAAAGCGCCTCGCTCTCGTCGATCGCAAGCCTCTCGTTCATCGTGGTTGCCATGATCGGACGCAGGTCATGAACGCCCGAGATCGAGACGACGTTTCGAATCCGCTGCTGTACATGCGGCGCCAGCGGCGCGGTCGTCGTGATCATCCGGCTGACGAGATGCCCTCCGGCCGAATGCCCGGTCAAATTCAGCGGCCCATCGACCAGCTTCGAGGCCTCGTCGATTGCCGCAGCTACCTCTTCGACGATCCCAGCGATGCGAATTTCGGGGCAAAGCGTGTACGAGGGGATGGCGACGGCGTAGCCGCTGGCAACAGCGCCGGCGGCCAAATGCGACCAAAAGCTCTTATCGAGTTGCAGCCAGTATCCACCATGCACGAAGACGACAAGGCCCTTGGCTGAGCCATCAGGGAAAAACAGGTCCATGCGGTTTCTCGTCCGCTCGCCATAGCGGAGGTCGAGTTTTGCACGCCCCGCTGCCCGAAGGGCACTGCGAAAGGCTTCGGCTGGCTTGACCCACGCTTCTGGCCACAGGTCGCCACGAGCGATATTCGAGCCATTCGCATAGGCGTCGTCCCAATCGGTAATGCGGCGTTCCAGCATCGATTTAATCCTCCTAGTTTTCTCCTCAGGCGTAGCAATCGCCTGCCAGACTGGTAAACACAATGCCATCATCCAAAAAAACTTTAGGCTTGAAATAGTTTTTGAGCGGTGCGATGCTGCCCCATGTTCAGCCGAGAAGTGGAGGTCTCGCTGTGCCTATCACCATCATTGGAGTCGTCTCAGCGACGACGCGCTTCATCGGCAACGATCCGGCGACGCCCGCAACCGGTTTGCACGGCCGGGCTCCGCACGAACGCAAGAATTATAGCCGGCTTTAAAAATGCCTGAGCAACAGGCAGGAACGGAACAGGGGATTAGCCGCCACATGCTTGGACCGACTTCACACGTCGATACGTTTACCCGTGACCATCTGCCTCCGCCGGAAGAATGGCCAGACTTCCTTCTCGAAGGCTTCGACTATCCGGACCACCTTAACGCCGCCGTCGAACTGACCGACGCCATGGTCGCCAAGGGGTTTGGCGACCACACCGCCCTGATCGGCAACGGTCGTCGGCGAACGTACAAGGAACTTTCCGACTGGACGAACAGGCTGGCCCATGCGCTTGTCGAGAATTACGGAGTCAGGCCCGGCAACCGCGTGCTCATACGCTCGGCCAACAACCCCGCCATGGTCGCCTGTTGGTTGGCAGCCACCAAGGCCGGCGCCGTCGTCGTCAATACGATGCCGATGCTCAGAGCCGGAGAGCTGACTAAGATCATCGACAAGGCCGAGATCAGCCTGGCGCTCTGTGACACACGTCTGATGGACGAGATGGTCGCCTGCGCCAAGGATAGCCGCTACCTGAAACAGGTCGTCAGCTTCGACGGGACTGCAAACCACGACGCTGAACTTGACCGGATTGCACTCGACAAATCCGTCCTCTTCGAGGCGGTGCACACCGGTCGGGACGACGTGGCGCTTCTCGGTTTCACCTCGGGCACGACCGGGATCCCGAAGGCAACCATGCACTTCCATCGCGATCTGATGATGATCGCAGACGGCTACGCCAGTGAAGTCCTAGGGGTCACACCCGACGATATCTTTGTCGGCTCGCCTCCACTTGCATTCACCTTCGGCCTCGGTGGCCTTGCGATCTTTCCCTTACGCTTCGGGGCGGCAGCAACGCTTCTTGAGCACGCGACGCCCGCGAACATGGTGGAGATTATCGAGAAATACAAAGCAACGATCTCGTTCACCGCCCCTACCGCCTATCGGGCGATGATGAAGGCGATGGACAACGGCGCGGACCTTTCATCACTGCGGGTTGCAATTTCGGCCGGCGAGACACTGCCGGGCCCCGTCTTCGAGGAATGGACGAACAAGACTGGCAAGCCGATCCTCGACGGGATCGGCGCGACAGAGATGCTGCACATCTTCATTTCCAACCGGTTCGAGGACCGCAAGGCCGCCTCGACCGGGAAGCCCGTCGGCGGCTACGAAGCACGGATCGTCAACGACGAGATGCAGGAAGTTCCTCGCGGCACGATCGGCAAGCTTGCAGTGCGCGGCCCGACCGGCTGCCGCTACATGGCCGATCCGCGCCAGCGTGACTATGTCCGCGATGGCTGGAATCTCACGGGTGACGCCTTCTATCAGGATGAGGACGACTTCTTCCATTTCGCCGCCCGATCCGACGACATGATCATAACCGCGGGCTACAACATCGCCGGCCCAGAAGTCGAAGCGGCCTTGATCTCGCATCCGGAAGTCGTTGAGTGTGCCGTCGTCGGTGCACCCGACGCCGAGCGCGGCGAGATCGTCGAGGCCTATGTCGTGCTGTCGGCCGGCGTGTCGGCAGACGAGGCGACGATCAAGCGCTTGCAGGATCACGTGAAGGCGACGATCGCGCCCTACAAATATCCACGGTCGGTAAAATTCCTGGACAGCCTGCCGAAGACAGCCACGGGCAAGATCCAGCGGTTCCGATTGCGGTTGGAGAACTGAAATGAGCGAACCATACGATCCTTCCAAGGAAGGCGCCCAGATGTCGTTTAAGGGGCGCATGTCCTACAGCGACTACCTCATGCTGGAGAAAGTGCTGGACGCACAGGAGCCGCTCTCAAAGGCTCATGACGAGATGCTGTTCATCATTCAGCATCAGACGTCTGAACTCTGGATGAAACTCGCGCTGCACGAGATCAACGCGGCTGTCCGGTCGATCCGTGAAGACCGGCTGGAACCCGCCTTCAAGATGCTGACGCGCGTGGCGCGCATCTTCGAACAGTTGAACAGCGCCTGGGACGTGCTTCGCACGATGACGCCCAGCGAATACACGCAGTTCCGCGAGTCTCTGGGGCAGTCATCCGGCTTCCAGTCGTGGCAATACCGGGCGATCGAGTTCCTCGCCGGCAATCGCAACGTCGCCATGCTCGGACCACACACGCATCGTCCCGAGATCCTTAAAAAGCTGGAAGCGATCTTAGCCGCACCGTCGCTCTATGACGAGGCGATCCGGCTCCTGTCTCGCAAAGGGTTCGATGTCGGCGAGGAAGCAGACAGGACGGATTGGCGCGAAACGCGCACGGAAAGCGACAAGGTCTTCACGGCCTGGCAGACGGTCTACCGCGATCCCGAGCGCTACTGGATGCTCTATGAGCTCGCCGAGAAGCTGGTCGATTTCGAGGATTACTTCCGTCGATGGCGCTTCAACCACGTCACGACGGTGGAGCGCATCATCGGCATGAAACGCGGAACCGGGGGAACATCCGGCGCGTCCTACCTCAAGAAGATGCTCGAGGTGGAACTCTTCCCAGAGCTCTGGCATGTGCGCACAGGTCTCTGATAGAACACAACTCAAAAGGGAACCTACTAGGAGGAGAACAGCATGAACCGCATTCTGGCAGCGAGCGTTTTTGGCCTCGTGCTTGCGACGTCGAGCCTTGCCTACGCCGAGCCGGTGAAAATCGGCGTCATCACCACGCTTTCGGGCGGCGGCGCCGGTCTCGGCATCGACATGCGCGACGCATTCACGCTTGCGATTAAGCAATCGGGCAACAAGGACGTCGAGCTGGTGATCGAAGACGATGCCCAGAAGCCGGAACTTGCGGTGCAGATCGCTGAGAAGATGATCCAGGGCGACAAGGTCGACCTGATGACAGGGATCATCTGGTCGAACCTCGCCATGGCCGTCGTTCCGAACGCGGTAGCACAGGACGTGATCTATCTCTCGCCCAATGCCGGCCCTTCGGCGCTTGCCGGTGCGAACTGCAACCCGAACTATTTCAACGTCGCCTATCAGAACGACAACTTCCATGAGGCGATGGGACAATACGCCAACAAAGACTACAAGAACGCCTTTGTCCTGGCGCCCAACTATCCGGCCGGGAAGGACGCGCTGACCGGCTTCAAGCGCTACTACAAGGGCGACCTTGCCGGCGAGATCTATACCCAGGTCGGCCAGACGGACTATGCCGCAGAGATCGCCCAGATCCGCGCCTCCGGTGCCGATAGCGTCTATTTCTTCCTGCCCGGCGGCATGGGCATCGCTTTCATGAAGCAATATGCCCAGTCGGGCGTCGGCATCCCGGTTATGGGGCCCGGGTTCTCCTTTAGCCAGGACGTTCTGCCGGCGATCGGCGACGCGGCCCTTGGCGTCAAGAATTCGGCGACCTGGTCCAAGGATCTCGACAACGAAGCCAACAAGAAATTCGTCGAAGCCTTCAAGGCCGAGTACAAGCGCCTGCCCTCGATCTACGCGGCGCAGAGCTGGGATACGGCGAACCTGATCCTCGCAGCGCTTTCAAAGGCGAGCGTCAAGGACAAGGACGCCTTCCGTGCGGCGCTCAAGGCAGCGGATTTCAAGTCCGTGCGCGGCGAGTTCGCCTTCAACAACAACAACCACCCGATCCAGAACATCTACGTTCGCGAGGTGGTGAAGGAAGATGACGGCGTCCTGACCAACAAGATCATCGCGACTGCCTTCGAGCATCACAAGGATGCCTACGCCGAGAAGTGCGGGATGTAAGACTTGCACCCGTCGTCGCCCGGGTGCTCGGCTTTCATGCTGACATCCGGTCGATGATCCATGCGCCCCTCACACCAAGCTTGGACCGGTCTCTTGTTCACCGCACTCCTGATCGAACAACTGCTCAACGGGCTCCAGCTCGGCGTGATGCTGTTTCTGATGGCCGCCGGCCTGACGCTGATTTTCGGCGTCATGGGTCTGATCAATCTCGCCCATGGCTCGCTCTACATGATCGGCGCCTTCGCCTGCGCCACCGTCGCAGCCGCGACCGGCTCCTTCTGGCTGGGGCTGATCGCCAGCCTCACGGCCGCCGCCGGCGTCGGTGCGATCATCGAGGTCGCCGTCATCCGCAGGCTCTACGACCGTGATCATCTCGATCAGGTGCTTGCCACCTTCGCGCTGATCCTGATCCTGTCCGAAGGTGCGCGCTGGATTTTCGGCTCGTTCCCGCTCTATCTCGATATACCGCCCCTGCTTCAGGGCGCTGTGCCGCTCCCTGGCGGCGGTCAGTATCAGCTCTATCGCCTGGCGATCATCGGCGTCGGCATCGCGGTTGCCGTCAGCCTTTATCTACTGATCTCCAGGACCCGGCTCGGCATGCGCATCCGGGCGGGCGAGTCGGACCGCGAGATGATCGCAGCGCTCGGCGTCGATATAGGCACGCTTTACACAGTCGTCTTTGCGCTCGGCGCAGCCCTTGCAGGCCTTTCCGGCGCCTTGGTCGGGGCGCTCCAGTCGGTGCAGGTCGGAATGGGCGAACCGGTGCTTATCCTCGCCTTCGTCGTCATCGTCATCGGCGGCATCGGCTCCATCAAGGGTGCGCTCGTCGGCGCTGTGATCGTCGGGGTCGTCGATACCATGGGCCGCTTCCTGCTGCCCTCGCTGCTGGCATTGACCATGCCCGCATCGCAGGCAACCACGATCGGGGCGGCGCTGGCCTCGATGCTGATCTATGTCGTCATGGCCCTCATCCTCGCCTTCAGGCCGAGCGGCCTGTTTGCCGCGCAGTCGTGAGGTCCCGATGAACCGCGAAACGACAGTCAATCTGCTTCTGGCGCTCCTCCTACTCGGCGCACCGCTTGTCGCCGTCGGCATGGGCGAGCCCTTCTATGTGACGCTTGCAACCCGCGTCGCCGTGCTGGCGCTTGCCGCCGTCGGCCTCAATCTGGCGCTCGGGCTCGGCGGGCTGCTTTCCTTCGGCCATGCAGCCTTCTTCGGCCTCGGCGGCTATGTCGCCGGTATCCTTGCGACGCACGCCTTCAATGGCGAACCGCTGTTCGCCGACATTCCGGCAACCACGTCGATGCCACTCATCTGGATAACGGCGGTGGTGGTCGCAGGGCTCGTTGCGTTGCCCATCGGTGCGATCAGCCTGCGCACGACAGGCGTCTATTTCATCATGATCACCCTCGCCTTCGCGCAGATGATCTACTATTTCGCAATCTCCTGGCCGGCCTATGGCGGCGAAGACGGCCTGTCGATGTCGGTGCGCAACGCCTTTCCCGGCGTCAATACCGCCAAGCCCCTGCCCTATTTCCTGGTCTGCTACGCCGCGCTGATGGCAACGCTTCTCCTGTTCCGCATCGTCGAGGGTTCACGCTTCGGCAGCGCCCTGCAGGCCGCGCGACAGAACGGCACCCGCCTTGCCGCCGTCGGCATCGCGCCCTTCAACATCCGGCTCGTCGCCTTCGCGGTCTCCGCGATGATCACCGGATTTGCCGGTGCGCTCTATGCCGATCTCAATCGCTTCGTCGGCCCTTCGATGCTGTCGTGGCACATGTCGGGCGAACTGATCGTTCTCATCATTCTCGGCGGCAAGGGCCGGCTGTTCGGGCCCGTCGCCGGCGCCATGATCTTCGTGTTCTTCGAATATGTGCTCGGCGGCATCACCGAGCGCTGGCAGTTCTTCCTCGGCCTCATCCTGCTCGGCATCGTGCTTTTTGCACGCGGCGGGCTGCTGGGCCTGCTCTCGGGAAAGCCGCGCCATGTCTGAGCCCATTCTTGAAATCCGCGACCTCAGAAAATCCTTCGGCGCGCTCAAGGCCACCGACGGGGTGAGCCTTAAGCTTCACCCGGGACAAATCCATGCGCTGATCGGTCCGAACGGCGCCGGAAAAAGCACGCTGATCCACCAGATCGCCGGCTCGCTCAAGGCCGATAGCGGCACGATCCGCTTTCTCGGCCACGACATCAGTGGGCTCGACATGGCCGCCCGTGCGAGGCTTGGACTTGCGCGCAGCTTCCAGATCTCCTCGCTGGCGCAGGAGTTCTCGGCCCTTCGCAACGTCATGCTAGCGGTGCAGGCAAGCCGTGGCAGCAGCTTTCGTTTCTTTCGCCAGGTGGTCGATGACAAGGACCTGACCGAACCGGCAATGGCGATGCTGGAGCGCGTCGACCTCGCCGCGCGCGCCCATGTACCCGCAGCCGAACTCTCGCACGGAGAACGCCGGCAGCTTGAAATCGCCATTGCGCTGGCGCTTTCGCCGAAGGCCTTCCTCTTCGACGAGCCGATGGCCGGCATGGGGCCGGAGGGCTCCAAACGGCTGACGTCTTTCCTCGATGGGTTGCGCCAGCAGGCACCGATGCTGCTTGTGGAACACGACATGGACGCGGTCTTTGCGCTGGCGGATCGGATATCCGTGCTTGTCTATGGCCGCATCATCGCGACGGGCACGGTCGAGGAAATACGCAGCGACCCGGAAGTGCGCCGCGCCTACCTGGGAGAAGCCGCGTGAGCCTGCTGGAACTGAAAGGTCTCGAAACCTTCTATGGCGCTTCCCAGGCGCTCTTCGGCGTCGATCTCGATGTGCGGGAGGGCGAAGTGGTTGCGCTCATGGGCCGCAACGGCATGGGCAAGACGACGACGATCAACTCCATCCTCGGCCTCGTGCGCCCGCGCTCAGGTGTGATCAGCTTCGCGGGCAAGGCGATCTTCGGCATGCGGCCGCACCGGATCGCCAGACTCGGCCTTGGCCTCGTGCCCGAAGGACGGCGCTGCTTCCCGAACCTCACCGTCATGGAAAACCTCGTTGCCACCGCTCGTGGCAGCGAGTGGACCTTGGAGAAGGTGGTCGCGCTCTTTCCCCGCCTCGGCGAACGGCGCGACCAATATGCCAATACGCTTTCCGGTGGCGAGCAGCAGATGCTTGCCATCGGCCGGGCGCTGATGACCAATCCCAGCCTGCTCATTCTGGACGAGGCGACCGAGGGCCTGGCGCCGGTGATCCGGCACGACATCTGGTCGGCGATCCGTACGCTGAAGACGGCCGGCCAGTCGATCCTCGTCGTCGACAAGACGCTTTCGGAATTGCTACCCCTCGCCGACCGCTGCTTCGTGCTGGAGAAGGGCGCGACGGTATTCACGGGATCGCCGGCAGCGCTGACGCCGGCGCTTCAGGATCGCTATCTCGGCGTCTAAGCTTTCAGTCAGGCAGCGGGAATGCCACCACCAAGGACGACGGAATAGGCCACAGCGTCGATATTGCCGCCGGAAATCACGCAGACGATGTTTCCCTTAAGGTCCGGTCGGGCGATCGCGGCGGCAAGTGAGGCGGCGCCCGCACCTTCTGCCACGATCTTGGCCTTCCTGAACAAAAGCCGCATCGCGTCTGTCACCTCAGCGGGACTGACGGCAATGGCCCCGTCGATCAGTTCGCGTGCGACCGGCCAAAGCTGCGGGACCAGCGACGGAGCGCCGATGCTCTTGATGAAGGACGGGCGGGTTTCGATCGCCACGATCCGCCCCGCCTCAAGTGCGGCGCAAACCGGGGCGGCGCTGTCGTCTTCGACCGCAATGACGCGTGCCGGCCGGGAACCGGTCTTGATGGCACTGGCGACCCCGGTCGTCATGCTGCCGCCGCCATAGGGGGTCAGCACCACGTCGACATCGGGCAGGTCCTCGATGATTTCCATGCCGATCGAGCCGTTGCCGGAAAGCACCGCCTGATCGGTCACCGGATTGATCAGCAGTTCCGGCGCATCCGGGCTGTCCGCGCAGACAATGTAGTCCCACCAGGTCTCCGCGCTCACGAAGCGCACCTCCCCGCCAAGGTCGCACACGCCCTCGATCTTGGTCTGTGGCGCTCCGCGGTACATATAGGCGACCATCGGAACACCGATGAGGCGCGCGGCCCAGGCCATGCCGTAGGCCATATTGCCGGAACTCGTGACCGCCACGCCGCCCCGCAGAGCAGCAGGGTCGCGCGACAGCACTGCATTCAGCGCAGGGCGGAGCTTGAAGGCGCCAATCGGAGAAAGCGTCTCCAGTTTCAGGAAGATTTGCCGGTCCGAAAGTCCGAGGTCGAGCCTGACCAGCGGCGTGCGCGCGACGTGGGGAGCGATGCGGCCACGCGCCTCGGCGATTTCGTCCAATGTCGGCCGGTGTGGTGCAGCGGTCATTGCGAAAGTCCCCTGGGCGGCGCGATCTTTATCGGCGTCTCAGTGTGACGCTGCGGGCGGTATGCCGCCCGCAGCTTGTCGATGCTATCAGATCAGGTCACGGCCGCACGAACGGCAAAGCGCGCATCCTGCCATGTACCGGTGCGCAGGATCTCTTCCAGAATTTCGACCGCCTGCCAAACGTCGGCGTAGCTTACATAGAGCGGGGTGAAACCGAAACGAATCGTCGACGGCGCGCGGAAGTCGCCGATGACGTCGCGGGCGATAAGCGCCTGCATAATCTCGTAGCTGTTGGGATGGCTGAACGAAACCTGGCTTCCGCGCCTCGCGCCGTCACGTGGGCTCTCGAGCTCGAGGCCGTAGGCGCCGCATTTCGCCTCAACCAGCGTGATGAAGAGGTCGGTGAGCCGGATGCTCTTCTCACGCAACTTGGTCATGTCGACCTCGTCCCAGACGTCGAGTGCGCCCTTGAGCGCCCGAAGCGACAGGATCGGTTGCGTTCCGCAAAGGAAGCGGCGGATCCCCTCGCCGGCCGCGTAGTGCTTCTCGAAGGCAAAGGGGCGCGCATGCCCCCACCAGCCACTGAGCGGCTGGCGGATATCGCCATGGTGACGCGTCGCGGCATAGATGAATGCTGGTGCTCCGGGACCGCCGTTCAGGTACTTGTAGGTGCAGCCGACGGCAAAATCGACATCAGCGCCGTCAAGATCGATCGGCAGCGCGCCTGCCGTATGGCAGAGATCCCAGATGATCAGCGCGCCATGCTCATGCGCCTTGCGCGTCAGCGCCGCCATGTCGCGCAGTTCGCCGGACTTGTAGTTCACGTGGTTGACCAGAACCACGGCAACGTCACTGTTGATCAGGTCTTCGATCTCGGGCGCATCGACCCCTTCGAGACGCAGCGCCGCACCCGGACGCGTCGAGACCACGCCCTCGGCCATGTAGAGGTCGGTCGGGAAACTGCTGCCTTCGCTGACGATCACCGAGCGCTCCGGCCGCAGCGCCATCGCCGCATGCAGGGCCTTGTAGATGTTGATCGATGTGGTGTCGCAAACGACCGTCTGGCCGGCCGCCGCGCCAATCAGTCGGCCAACCCGGTCCCCGAGCGCAAGCGGCATCTCGAACCATCCGGCCGTGTTCCAGCTTCGGATGAGATCCTGGCCCCATTCCTCCGTCGCCGCCTTGCGGAGCTCGTCGAAGGCAGCGGTCGAAGCAACGCCGAGCGAGTTGCCGTCGAGATAGATGAGGCCCGGTGGCAGGATGAAACGATCGCGCATCGGACGTAGCACGTCGGCCGCATCCATCGCCTCGATCGCTGCAAAATCAGGAACTGCACTCATGAAGATGGTCCTTGGTTATTCACGAACGGTTTCGCGGGCGGGTGCCGGCCCGCGGCTTCGCTTGAGGCTCGGAAGAGCCAGCATGGCGAGAACGAAGAGGCCAGTCGCAAGTTTCAGATCCGGTGGTGGCATGCCGGCGGCCAGGCAGAAGGAGACGAGCTGATAGTAGACGACCGCGCCGACAAACGGGGCGGCGAGTTGGCGCAACACGCTTTGCTTTCCGACGATCGCCTCGCCGATCATCAGCGCCGCGAGCCCATTGATAAGGATGCCGAGGCCCATGTTGACGTCGGCAAAGCCCTGCGACTGCACCATCAGCGCTCCGCCTGCCGCCGAAAACGCGCCGGCAAGCCCGACGCCGCCGATCGTCGCCAGCCAGACGTTGATGCCCTGCGCTTCCGCCATGTCGGGATTGGCGCCGACGGCCCGGATCGCCGTTCCCTTCTCGGTCCTGAAGAAATGATAGAGCAGGAAGAAGACGATGAGTGCGATGAGGCCGGCGACAACGATCTTGCTTGCCGGGAAGCCCGGCTGCAGCCCTGGCACCCAGTCGAACATCGTCGGCGCCCCGAAAACCGATAGGTTCGACCGGCCCATGATGCGCAGATTGATCGAATAGAGCATCGTCATCATCAGGATGCCGGCAAGCAACGTGTGAATGCGGAATCTCAGATGGATGAACGCCGTGCAGCAGCCGGCGACAAAACCGGCGAGGAGTGCGATGGCGATCGCGGCGAGCGGCGACATGCCGGCTGCCATCAGTACACCGCAGACGCAACCGCCAAGCGGGAACGCGCCCTCGCTGGTCAGATCCGGGAAACTCAGCATGCGAAACGGGATCATGATCCCCAGCACGACGAAGGCAAGGATCAGGCTCTGGGCCAGCGTGACGGGAACGAGCGAGACGAAACTCGCGATGGTGTTTTGAATAATATCCATGATCGTCAGCTCGCCAGGAACATGCGGTCGGTTTTGACGGAGAAATGGCCGATCAGGTCCGGCACCGTCGTCTGGGCCTTGTCCTTGCCATCGATTTCGAGGCGGACGCGCCCGGCATCGAGCATGACGACCTTGTGGCCGAAATCCACGGCATGCTGCATGTTGTGCGTCACCATCAGCGTCGTCAGCTTCAAGGCTTCGACGGCGCGGATCGTTGCTTGCATGACGATGTCGGCGGTGCGCGGGTCGAGCGCCGCGGTGTGTTCGTCGAGCAACAGCAGCTCCGGCGAACCGCCGACCGCCATGATCAATGACAACGATTGCCGTTGGCCACCCGACAGTAGCTCCACGCGCGTGTCGAGACGCTTTTCAAGGCCGAGGCCCAGAAGCGACAGGCGCTCCTTGTAGGCGGTGAGTCTTGCCGCGTTCAGCCCGCGGCGCAGGGTGCGCTTGTTGCTTCGAAGCTCGGCGAGCAGCATGTTTTCGGCCACCGTCATGCTGGCGGCGGTACCGCGCATCGGGTCCTGGAACACGCGCGCAAGCCGCATGGCGCGTTTGTGCACGGGCGTCGCCGTCACGTCGTCGCCATTGATGACGATCTGGCCGCTATCGAGCGCGAGCGCCCCGGAGATGGCGTTGAGCATGCTGCTCTTGCCGGCGCCGTTCGAGCCGATGACGACGCCGAACTCGCCTGTTGCAAGGCTGAGGCTGAGGCCGTCGAGTGCGACCTTTTCGTCTGCCTGCCCCTTGTAGAAGACCTTGCGGGCCGATCTGATTTCCAGCATTGGCTCCCCCTCATAACCCATGAAGTGACGGCGCTCCCGACGCCGTCACCTATTCGCCCAAAATCAGTCGACCAGGCAGCCGCAATCGGCGAGCGATGCCGGTATTGCGATGCCGAAGGCCGCCGCCGCTTTCTTCGAGATCAGCGGCGCATGGTCCTCATAGCTCGGACGCGACGGCGCGATCGTCTTCGGGTCCTTGCCCCCAAGGATCTCCGCGGCAATCTTGCCGGCATTCATGCCGACCTGCTCGTAGTTGACGGCAAAGCTTGCCGGCACGACGCCGTCGCGCACAGCACCATCGTCGGAGTTGACGATCGGGATCTGCGCCTGGCGTGCAGCCGCCGAGACGGCGCCGATTGCCGGCTGGAGCAGGTTGGATGCGGGCGTATAGATCACGTCGGCCTTGCCGGCGAAGGAGGCAATGCGCTGCTGGATGTCGTTGACGTTGTCGACGCCAACGGCCACGACCTCAAAGCCGGCGGCCGGTGCAGCCGCCTTGATCTTGTCGAGCAGAGCCGTGTCGTTCGCCTCGCCAGGGTTGTACGGCACGCCGAAGCGCTTGGCCTCCGGAAGGAGCTTGCGGGTAAAGGCCATCACGGCAGCCACGTCCTGAAGGTCCGTCGCGCCAGTCATGCCGTCGTCACCCGCCCCCCAGGACGGAACCAGCTTCGCGGCCACCGGATCGGTGACGGCGGAAAAGACAACCGGAATACCGGATCCGGCGAGCGCCTTTTTGGCGATCTGCGAGACCGGCGTTGTGATCGTGTAGATCAGTTTCGGCTGCTCGGCCTGCAGCTTGGCAATCATCTGCGGAACAAGCGAGGCGTCGAAGTTGGTGTGGCTTTCAGTGTAAACGACATCGGTGCCCTCGACGAAGCCGTTTTCAGCCAGTGCCTTCTTGAACCCGGCGATCGACGCACTCAATTGCGGATGTTCGCCGAAATTGGCGATGCCAATACGGATCGGATCGGCAGCGGCCGTTCCCGCTCCCCACGCCAGCGCGCCGGCGACAACCAATCCCGAAAGCCAAGTCCTCTTGCTCATACATCCCTCCCAGAATTTGACGAGCGTTACCGCCCTCCTCGGCGGCGTGGGTGGATGATGGAGACGGTCAGACTTCTTGTCAAACAAATATATATATTTTCATCAGAGGCGCAGAACTATATATATTTGTATCGATGCGATGCGGGCGTTAAGGGAACTTGATGCAAGACCACGAACAGTCGACCAAAACCGAATTGGCCTACCGGCTGCTGCGACGCGATATTCTGGCGACGCGTCTCAAGCCTGGCGCGCCGATGAAGCTGAGCGTGCTGCGCGAAAGCTACGGAATCGGCTGGACACCTCTGCGCGAAGCGCTGTCGCGTCTGGAGGCGGAAGGCCTGGTCACGGCGATCAGCAACCGCGGCTTTGCCGTTGCTCCGGTTTCACGCGAGGAACTGGACGATCTCACACGCGCGCGCCTGGCCGTCGAAATGCCGCTGCTTCTCGAGTCGATCGAGAACGGCGACAGCGCATGGGAATCCGCCGTCGTCACAGCGCATTACCGGCTGTCCCGCTGCAAAGTCTCGGTCGAGCATTTCTCCGAAAGCGAGATCGACGAGTGGGACGAAAAGCACGCCGCCTTCCACGCAGCGCTGATCGGTGCGGCACGATCGAACTGGTTGACCCGCTTCCAGTCAACCATTTCCGATCAGCTTCGTCGCCACCACCGTTTCCTCAGCCTGGCCCCGACATTGAGGGCTGCCGCAGGGATGAGCAAGGGATACGAGGAAGCGGTCGCCGCCTTGCAAGACGCCATGGCGATCGAGCATCACACTGAGCTGATGGAGGCGGCACTTGATCGAGATTTCGAGCGCGCCAGGACGCTGATGGCCGACCACATCGGCTTTACCGTCAATGTCTATGTCCAATCCGAGGACGGTGGCCGTTCTCAATCTTCCGGGCACCCGTCGTTGCCGGGGGTTGCGTCCAAATGACGGCCCAACGCAGCCTGTCCAAGAGCCGGAAACATCTCTAATAAGGGCAAGGCGGCAGTATACGCCTGCAGCTTTGCGAAAGTGGACGTTTGGTATGATGGGTGAAGACAAGTTCGACATCTCGCCGGAATGGGTGGATGGCGAGACCAAGGCCCTCGAGGCTCCCGGCGATCACCGTGTCGAGCTCAGGCTCTGGCTGCGTCTGCTGACGTGCTCGACACTGGTCGAGAGCGAAGTCCGCCGGCGGCTCCGGGAAGAATTCGACTCCACGCTGCCACGTTTCGACCTGATGGCCCAGCTCGAGCGAGCGCCTGATGGCATGGTGCTGGGGGAAGTCTCTAAGCGCATGATGGTCTCACCCGGCAACATAACGGTTCTTGTGGAACGGCTGACCGAGAGCGGTCACATCAGCCGTACGACACTGCCGACGGATCGACGTGTACAGATCATCGCGCTGACGCCCTTCGGCCGCGCCGAATTCGAGAAAATGGCGGCAAGGCATTCCGACTGGATCTCCGACCTGTTCGCTGGACTTTCAGCGAAGGAGGGCGGTGTGTTGATGGACGAGCTTGCCAAGCTCAAGCGATCCATCGTTGCTGCGTTGGCCCGGAACACTTAAGGCACTGCGCCTTTCTTTCCGCCGTCTCCCGAGATTCTCCGAAACGGTTCGCCACTCGCGCACCGCACTCCGGACGCATGTAGCGTCGTCACATTTGCCGAAACAATTTTAAGCTTGAAATTTCTCTGGAACGAGTCCACCCTGCTCCTCGCAGTCCGGGATGACGGTCGACGACATCTGGACGGTGACACACGCAGCCGGAGCTCGGGAGGAGAACGACATGCGGATCGTCTGTATCGGTGGCGGGCCAGCCGGCCTCTATTTTGCGCTGCTGATGAAGCGCCAGCACCCGGAACACCGCATAACGGTCGTCGAGCGGAACCGCGCCTTCGACACCTTCGGGTGGGGGGTGGTCTTCTCGGATGCGACGATGCAGTCGATGCGCCAATGGGATCCGGAGACTGCCGAGGCGATCGAGGTCGCTTTCAACCACTGGGACG
Organism: Ensifer sp. 1H6; assembly: GCF_001976035.1. Taxonomy (NCBI): domain Bacteria; kingdom Pseudomonadati; phylum Pseudomonadota; class Alphaproteobacteria; order Hyphomicrobiales; family Rhizobiaceae; genus Ensifer; species Ensifer sp. 1H6. Next base: position 28,477 of record NZ_MOAI01000033.1, on the reverse strand, counting down.
ACATCGAACTGGTTTTCAAGGGCCGTAAGATCAGGACGACGGGCCACGGCTTCGTCGGCATCGGCCGCAAGAAGATGCTCAATATCCTCCAGGATCGCTGCCTCGAACTCGGTGTCGAACTCGCGTTCGAGCACGACGTCGAAAGCGACGAGGAATTCGCCGATGCGGACCTCATCATCGCCTCCGACGGCGTCAACTCGAGGATCCGCAATAGATACGCCGACGTATTCCAACCCGACATGGTCGTTCGGCCAAACCGTTATGTCTGGCTCGGCACGGACAAGCGCTTCGACGCCTTCACCTTCGACTTCCAACGCACCGAACACGGCTGGTTCCAGGCGCATATCTACCGCTTCGATGAGAACACTTCGACCTTCATCGTCGAAACCACGGATGACGTCTTTCAGGCCCATGGTCTCGACCATATGGACCAGCAGCAGTCGATTGAGTTCTGCGAAAAACTCTTTGCCGAGACGCTCGACGGCCATAAGCTGATGACCAATGCGCGCCATATGCGCGGCTCTGCCTGGCTGAACTTCGGCCGGCTGATTTGCGAGAAGTGGAGCCACTTCAACGGCAATAGCCACGTCGTCTTGATGGGGGACAGCGCCCACACGGCGCATTTCGCCATCGGCTCGGGCACCAAGCTTGCGATCGACGACGCCATCGAGCTTACCCGACAATTCGATATCCTCGGCCACGACGAAGCCAACATCCCGGCTGTGCTCGTGGCTTACGAGGAGATACGCCGGGTTGATGTCGCCCGCATCCAAAATGCGGCGCGCAATGCGATGGAGTGGTTCGAAGTCGCCGGCACGCGCTATGCCGATACGCTGGAGCCGGAGCAATTCATGTATTCGATGCTGACCCGCTCACAGCGTATCAGCCACGAGAATCTTCGCCTTCGCGACAAGGACTGGCTCGAAGGTTTCGAACGCTGGTTCGCCGAACGTGCCGGCGCCGAGCCGGCGTCGAATGGCACGGTTCCGCCGCCGATGTTCACGCCTTTCAAGCTTCGCGGCCTGACGCTCAGGAATCGCATCGTCGTTTCACCGATGGCGATGTATTCGGCGACCGACGGCGTGCCCAACGACTTTCACCTGGTGCATCTCGGTGCGCGCGCCATGGGCGGCGCAGCCCTCGTTTTTCCTGAAATGACGTGCGTGTCGCCTGACGCCCGCATCACGCCCGGATGCTTGGGACTCTGGAACGCCGAACAGACGTTGGCCTTCAAGCGCATCGTCGATTTCGTGCACCAGCAGACGCCTGCCAAGATCGGCATCCAGCTTGGGCATGCCGGAAGAAAAGGTGCGACCAAATTGGCCTGGGAGGGGATCGACCAGCCCTTGAACGAGGGCGCCTGGCCGCTCATTTCCGCGTCGGCCCTGCCTTACCTCGCGCATTCGGATACGCCGCGCGAAATGACCCGAGCCGACATGGACCTCGTCGTCGCCGACTTCGTGCAGGCGACCGGACGCGCCCGTGACCTCGGTTTCGACATCCTCGAACTGCACGTGGCGCACGGCTACCTGCTGTCGAGCTTCCTGTCGCCGCTCACCAACCTCCGCACGGACGACTATGGCGGCGACCATGCGTCCCGCGCCCGCTTTCCGCTCGAAGTGTTCCACGCGATCCGCAAGGCGTGGCCCGAGGACCGACCGATGTCGGTGCGCCTTTCGACGCATGACTGGCACGAAGGCGGCAACACTCCTGACGATGCGGCGATTTTCGCCCGCCTGTTCAAGGAAGCCGGCGCCGATATGATCGACTGCTCCTCCGGTCAGGTGGTGAAGGAAGAAAAACCTGTTTACGGCCGGCTGTTCCAGACACCATTTTCCGACAAGATCCGCAACGAGATCCAGGTTCCGACCATCGCCGTCGGAGCGATTTCCGAAGCCGACCACGCCAATTCCATCATTGCGGCCGGCCGTGCCGACCTCTGCGCAATTGCGCGTCCGCATCTGGCCGACCCGTCCTTCGTCATGCACGAGGCGTCGAAGATCGGCTATGACGGGCAGCCCTGGCCAAAGCAATACCACTCCGCCCGCGCGCAATATGTGAACAATCTGGCGCGCGCCGCAACGACGGTAGGCAAGCCATGAACCGCAGACACGCCCTCGTCACGGGCGCCGGAAGCGGCATCGGCAAGGCGATCGCGCTAGCACTCGCAGCCGATGGCCATATCGTCAGCCTTGTGGGGCGCCGCGCCGCGCCGCTCGAAGCCGTGAAAGAGGAAATCCACTCATCAGGCGGCGAAGCCCACGTCCACCATGAGTTCGATGTGACCGACCCGGCAGCGGTCGAGCAAGGCATTTCGGCTGCGATTGCGAAGAGCGGAGAGATTGCGGTTCTCGTCAACTGCGCCGGCGAGGCTCCTTCGGCGCCGTTCGAGAAAACCGATCTTTCACTCTGGCAACGAGTGCTCACGGTCAACCTGACCGGGGTGTTTCTTGTGACGCAGGCAGCCCTTGCCTCCGTGCGCCGGGCCGGCAACGGCCGGATCGTCAATGTCGCAAGCACCGCGGGCCTCACCGGTTACGCCTATGTTTCAGCCTATTGCGCCTCGAAACACGGCGTCATCGGCCTGACGCGGGCGCTGGCGCTCGAACTTGCCCGCTCCGACGTGACCGTCAATGCCGTCTGCCCGGGGTTCACCGACACGCCGCTCATCGACGGTGCGCTCGACACGATCAGCGAGAAGACTGGCCGTTCGCGCGAGGAGGCGCGCGCCAGCCTTGCCCGTTCCAATCCGCAAGGGCGCCTGGTGACGCCCGACGAGGTCGCACACACCGTCTCCTGGCTCGTGTCGGAGAAGGCAACCGCGATCACCGGCCAGGCCATCCCAGTGGCGGGCGGCGAAGTTCTCGGAGGATAGACATGACAAACCCGATGCAGGCCAAGAAGCGCGCCTTCAAAGACCATACGGCCAAGCACTTCCTGTTCGAAACGGACGCTGACGGCCGGGTCGCCACGATCACGCTCGACCGTCCGGAAAAGAAGAACCCACTGACCTTCGAAAGTTACGAGGAGCTTTGCGATCTCTTCCGGGCGCTTGGTCGCGCCAGCGATGTGCGCGCCGTGGTGCTGACCGGCGCCAGCGACAACTTCTCCTCCGGCGGCGACGTCTTCGAGATCATCGAGCCGCTGACGCGCATGTCGATGCCGGATCTGCTTGATTTCACCCGCATGACCGGCGAACTGGTGCGCCAGATCCGCGCCTGCCCGCAGCCCGTCATATCAGCCGTCGACGGCATCTGCGCCGGTGCCGGCGCGATCCTGGCGATGGCTTCCGATTTCCGCGTGGCGACGCCGGAGGCGAAGACGGCGTTTCTCTTCACCCGCGTCGGGCTGGCCGGCGCCGACATGGGCGCCTGCGGCATCCTTCCCCGCATTATCGGCCAGGGCCGTGCCGCCGAACTGCTCTTCACCGGCCGGGTCATGACCGCGACCGAGGGCCGCGCCTGGGGCTTCTACAACGCCCTCCACGAGCGTCCGTCGCTGCTTGTCGAGGCGCAGAAATTCGCACGCGGCATCGCTGACGGCCCGTGGTTCGCCCATGCAATGACGAAGAAGATGCTCGACCAGGAATGGGCGATGGGCATCGATCAGCTGATCGAAGCGGAAGCGCAGGCCCAAGCGATCTGCATGGCGACCGGCGACTTCCGCCGCGCCTTCGAGGCCTTTGCCGCCAAGGCGAAGCCGGAATTCAAAGGGAATTGAGCATGAGTTCCCATGAGACGGCTTTGCGCCCACCAACCCGCGACCATCTCGACTGGCCATTCTACGAGGATAGGCATCGCGCGCTTGCCGCCGAATTGGACGGCTTCGTTGCCGGCGGCGGTCTTGGCGAAGTCGATCACCGGGATGTGGATGCCGCCTGCAAACATCTGGTCGCAGCGCTCGGCGCTGCAGGCGTACTTCGCCATTGCGTGCCGAAGGCGTTCGGCGGTACGAGCGAAGACATCGACAGCCGATCGCTTTGCCTCATCCGCGAAACGCTCGCCTATACCGACGGGCTTGCCGACTTCGCCTTCGCCATGCAGGGGCTGGGGACTGGCGCGATCAGCCTTTCCGGCTCCGAGGCGCTGAAGCAGGCCATCCTGCCCAAGGTCGCCCGCGGCGAGTGCATCTCCGCCTTTGCGCTTTCCGAACCCGATGCGGGCTCGGATGTTGCGGCGATGGCCTGTGCGGCGCGCCGCGACGGCGACCATTTCGTGCTCGACGGCGAGAAGACCTGGATCTCGAACGGAGGCATCGCCGACGTCTACACTGTCTTTGCCCGCACCGGCGAGGCGCCCGGCACGCGTGGCATATCCGCCTTCGTGGTCTTTGCCGACACGCCGGGCTTCACGATCGCCGAGCGCATCGAGACGATTGCGCCGCATCCGCTCGCCCGGCTTTGTTTCGACAATTGCCGTATTCCGTCGTCACAGCTTCTCGGCAGCCCGGGCGAAGGCTTCAAGATCGCCATGCGCACGCTCGACATCTTCCGCCCATCCGTCGCTGGCGCCGCGATCGGCTTTGCCCGTCGCGCGCTCGACGAGGCGGTGGCACATGCGAAGAACCGCAAGATGTTTGGCGCAACGCTTGCCGACCTGCCGACCGCGCAAAGCACACTCGGTGAGATGGCAACGGCGATCGACTCCGCAGCCCTTCTGACCTGCCGCACGGCGTGGCAACGCGACGTGCAAAAGCGGCCGACGACTCGCGAGGCGGCAATGGCCAAGATGACGGCGACGGAGAATGCGCAGTGGGTCATCGACCAGGCGCTGCAGCTCTTCGGCGGTCGGGGGGTACGCGTCGGCGAGATCACGGAGCGGCTCTATCGTGAGATCCGTGCGCTGCGCATCTACGAGGGCGCGACCGAAGTTCAAAAGCTCATCATCGGCCGCGAGCTGATGAAGGGCACCGCACGATAACGGTGGCGTCACCACCTCGCTCGCCAACCACGCTTCCCTTGCATGGCCGGACGATATCCGAGCCGCACTGACGCAACATCTGGAGACAACCAATGCACACCATCCTGCAACCTGAAGGTTGGGCAAAGCCCATCGGCTATGCCAACGGCGTCGCTGCGAAGGGCCGCACTCTCTTCGTCGGCGGTCAGATCGGCTGGAACGAGCGCTCCGAGTTCGAAACCGATGATTTCGTCGAGCAGGTCCGCCAGACGCTGAAAAATGTGGTCGCGGTGCTCGCCGCCGGGGGGGGCGGAGCCGCACCACATCACGACGATGACCTGGTACTTCACCGACAAGCAGGAATATATCGGTAACCTCCGCGGTATCGGCCAAGCCTACCGCGACATCATCGGCAGGAACTTCCCTGCAATGGCGGCAATGCAGGTGGTCGCGCTGGTCGAAGACCGGGCCAAGATCGAGATCCAGGCCACGGCCGTCATCCCCGATTGAGGATTGCCGACATGCCAGAGATCAGATTTTCGCAGTGCGTTTCCGCCCGTCGGGAAGACGGTGCTCTCGTCGTCACCATCGACAACCCGCCCGTCAACGCGCTGTCGGCGCATGTCAGGTCCGGCCTGATGGCTGCTTTGGATCATGCTACTGACCTTCCGACGATTACCGGTCTCGTGATCACCGGTGCGGGCAGCACGTTTATCGGCGGTGCTGATATCAAGGAGTTTGGCAAACCTCCCATGGAGCCGATGCTTCCCGAGGTGATCGATCGCATCGAGACTTTCGAGAAGCCGGTCGTCTGCTCGGTGAATGGCTCCGCCCTTGGCGGAGGCTGCGAGGTGGCGCTCGCCTGCCACGGTCGCATAGCCGGAGAAAAGGCCGCGTTCGGACTGCCCGAAGTGAAGCTCGGCATCGTTCCGGGTGCTGGCGGGACACAACGCCTGCCACGGCTGATCGGCGCGATCGCGGCCATCGATCTCATCGGAACGGGGCGCACCGTCAACGCGAGCGAAGCTGTCGCACTCGGCCTTGCCGATGGCACCGCCGCGGACCCTGTAGCCGCCGCCCTTACGCTCCTGCGCGAACTGGGTGCAAAGCCGCTCCGTCGCACCGGCTTGATGGCGGTCCCGACGGTGGACGCAGCAGCCGTCAGCGCGGCGGAGGCGAAGGTCCTGGCGCGAGCCCGCGGCCAGTCCGCTCCGGTCGAGGCGGTACGTCTCGTCAAGGCGGCCGGTCAAGTCGATCTGAAACAGGGATTGGCGGAAGAACGCGGCACATTCCTGCGTTTACGCGACTCCGTCGAGTCCGCTGCCCTGCGGCACGTATTCTTTGCCGAACGCGCCGCCGGCAAGGTCGAAGGCTTAGAGACAGTCTCGCCACGCAGAATCGAGACAATTGCGGTGGTCGGCGCGGGGCTGATGGGGGCAGGCATTGCGGTCTCGGCCCTGACCAGCGGCTGTCGCGTCATCGCTTTGGAGCAGACAAAGGAAGCAGCCGCCGACGCGCGCGCCCGCATTGCCGAGACACTCGACAAAACCGTCCGCTCCGGACGGATGAACGCGGATGGACGCGACGACTGCATCGCCCGATTACAGACCACCGCTGAAGCGGCAGACCTCGTCACCGCTGATCTCGTCATCGAAGCGGTGTTCGACGACCTCCAGGTCAAGATGGACCTGTTTCGCCGGCTCGACGGCATCCTTGCGCCAGGCACCATTTTGGCGACCAACACCAGCTACCTCGATCCCGACGTGATCGCCGCGGCGACGACCGATCCGTCGCGGGTGGTCGGATTGCACTTCTTCTCGCCCGCCAATGTCATGCGGCTTGTCGAAGTCGTCGATTGCGCCAAGACCGCGCCCGATGTGCTGGCGAGTGCACTCGCCTTCGTCAAACGCCTGGGCAAGTTACCCGTCGTCTGCGGCGTTACCGAGGGCTTCATCGGCAACCGCATCTTCTCCGCCTATCGTCGCGAGGCAGAGTTCATGCTCGAGGATGGCGCCGTGCCCGACGAGATCGACGCCGCCTTCGAAGCTTACGGTTTTCCGATGGGCATCTTCGCCGTCAATGACATGGCCGGGTTGGAGATCGCCTGGGCGCGCCGGAAGCGGCAGGCCGCGACGCGGGATCCTGCCGCACGTTATGTCGAGATCGCCGATAGGCTTTGCGAGGCGGGCCGTCTTGGCCGCAAGAGTGGCCGCGGCTGGTACGCCTACCCCAATGGCGAGCGCACCGTCGATCCGGAAGTGACGGCGATGATCAAGGCGGCGCGCGCCGCCAAGAACATCACGCCGCGAGCCATCACTGCCGAAGAGATCATGGGCCGGCTTTTGAAGGCGATGGTCGATGAAGGAACGGCGCTGCTGGCCGAAGGCATCGCCGCGCGCCCCGGCGACATCGATCTGGTGATGATCAACGGTTACGGCTTTCCGGCCCACAAGGGCGGGCCGATGTTTACCGCGCAGCAAGGCAAGGACCTGAAATCATGAGCGAGGCCTATATCATTGATGGCGTCCGCACGCCCATCGGCCGATACGGCGGCGCTTTGTCGGTCGCCCGTGCCGACGACCTCGCCGCGCACGTAATCCGCGAGGCGCTGGCGCGCGTCGCGTCGGTACCGGCCGAAGCGATCGATGAGGTCGTCTTCGGTTGTGCCAACCAGGCGGGCGAAGACAACCGCAACGTGGCCCGCATGGCCGCCTTGCTTGCCGGATTGCCGGACGCGGTTCCTGGCACGACAATCAACCGGCTTTGCGGCTCGGGGCTGGATGCCGTCGGTTACGCCGCACGCGCGATCCGGCTCGGCGAGGCGGAAGTCGTGATTGCCGGTGGCGTCGAAAGCATGTCGCGCGCGCCTTTCGTCATGCCGAAGGCCCAAAACGCCTTCCAACGCAGCACCGAAGTACACGACACAACGATCGGCTGGCGGTTCGTCAATCCGGTCATGCAAGAACGGTACGGCATCGAGTCCATGCCGGAGACCGCCGAAAACGTTGCAGCCGAGTTTGATATCTCGCGCGCGGACCAGGACGGCTTTGCACTCCGCAGCCAGGCCCGCGCTGCGGCTGCGCAAAAGAATGGCCGCTTCGCGCGCGAAATCGCCCCCTATCCGATCAAAGGGCGCAAGGGCGAGACGACGCACGTCTTAGAGGATGAGCATCCGCGCGAGACAACGTTCGAGAAGCTCGCCAGCCTGCCGACGCCGTTCCGCACCAATGGCACCGTGACAGCCGGCAATGCATCCGGTGTCAACGACGGCGCGGCCGCACTTCTGCTTGCCTCAGGCCGCGCGGTCGAACACTACGGCCTCACGCCACTTGCTCGCGTCGAGGGGATGGCAACGGCGGGGGTTCCTCCACGCGTCATGGGCATGGGCCCCGTCTTTTCCACCAGAAAGCTCATGGACCGTCTCGGCGTTGGCATCGGCGATATCGATATCCTCGAGCTCAATGAAGCTTTCGCAGCCCAGGCTCTCGCCTGCATGCGGCAGCTAGGCTTTGCAGATGATGCCGCCCACGTAAATCCCAACGGCGGCGCCATTGCCTTGGGACATCCTCTCGGCATGTCCGGTGCGCGCCTTGCGCTGACCGCAGCACTGGAACTTGAACTTCGAGGAGCAAGGCGAGCTGTCGCCACCATGTGTATTGGCGTTGGACAAGGCATCTCGATGTTACTGACGCGACCGTGATGCCGACGGATGCTCCTGCATTACGGCCTGGCGTGTCTCACGGTCTGCGCAGATCGTCAGTCCATGTTGTAGAAACAAAATCGAGAACGCCCCATTCAGGCAGTTGATACCCGTGCGGCCTGGCGGCACCCTTTTTGGGTAAGCGACGTAGCCGATCTTTGTGAAAGAACGCGGTTATCGGTCGCCGCCTTTCGCGATCCGCGCGAGCACGAGTTTGAGGGGGACCTAGGGCTCGGAAACTGGTTATCGTGTGGTGTTCGGAGCCATGACGGGAGCTCTTTCATTACCGTTGCGCAAAACGCCGGCATCGGACGCCGTCTAGTGACGGCCACTCCGTTGTGAAGACTAGTTCTGTTCCTTTCCCTTCGACAGATACTGAGCTGTGGTGAGGTAATAGTTACGGGCGGTGGCATTGATCTGGCGCTCGCCCAACTCGGTAAGTGCCCGGGCTTTGATCTCGTTGGCTGCTATGTTCGCAGGGTCAATGGCCAGTACATAATCGATCATCTCGGCCGCCCATTGGAACTCCTTTGCTTCGACTGCTTCCCTGGCACGGGCAATCATCTGCTCTGCCCCTCCTGTCATTTCGAGCATTTTGCGGGCACGCTCCGCAGGTGGCAGAGGATTCAGATTGGTGGCGTTCCCATCGAACCATCCGACATAATCGGCGTAAATGCCGCGTACGGTCCAAGCGACACTGCCGTAGTACTCTTGCAGGTATGGGCTCGTTGCCAGCTCAGGAGAAAGTTTCACCTCTTGCACAAGCTCGTCCGGCGTCTTTCCCTGCTTGATGCCGGCAAGGGTCTGGTCGAGGACGGTCTTGATGCCGTCCCGATAGTCGGCGAGAGCCTTGCGCACCTCGTCCTTCCCGAGGATCGGACGCATGTGACCCTGGACCAGGTAGGTGGCGTTCAAGGCGAGCATCCTGTCGAGGCTGGCGATCCACTTCTCCGGGGGGCGCAGCTTAAGGCCACGAATCGGCGAAAGGTTTGGGTACGATTTGAGGAAATCGTCTCCGGGGATTAGCACGCCCTTGTCGGCGATCCAGATGGCCGTGTTCTCGGGAGATTCTCCTGGCGTATGGATGAGCTGCATCCGGACTCCCGCCACCTCGATGGTCTCGCTGTCACCACTGAAGGTGCGGGTCGGCGGCAGGTAGCCCTCCCGCGTATGCGGTGTCACACGGCCGTATTCGAGCTGCGTGCCTGCGTTGATGAACAGGTTGTCGGGTAGCTTCGTGCCGAAAGCGTCGCCGCCGTCGCGCGGTCCCCTTCCGAACTCTGGACCGGATTCCACCAGCGTCTGATGGCTGTAAATTTCGGGTTTGTCAGTCCCGACAAACACCTTCGCGCCGCCAGAATGGTCCGGGTGATTGTGGGTGTAGATGATCGCCCGGACAGGACGGACCAGGCGATCCCCAAAGGCGTCCACGATCGCCTCCGCGTCGACAGGGTTCGCGGATGTGTCGACGATAATCGAGCCCTTGTACCCCTGGATCAGCGTGACGTTGCTCGCCGAGTAGCCAACGGCGGCGAAGACGCCATCCGTGATTTTAATGATCTCCTTCCGGAATTCGGAGGAACTCTCCCGTAGTTGCTCACGTCCGGCAAACTCATCTTCAAAAGCGTGCGACGACAGGCTAAGAATTGAAACGACCATCAAAGCTACTCCTACCCCAGGGCTCCATGATCCTGGCATGCCTCCAGGAATGGCGGCGACTGGCAGTCCGTCGAGCCGCTGCAGTTGCTGCTGCAAAGGGAGGTAATAGATACCACATGGGAATGGTACCTTTCATTTTGAGAATCCTCGTGTTGGTGCGCTCGCCGAAGGCGGCATAGCCGGTCTGTTGGGCAAGGTTGCCATCGGCACCGGTGACCAGGCGGACCGACGCCAGGCGGTCGCGATACAGGAAAGCCTACGTGACGGCTCCTGTCTGGGCGGTGGCGATGCCCCTCATATCGGGATGCGGATAGCGGTGGCAGTCAGCAGATCCGCAGCATTGTAGAGATAGGGTTGTTTAGCACTGCCAAACTGCAGTGGCGCAGGGGTATACGCTCGACTAGCCGCCTGTGACGCGCGGCATGCGCGTCCTCCCGACCCACACTTTGGACAGCGCTTTCCCTGTCTTAAACGCCCCGTCGATTGCCCCATAGCAAGACGTGCAACTGCGGCAGCACCCGCGCATCGAACCATTTGTCGCCGGTTACCTTGTCGACCAGCCAGAGCATGCGGTTCATCACGCCATCGATGTCCACCGTCGCGCTGTCGTCGTCCGGCGGTGGTGGGGTGTGGTTTCCCGGCTGCAGATAGACCGACAGCGATGGATAGCGCTGCGCCACATCCTTGGCAAAGCCATAGTCGTGATCGTCGAAAATGACGATCTTGAGCACCGTCATTGGCCGGCCAGCCGCCATCGCAAGACATTCGTCGAGCTTTGCGAAATCGGTTTCCATGCCGCTCGACGGCGGCTTCGGGCTGAGGACCAGGACGTCCAGGTCAGCGAACCAGTCCCTGGCGACGCTGCCCTGCGTCTCAAGCGCAAAGCGATAGCCCTCGCCATGGCCGCGATCGATCAAGGGCCCGAGCGGCTGGATGGCGGGGTTTCCGCCGGAGAGCGAGACTGTCAGCGGCACGCCGCCCGAGAGCCGCCTGACCTCCCCCCAGATCTCCTCGGCCGACATCGGCTGCCACTGCTCGCGATACTTGCTGTCAACGGCGTGCAGCGTATCGCACCAGGAGCACCGGTAGTCGCAGCCGCCTGTGCGCACGAACACCGTCGGCTGGCCGATCAACACGCCCTCACCCTGGATTGTCGGCCCGAAGATCTCGCTGACGCGGATCGCAGCGCCCGTCATGGCCGATATTCCGCCCAGGTCTTCGGCGTCTCGCTGACGCGAACTGCCGACGTTTCCGGCAGTCGCTCCTTGCACCAGTCGTAGAAATGCCTCGCCAGGCACTCCGACGTCACCCGGTCGTGACCGAGCACATCATTGAGATGACGGTGGTCGAAGCTGCCGTCGATGTAGTGCTTGAGCGGGGCGAGGTCGTGATAATCCCGCACGAAGCCGTCGTCGTTGAGATCCGCGGCGGCAAGCTCGACCTCGACGATGTAGTTGTGGCCGTGCAGCCGCGCGCACTGGTGATCGGCGGGCAGATGGCTCAACTGATGCGAGGCGGAGAAGTGGAATTCCTTGGTGATGCGGTACATCAGCGAACCTCCTCTGCCGAGAAGCGGCTGGTGGCAGCGCGCCAGAAATCCGGATCGGCATACTCGGTCGGGTCATCGACGCCGGCGAGATGGAAGGCCTCGCGCCGCTCGACGCAGGTGCCGCAGCGACCGCAATGGCGTGCACCGCCCTTATAGCAGGACCACGTCTCGCCAAAAGGCGTGCCGTGCTTGGCGCCGTCCGTAACGATGGCGGCCTTCGGGACATTGACATAGGGTGCAAGGAGCTGAACGGTGCCGTAGCCCTCCAACGCCTCGTCCTGCATTTTCTGGAACGCATCGATGAAGCCCGGACGGCAATCTGGGTAGATGAAATGGTCCCCGCCATGGACGGCAACGGCGACGGCGTCGGCCTTTTGCGCCGAGGCGAGGCCGAAGGCGATCGCCAGCATGATGGCGTTGCGGTTCGGCACCACCGTAGCCTTCATCGTCTCTTCGGCATAATGGCCATCGGGCACGTCGACGTCATCGGTCAGCGCCGATCCGGTCAAATGCCGGCCAACGCCGGTGATGTCGATGATCTGGTGTGGAACGCCAAGCCGGTGGGCACAGGCCGCGGCGAAGTCGAGTTCCTTGCGATGGCGCTGGCCGTAATCGAAGGAAAGAATGCCGACGAGTTCGTGCTCGGCCGCGATCCTGTGCGCGAGCGAAACGGAGTCCAATCCGCCGGAGCAGATGACGATAGTTCTCATAATAATGGGTCCCTTGTTTTGACCGGGTGGGCTGCGACCGGATGCGGGCCGCTTCTAAGCCATTGCTGCGGTTTTGACCAGCCCTTAGCGGTGAGCCTTGCTTGCGGCGGCGGCGGCGCCATTCCAATCGGTCGGAACGAAAGACGAGCAATTTTATCCTCTGCGCAAAATGAAAAATCACTTCGGCCGATTTCCGCCGCGTTTCAAAGAGGCTAACGTCTCGCCATCACCGCCTGATGGCGGTGATCTCCGGCCCCCGTCGTTGGCGACAAGTGCCAAAGGGTGGCGGAGTTCGGTATTGGAGGAGTTCTGGAATGCTGATCGACGGAAAAGTCTTCATTGTGACCGGTGGCGGATCGGGTCTTGGCGCCGGCGTTGCCCGCCTGCTGCACGGCAAGGGCGCTCGTGTCGTCCTTGCGGATATCAACGAAGACGCCGGGCGGGCGATGACCGAGGCGCTTGGGAGCAATGCTCTTTTCGTCAAGACGGATGTCACCAGCGAGACCGATGGCGCAACTGCAGTCGCCACCGCCGTCGATACCTTCGGCCATCTCAATGGGCTGGTGAATTGCGCCGGCATCGCGCCGGGCGAAAGGGTACTTGGGCGCGACGGCCCTCATCGGCTCGACAGCTTTGCGCGTGCGGTCGGCATCAATCTGATCGGCACATTCAACATGATCCGCCTGGCGGCGGCGGCGATGGAAAAGGAAGCGCCCGGCGACGACGGCGAGCGTGGCGTCATCATCAACACCGCATCTGTCGCTGCCTTCGACGGGCAGGTCGGCCAGGCTGCCTATTCCGCCTCGAAGGGCGGCGTCGTCGCCATGACGCTGCCAATTGCCCGCGAACTGGCACGGCACGGCATCCGTGTCGTGGCGATCGCGCCGGGCATCTTCGAAACACCGATGATGGCCGGCATGCCACAGGAAGTACAGGACTCGCTCGGCAAGAGCGTTCCCTTCCCGCAGCGCCTCGGCAAGCCGGAGGAATTCGCGGCCCTTGTCCAGCATATCTGCGAAAACCGGATGCTGAACGGCGAAGTCATCCGCCTCGACGGAGCGCTTCGCATGGGCGCACGCTGAGACTGATATCTGAGAGCCCGGATGCGCGTTGCGTCCGGCCAAATGTGCTACTGTCTGAACAGGCAGCGTGTTTCGAACGGTATGGCATCCCTTGGACGCCGTGTTTGTCGCGCGGCGCCACAAGCATTTCCGTACAGCATCTGAAAATCAGGCGCCGGAACGCTCACCGTGCACCGCCCGCGATTGAGCCGGGGCAATGACATAGGCGCAACGGCGTGCGCCGGCGAGAATATGTTCGGTGCGCTCGACCGCGACGTCGCGACCGAGAATGTCGCGGAAGATATTGATCTCCGCACGGCAAAAGCCCTGGCAACTGGCAGCGGCGGCGCAGATCGGACAATGGTTCTCGACGAAGAGAAAAGTGCCGTCGCCCGTCTCCTCGTAGCCGGCCATGTAGCCTTCGGCGGTTCGCAGGCGCACGAGCTTCTCCACCCGATCACGCAGGCTAATGGCGCCGTCGAGCGCTGCGCGATAGCCGGTTCGCGTCTCCTCCTCGCGCGCCGCGATGACCCGATCGACCGCCGCGTCGCCGAGCGTCTGGCGGATTGTGCGCAGCAGCTGGACAGTCAACTCCGCATGGGTATCGGGAAATTCCGCATGGCCCGAGGCGGTCAGCCCCCAGAACTGCGACGGTCGGCCGACGCCCCGCGCCTCCGACCAGGAATTTACCAGCCCCTCCTCGGCCAGGCGCACGAGTTGCTGGCGCGCCGCCTCACCTGATATCGACAGGCGCTTGCCGAGTGCCGCCGCCGTCTGCGGCCCATGCAGCTTCAGCGCCAGCAGGATGCGTTCGGCCGGCGAACGTCCCTGGCTTTGATCCGGATTTAACAAGTGATCGCTTGACATATTATTGCCCGGAGATTTACAAAGAATTGTCTTGTTAAATACACGCCGGATGGATCTCGCACAAGACATTCGCTGCGTTCCATCCGGCCGAAGAGGATTTCAACCATGGCTTTCGAACTCCCCTCCCTCCCCTTTTCCATCGGCGCTTTGGCCGAAGCCGGCATGAGCGCCGAGACGCTGGAATTCCACCACGGCAAGCACCACCAGGCCTATGTCACCGCCCTCAACGGCTTCGTTGAAAAAGATCAGGCTCTCGCCGGCCTTTCGCTGGAAGACATCATTCGCCATACCAACGGTGGGGCCGAACTGGCGCCGGTCTTCAACAATGCCGGACAGCATTGGAACCACATTCTGTTCTGGAACAATCTCTCCCCCAAGGGCGGGCGCATTCCGGACAGTCTTGAGAAGAAGATCGTGGAGGACTTCGGCAGCGTCGCCGCCTTCAAGGACGCGTTCAAGACTGCGGCCACCAGCCAGTTCGGTTCCGGTTGGGCCTGGCTCGTGCTCGACGCCAGCGGCAAGCTCAAGGTGACGAAGACCGCCAACGGCTCAAACCCGATCGCCACAAATGAGGGCAAGGCCCTGCTCGGTCTCGATGTGTGGGAACACAGCTACTACATCGATTACCGCAATCGCCGCCCCGACTATGTCAGCAATTTCCTCGACCGGCTGGCGAACTACGAGTTTGCCGAGGCTGAGCTTAAGTCCGCCTGATCACGCCTACCGTGGCGCCGCGCCGGCGGCGCCACGCCCATGCCTCAGCCGGATTGCGCCCATGACCCAGACCGTCTCTGTCGATATCGACGCTCACGCCGAACGTGCCGTCACCAGACTTCAGTTTGCCGACACGATGGCGCGGCTGGCGTCCACAGTCTGCGTCGTCAGTTCCGGCAGCGGCTCCGAGTGCCTGGGCCGGACAGCGACCGCCGTCTTCTCGCTTTCAGCAAACCCTCCGTCCATCGTCGTCTCGATCAAGGCCGACAGCGGCCTTGCGGACACCATCTCGAAGCAGGATGGGTTTGCGCTGGCGATGCTCGCACAGGGGCAGGAGCTGGTTGCCGATGCCTTCGCCGGCCGGGTCGCGGCAGCCAGTCGCTATCTCGTCGGCATCTGGGCGGATTGGCCCTCCGGCCGTCCGCGTCTTCTCGGTGCCGCCGCCGGGCTCGACTGCGTGCTCAGCGCTTCCATCCTCGTCGGCGACCACCGGCTCTTTGTCGGAACGATCATCGCCACGGAAACCGCCGCCTACGCCGACCCGCTGCTCTGGAGCGAGCGGCAATACCAGGCACTTGAGCGATCGGCGCCCTTTTCCGCCACATCTGGCGGGCGCCCATTGCCATCGGCCACCTCGTGCCCAACACTCTGAGCGGCGCGAACGGACACCCATTTGGGAGCGATCATGCGACAGGTGCTTGAAAAACTTCTGGACGACGGGCGTGATGACGCGCTCTTGCGCTTCACCCTCGGCAGCATCTGTCTGCAGGAGACGGATGCCGAGACCGCCCTTCTCCACCTCAGGCGTGCAATCGAATTCGATCCCAGCTATTCGGCCGCCTGGAAGCTCATCGGCGCGGCGATGCTGAAACTGAACCGCATCGAAGAGGCGCGGCGCATCTGGACTGAGGGGCGATCCGTGGCCGAGAAAAAGGGCGACCTGCAGGTGGCGCGCGAGATCAACGTCTTCCTCAAGCGGCTGGACAAGCAGTGTGCGGCCGCGAACAAAGGCTCGCCCTAACGGCTCAAAGCATGTCGCGCAAAAGTGGCGATACCGACATGCGCAAAACAAGAACCTGAAGCGCAGTCGCGACTTCTAGGGATTGCGATGCGCTAGGCGTCAGGCGGAGCCAAGCCGCCTGATATTGCCGGCAAGCTCGGCTGCTAGACGCAACGCCGCTGCGGTTGCCCCCGCCATCTGCGGCATGATCAGCCATTCGAGCGTCCAGGCAGCACCGGAGCGCTCCTGCTCGTGCACCAGCGCATGATGGATGCCGGAAAGCTGCGTCGCATTGAACCGCGCAAGCGCCACCAGCACCTCGGCGGCAACCGGGTTCTGCTTGTGCGGCATCGCCGACGATCCACCGCCACCGGCAAGTTCGATTTCATCGCCCTGCTGCGCCATCAGCGCGACGTCCTGCCCGAATTTGCCGAGGCTGCCGGTGACGAGCGACAGCGCGTTGGCGAAGTCGGCAATTTCGGAACGCTGGCTATGCCATTGCGGGAAGTCGGCAAGCGCCAGTTCCTCAGCCAGCGTGGCACGAACATCGTCGGCCTTGTCATTCAGCTTGTCGAGCGTGCCTGCCGCACCCCCGAACTGGACCGCAAAGAGGTCGCGATCCATCGCCTGCAGCCGATCCTTGTGATCGAGCAAGGGTTCGATCCAGGTGCGCAAGCGATCGGATACCGTGATTGGTATAGCCGCCTGCATGCGCGTGCGGCCCATCAGCATCCGCTCGCCCCATCGATCGTCGCATTCCTCAAGCACCGAAACGACATCACCAAGACGAGTGCCGAAAAGCTCAGCAACAGCCTTCATGCGCAGCATCAAGCTCGTATCGATGACATCCTGGCTGGTCGCACCAAAATGCACATGCGCTGCGGCCTCACCGCCGACGGCCGCACGCAACTGTCGAACAAGTTCAGGAACGACGACGCCGTCGACAGCCATGGCCCGCCTGAGCGCTGCGACATCCGGAGAAAACCCGCGACAGGCCTCGGTGATGCGGTCGGCAGCACTTTCCGGGATGACCCCGTGGATCGCTTCCGCGCGCGCCAGTGCCGCCTCGAAGGAGAGCATCGCATGAATGTCGGCGGCAGTCGAAAACTCGGCGGCGACCGCCTCGTCGCCCAGAAGGCCGGAGAGATAAGGATGATCGAAAGCGGAATAGGTCATGGTCCCCCCGATTGATGTCGCGATGCCCGCTCGCGCTTGAACGGAATGCCACGGTCTGCCTTGCGCCGTCCATGCAGCAAGATGCAACGGATCGGCCTCTCGCGTGACATTCCGGCTTCAGATGTCGAGGAAGACCGTTTCCTTCTCACCCTGCAGGTGAATGTCGAAGACATAACTAGGGGCGCCGCCGGTCGCGACAAGCGTCGCGACGCGATGGCGATGCTCGACGCGCAAAAGCAAGGGATCGGCGGCGTTCGCCTCGGCTTCGTCGGGGAAATACATCCGCGTATGCAGGCCGATATTGATACCGCGCGCAACGATCCAGAATGTGATGTGCGGCGCCATCGGCCGGCCGTCCTTGAAGGGCACGCGCCCCGGCTTGATCGTTTCGAAACGGAAGACGCCGTCTTCTGCACCGGTCGGACACCGTCCCCAGCCGGAGAAGCTCGGATCCGCCGCGCCGCGCATTTCCGACGGAGAATTGTAGAGCCCCGCCGCGTCTGCCTGCCAGATTTCCACCAGCGCATCCCGAAGCGGCGTCCCCGTACCATCGAGCACCCGGCCGCTGAGGGTGATGCGTTCGCCGAGCGTGCGTTCGCTCACCATCGTTGTGCCGAGGTCGGCGTCATAGACGCCGCCGATGCCACAGAAATTCGGCGTGAGGCCGATATGCACATAGGGACCGGCTGTCTGCGACGCCGTTTCCTTGAGATAGCCGAGCGCCTGGACCATCAATTGCCCTCCATGCGGTTTTCAAACATCGTCGAGCGGCGACCGCGCAAGACGATATCGAACTTGTATGCCCGCGCATCCATCGGGATGGTGTTTGCCCAATCGAGTGGTGCGATCAATTGCTCGATAGCACGGCGATCGGCGATCGTGTTGACGATCGGACACTTCCAGATCATCGGATCGCCCTCGAAATACATCTGGGTGATCAATCGCTGGGCAAAGCCGTGGCCGAAAACCGAGAAATGGATATGGGCAGGGCGCCAGTCGTTGACACCATTCGGCCAGGGATAGGGTCCGGGCTTGATCGTACGGAAGGAGTAAAAGCCGTCTTCGTCGGTGATCGTGCGACCGCAGCCGCCAAAATTCGGATCGAGCGCTGCGAGATAGCTTTCTTTCTTGTGACGATAGCGCCCGCCGGCATTGGCCTGCCAGAATTCAAGAAGAGCGCCGGGAACAGGCCGGCCGCGTTCGTCAAGTACGCGCCCATGAACGATGATGCGCTCGCCGATCGCGCTTTCGCCCGGCTTGGCGAAGTTGTGGATGAGATCGTTGTCGAGTTCGCCCAGAATCGAATGACCGAAGACCGGGCCGGTGATTTCGGAAATGGTGCCGTCGAGAGACAAAAGCGCCTTCTGCGGCGAGCGCAGCACGGAGGTCTTGTAGCCTGGCGTCAGCGCCGGCGCATGCCAGTTCCTGTCGCGGGGAAAAAAGGCGCCGGTCTCCGGCTTCCGGTTGGCTCTATCGGACATCTCGTTGCTCCCGTCAGGCCGCCTTGCCGGCGTCCATTTCCGCAAAGACCTGTTTGACGATCTTGATTGCGTGGTTGGCCGCCGGAACGCCGGCATAGATCGCCACATGCAACAGCGCCTCGCAGACATCGTCACGGCTGGCGCCGGTATTGGCGGTCGCACGCACGTGCATGGCAACCTCTTCGTCCTGGCCAAGTGCCGCCAGAAGCGCGATGGTTACGATCGAACGCTCGCGTTTCGTCCAGGTCGGTCGCGACCAGACGTGTCCCCAGGCCGCCTCGGTGATCAGTTCCTGGAACGGCCGGTCGAAATCGGTCGAGGCCGATTGCGCACGGTCCACGTGGTTGTCGCCAAGGACGGCCCGCCGCGTCGCCATGCCCTGGCGATAGCGGTCGGAGGGCGCGAAGGCATCACTCATGGCTGTTGTCTCCATGCGTTACAATCTCAAAAAAGGCGCGCAATACCGCAGTCAGTGCCTCCGGCTTTTCAACGCAAGGGATATGCCCGGCATCGCGGATGACCTCGTAGCGGGCGCCGGGAATAAGGCGAGCGGTGCCAAGCACCACATCCGGCGGCGTCGATCCGTCCTGGTCGCCGACGACGCAAAGGACGGGCACGGCGATGCGCCCAGCCGCTTCGGTATAATCGGCATCGCGGATCGCACCGCAGGTGGCGGCATAGCCCGTTACCGACTGGCGGATCAGCATGTTGCGGTAGCCTATCAACGCTGCATTTTCAGGGCGTCGGAACTCAGGCGTGAACCAGCGTTCAAGGATGCCGTCGGCGATCGCCTCAATGCCATGGGCTTCGATGGCCGCGATGCGCTGCGCCCACAGTTCCGGCGTGCCGATCTTGTGCGCGGTATCGCAGAGAACGAGGGCCCGCACGAGATCCGGCCGCCGTTGATAGAGCGACTGGGCGATCAATCCGCCGACCGAGAGGCCGCAGACGATTGCCTGTTTGACCGCGAGCATGTCGAGTAGGCCGGCAAGGTCATTGGCGTGGTCTTCGATCGCGTAAGGGAGCGGACCGATATCGGAGAGACCGTGGCCGCGCTTGTCGTAGAGAACGATCGCATAGTCGCCGGCAAGGCGCACGATGACGTCACGCCAGATGCGAAAGTCAGTGCCCAACGAATTGGCAAAGACCAGCACCGGCCGCTCGGCCGTGGCGCCGATGACCTGATAGTGGATTGTGATGTCGTTGATGCGGGCAAACTGCACGGCGCTTCTCCTCTGCAACCAAATTGTCTGTTTAATCTGGTTAGGTAAAATGATATTTCACGGCATTCCATTAACTCAAGAGTTATGAATTCCATGGTCGACGCCCGGGTCAAGTTTCGTCATCTGCAGACTTTTGTCGAGGTCGCAAGGCAGAAGAGCGTCATGAAGGCGGCCGAACTTCTGCATGTCAGCCAGCCGGCTGTTACCAAGACGATCCGCGAGCTGGAAGAGGTTCTGGGGGTTGCGGTATTCGAACGCGAAGGACGCGGCATCAAGATCACCCGCTATGGCGAGGTCTTTCTTCGCCATGCCGGTGCGGCACTGACGGCACTGCGCCAGGGCCTCGATTCGGTCTCGCAGGAGCGCTCCGGTGATGGCGTACCGGTGCGCATCGGAGCATTGCCGACAGTCTCGACACGGATCATGCCGAAGGCGATGTCGCTTTTCCTGAAGGAAGATACAGGCGCACGGATCAAGATCGTCACCGGCGAAAATGCCGTGCTTCTCGAACAGTTGCGGGTCGGCGATCTCGACCTCGTCGTCGGCCGGCTGGCGGCACCGGAAAAGATGACCGGCCTTTCCTTCGAGCACCTCTATTCCGAACAGGTGGTTTTTGCCGTTCGCGCCGGTCATCCCTTGCTTTCCGGCGCGCAATCGGCCTTCGCTCATCTCGGCGACTACCCGGTGCTGATGCCGACGCGTGCCTCCATCATCCGCCCCTTCGTCGAACACTTCCTGATTGCCAACGGCATACCGGGCCTGCCGAACCAGATCGAAACGGTCTCCGACGCCTTCGGCCGCGCCTTCGTGCGCGCCAGCGACGCGATCTGGATCATTTCGGCGGGTGTCGTTGCCAGCGACATCGAGGATGGCACACTTGCGGTCCTGCCGATCGACACCAGCGAGACAAAGGGCCCGGTTGGCCTGACGATGCGCGCGGACTCCATTCCGTCGCTGCCGCTTTCCATCCTGATGCAGACCATCCGCGAGGCGGCAGCGGCTATCGCGCCGAAAGCCTGACGGTCGTCCGGTAACGGACACCGAGCCACCTTTACAAAACCTCCTCGTCAGCCGAGATTGCGGCCCTCATCCGTTCACCGAAACCACCATGCGATCGATCCAATGCAGCTCGAAATCTTCGCCGGACACCACATTGCCGACATGCTGGACTGGTTCCCGACTGCCGAAGCGCTCATTCAATGGGGCGGGCCCGGGCTCCGCTTTCCGCTTGATGAGACGCAGCTCGAGGAGATGCAAGCTTCGACATCCGGGGATGCACCGACGCGCTGGATGTTTGCCGGCATTGTCGACGACAATCTGGCCGGTCACGCCCAGGTCGCGCTCGACTGGGAAAATGGCGTCGGTCGGCTCAGCCGCGTGGCGATCAATCCGCGGCTTCGTGGCCAAGGCCTCGCCCATCCGTTTCTCCAGCGCATCATCGCGCGCTTCTTCGCAGACGCCCGCTTCGAGCGACTGGAACTCAACGTCTATACCTTCAACACGGCCGCAATCCGCACCTATCTGAAGCTCGGTTTTATCGGGGAAGGCGTTCGGCGGTCGTCGGCCAGGGTTGGCGATATCAGGTGGGACACCGCCATTTACGGCATGCTGCGCAGCGATCTCGCGGCGAACAACCTGGCTTAGAACGGCAGCCCGACATAATTTTCGGCAAGCGCTGTCGAGGCGGCGCGCGAATGGGTGAGATAATCGAGCTCCGCCTCCTGGATCTTCTGGTCGAAATCGCCGGTATCCGGAAAACGGTGAAGCATCGTGGTCATCCACCAGGAAAACCGCACCGCCTTCCACACTCTCGCTAGGGCATGCGTCGAATAGGCCTCGACCCCGGCATTCGAGCGGTCCTGGTAATGTTCCAGCAGCCCTTCGAAGAGGTAGTGCACGTCGCTTGCCGCAAGGTTCAAACCTTTGGCACCGGTCGGCGGCACAATATGCGCGGCGTCGCCAACCAGGAACAGCCGCCCGAAACGCATCGGCTCGGCGACGAAGGAGCGGAGCGGCGCGATCGATTTTTCAAACGACGCGCCGGTGACCAACGCCTCGGCATGGTGCGCCGGCAATCGCCGCCTGAGTTCGTCCCAGAAGCGCTGATCCGTCCAAGCCTCGATCTTCTCGTCGAGCGCGCACTGCAGGTAATAGCGGCTGCGGGTCTGCGAGCGCATCGAGCAAAGGGCAAACCCACGCGGATGGTTGGCGTAGATCAGTTCATGGCTGACCGGCGGGACATCGGCAAGAATGCCGAGCCAGCCGAAGGGGTAGACTTTTTCGAAGGTGCGGATCGCCTTTTCAGGAACCGACTTGCGGCTGATCCCGTGAAAGCCGTCGCAACCGGCGATGAAATCACAATCGATACGGTGACTTATGCCGTCCAGTTCATAGGTGACGTACGGATTGTGACCATCGAAATCATGCGGCTCGACATTTGCCGCAGCGTAGATCGACGGTGCGTCGGTGAGCGCGCGCTCTTCCATCAGGTCGCGCGTCAGTTCCGTCTGGCCATAGACCATCACGCGCTTGCCGCCGGTCAGGTCGTAGAGGTCGATACGATGATCCCGGCCATCGAAGGCGAGCGAAAAGCCGTCATGCGGCAGGCCTTCGGCATGCATGCGCTTGCCGGCCTTCGCAAGGTCCATCAGGTTGACCGTCCCCTCCTCCAGCACGCCGGCCCGCACCCGGCCAAGAATGTAGTCCTTGCTCACGCGATCGAGGATGACGTTGTCGATGCCGGCACCGGTCAGCAATTGCCCGAGGAGAAGGCCCGATGGACCTGACCCGATGATGACGACCTGTGTGCGCATGCATTCCTCCCGAAATTGCCTTTTGACAAGACTCTGCTCGGGAGAGCCATCAGGCTCAATGGACATTTCGGTCAGGAAATTGCACTAATCGAACATCACCAACGGGTGCGGGCGATGAAAAGAACGGTTCCAACCTACCAGCTTTACGGCGAACAATCGCTGGAACGGCCGGATTTCTGGCTGCATTGTGAGACGATCCCGTCGCGCAGCAGCCTGCATCATTGGGAGATCGGGCTGCATCGTCATGAGAGTTTCTTTCAGATCTTGTACATTGCCGGCGGATCGGGAGACGCAGTGTTCGGCGACACGGCGCACCCTATTCGTCCCCCGGTGATGATCACCGTGCCGCCGGCGATCAGCCATGGCTTCCGCTTTTCCCGAGATGTCGACGGGTTCGTGTTCACGGTCCTCGCCACGCATCTCAGGGTATCGCCCGGCGAGCGCAGCCGGCTCGGCGCCTGGATGGCGACGCCACGTCTCACCCGCCTCGACGGCAGCGACGACGGCCGCTATGTGGCATTGACCCTTGCGCGGCTGGGTGCGGAATGGGAAGCCAGCCGGAGCCACCGCACCGACCTGCTCGATGCCTATCTGACGTCGGCGTTGACGCTGGGCGCCCGCCTCGATGAAGCGCAACCCGTCGAGGACGACGCCGCCGACACAGAAAACGAACAGCGCGTCGAACTTTTCCTCAGCCTCGTCCAGCAACATCATCGCGCGCACAAGCCTGCAGCGTTCTACGCACGCGAGATCGGCCTATCGCCGACGCATCTCAACCGTATCGCCCGCAGCATCACCGGCCAAAGCGCCCACGAGATCATCGCGCGCAAGCTGACGGATGAAGCACGGCGCGAGCTGGTCTTCACCCGCGGCAGCGTGCAGGAGATCAGCTTCCGGCTCGGCTTCGCCGATCCCGCCTATTTCTCTCGCTTCTTCCTGCGCCAGACCGGCATGACACCGAGGGCCTGGCGGCTTGCCGAGCGCTCGAAGCTCGGAGCATAGGCACTCTGATGGCAATCAATTGCCGAGCCGGCCGCGCGCCGCTGGTGATGGCGCTGCCTATTGCGCCACCTGCTTTTTCGCCTCCGTTTCCGAAACGAAACAGCCGCCGGCCAAAATCACACAGGACCTAGGCAAGCGGCTGTCTGCGTCGAATCGGATCCCTCAGAACTTGAGGCTCAGATTTGCCTTGAACGTCTGATCGCTGACGCCGCTGGCGAACTGTCCGGCGTAAATCAGCCCGAGATTAGCATCCGGCGTAAGAGCAAAGTCGAGACCGGCTTCGAGCACCGCCGCATCCTCGGCGATCGGAACACCGGCGATGGTAAAGGTGCTCGCAGACGAGAACCCGTTCGACGACAGCGGCAGCGTATCGCCGAAGGCGTGTTTCCAACCGATCGTGCCGCGCGCCGTTGCCAGTACACCGCCGAGGTCGAAACTGGATGCTGCGCGCAGACCGAGGGTCGTGAATGTCGTGTCCTGCGACGCGTCGCTGCCCACGAGCGCAGCTGCCCCGCCGTGTTCCGCAAAACCATCGCGGTTGAGCTGCACATAGGCGAGATTGGCAAACGGCTCAAACTCGACCTTGCTGGTCCTGACGGCATAGGCGAACTCGCCAAAGACCTGGCCGGTGCCGGCATCATAGTCGGCGTCAAGACGATCGGAGAACCCTGGGAACGAAACCGAGCGGCTCGTCTCAATGTCATGCCAGCTATAGGCGGCGCCTGTTCGCAGCGAAGCGTCGCCCCATTGTCCACCGGCATAGAGCCCGAGATGATAGTTGTCGGATGTCGCCGAAGAAAACCGTGCGTCGACGTCCATCGAAGAGCGCGAATAGCCCGCAAGCGCGCCGACGGTCCATTCGTCCACCTGCGTATCGGCACCGACGAAGAAGCCGCCGATGGAGCGATCCGCCTTTGCCGCATTGCCGTCGCCATCCCATCGGCCCCAGGAGCCGAAACCCTGCGACCAGATGGCGAGCTCGCCCGTCTCAGCCGCCGTGATGTTTCCGGAAGTCTGCTTGGCACCCACAGCGCCAAGAACCGAGCGCAAACGATCGTTTGCCGCGTCGCGCAGGAACCGGCTGTCCTCGATCAGGATCGACTGGAAGGAGGCATGCACTTCGCCGGAAAGCAGGTCGAAGGCCGTGCGCGCGGCCTCAGGCGTTGCTGCAAGCGAGAGTGCATTGACGATAGGGCTCGCAACCCCCAGTCCATCAACACCGGTGCTAGCGGCAATCTGGTTGCGCGTCCGGGCGACGCTGGCAAAGCTGATGTCGTTGCGGGTCAGCTTAAGCGACAGGTCGTTACCGTCGCCGCCGCTATAATCGACGGTCGGATCGAGGAAGACCAGATTGTCGACGATCGAGGCAAAGGTCCCGGTTATGGCGCCTGAACTCTGCTTGTCGATGAGGATGAACGGGCCGTTGACCGGGCTCCAGCTCGCCGCCGTGTTGGGAGAGAGCAGAAGATCAAGCGTCGCACCGGAAATATCAACTGCGCCCGAAACGATAAGCTTGTCGGTGCTCGCAGGCGTGCCTTCGATCTGTAGGACGCCGTTGTTGGTATAGTTGCCGGCAATGGTTTGTGTGCCGATCGAATTGCCGGGCGCATGCACGCCGCCGCTCTGGATGGTCGTGTTTCCAAGCGTGCCGGTGCCGCCGAGGCGAGCGCCGCGGTAGATGGTCGTCAGGCGGGAGGTTGCAAGCGAGCCGTTGACGACCAGCGAACCCGACGTGATGGCCGTGTCACCGGTAAATGTGTTGACGCCCGTCAGCGTAAGTTTGCCGGTACCAATCTGGCTCAGCGCACCGCTACCGGAAAAAGTGCCGGCAAAGCTGACGTCGTTCGAGCGGTTGAAGATCATGGTACCATTGTTGGTGATCGAGCCGGCGAAGTTGCCGGTGCCGCCGATCCAGCCGGTCGTGCCGCCATTGCCAAGCTGCAGCGTGCTGCCCGTACCGATCGTTACCGGACCGCGGCTGCTGCTGGTCGCCGTCAAGGTCAGCGTGCCGCTGCCGATCTGCGAGAACGAGCCGGGGCCGCTGATCGAGCCGGCATAGGTGACATTGTCGGAGCGATTGAAGGTCAGCGCACCGTAGTTGGTCACATCAGATGCAAGGGATCCGCCGGTGCCGCCGTCGCCGATCTGCAGCGTCGCACCCTGAGCGATACCGGCACCGCCGGTAAAGCCGTTGGTGCCGGTCAGTACCTGCGTGCCACCATTGACCGAGATGCCGCCGGTGCCGTTGATCGCGCCCGAGAACGTGCCCGCGGCGGCGTTGATCATCAATGTCTTGCCACCGAGCACCACCTGCCCGCTGCCGGCAAGCGACTTGATTTGTGCCGATGAAGCCGCCGAGACGTCGAAGACGCCGTTGGCGGTCAAGCCGCTCGAGGTGTTGATCCGCCCCTGGCCGGACAGCGCAAGCGTGCCGCCGGTCGCAATGCTCGTCGCGCCCGTATAGGTGTTCATTCCCGTCAGCGTCAGCGTACCGTTGCCGACCTTGTTGAGCCCGCTGCCGGTTGCACCGTTCTGCAGCACCGTGCCAATCGTCGTTGCGACGCCGCTGCCGACATTGATCGTTGCCGCCATGCCGCTAGCCGGATTGAAGGCGAGCACGCCGCCATTGATGGTGTAACCGCTGCCATCGGTCGTCGTGGAGAACTGCAGCGTGTCGAAGCTCTGCGTGCCAACGACATTGACCACACCACCGGTCGCGCCGGCAAAGACGCCGACGGATCCGCCAAAGCTGCCATTGATGCCGGCGTGCAACGGATCGCCCGTCCAGTTGGTGCCGGTCGACGTCCAAGTGCCGGTGCCGCCATTGACCGCGCCATTGCCGGCCGTATCTGCTCCATCCCAGAAATGCAGGGTCTGGCCGCTGCCGAGCACCGACAGGTTGACCTGCTTGGCGATGCCCGTCTGGACCTGATGGCTGGCAACGCTGAAGCCCGGCGCCGTCGATGTCGCCGCGGTCGCGGCAAAACTACCCGACAGCGAACCGTCATATTCGAACAGCCGGTAATATCCGGCGGATGCCACCTGAGCGTTCAGCGCGCCACCGAGCGTCAAGTTGCCACCGATCTTCACCAGGTCGTTTCCGCCAGCACCCACGCCGCCGGCGATACCGGGCGTGTTCAGCTCGAATACCGATGTGGAGCCACCGTTCAGTATCAGGTCACCACCGATCGTCAGTGTGCCCGGGCTGTTTCCGGCCGCAAGCGTGCCATCGACCGTCACGTCGCCTGCGATCCTGCCCGATCCGCCGAGCGTACCGCCGGTGCCGACATTGACGTTGCCGCCAAGCTGGCCGTTGACATAAGTCGTACCCGACGTAACCGACATTGCGCCGCCGAACAACGAGCTGTCGCCCGTCAGTGTGAGCCTGCCTGTTCCGGCCTGTGAAAGTGTGCCGGTACCGCTGATCTTGCCGGCATAGCTGACATTGTTGGAGTGGTTGTAGACCAGAGCACCATTGTTGGTGATCGAGCCGACGAAGTTGTTGGTTCCGCCGATCCAGCCGGTCGTGCCGCCATTGCCGAGCTGCAGCGTGCTGCCCGTTCCGATCGTCACCGGACCGCGGCTGCTGCTGGTCGCCGTCAAGGTCAGCGTGCCGCTGCCGATCTGGGAGAACGAGCCGGGGCCACTGATCGAGCCGGCATAGGTGACATTGTCGGAGTGGTTGAAGGTCAGTGCACCGTAGTTGGTCACATCAGATGCGAGCGAACCACCGGTGCTGCCATTGCCGATCTGCAGCGTCGCACCCTGAGCGATACCGGCACCGCCGGTGAAGCCGTTGGTGCCGGTCAGCACCTGCGTGCCACCATTGACCGAGATGCCGCCGGTGCCGTTGATCGCGCCGGAGAAAGTGCCCGCGGCGTTGTTGATCATCAATGTCTTGCCACCGAGCACCACCTGCCCGCTGCCGGCAAGCGAGTTGATTTGTGCCGATGAAGCCGCCGAGACGTCGAAGATGCCATTGGCGGTCAAGCCGCTCGAGGCGCTGATCCGACCCTGGCCGGAAAGCGCAAGCGTGCCGCCAGCCGCAATGCTCGTCGCACCCGTATAGGTGTTCATCCCCGTCAGCGTCAGCGTGCCGTTGCCGGATTTAATGAGGGAGCCATTGCCGGTAATCGTATTGCTGATCCTGCCACTACCGGTCTGGTCGATCGTCAGGCTGGCGGAATTGTTGATCGCGATGTTGCCCGCAAGACCCGGCGTCGCCGCGAGAAACCGGAACGTGTTCGCACCACCATCGAAGGTCATGGCATTGGCGCTGCCGCCATTGCCGCCGATGATCGACCCGGAGGCGCCCAGGGTTACATCCAGGTTTCGGCCAAAAATGCCGGCTCCATGCGCGCCGCCCGTCCCGCCGCTTCCTGCCACGCCGCCCGTCACGCTGCCATTGATGATCAGCGTGCCGCCGTTCAACGCGCTAATGCCGATGCCGCCATCACCATTGCGCTTTTCGGTAACGTCGCCGCCGGCGCCGGCGTTGCCGCCGTTGCCGCCGGTAAGCTGCGTGTTCACCGTCAATGTGCCGCCACCGATCAGCGCGGCGCCATCACCGCCGTCACCACCGCTGCCACCAATCCCCAACGCCTCCCGACGCTCCCCCCGCCGG
>NZ_MOAI01000032.1:0-82115 GCF_001976035.1 Ensifer sp. 1H6 | reverse complement strand
TTGTGGTAGTCGACGCCGATATGGTAATCATAAGAGGCAGTCATGCTTCCAACTCCCTTGTTGAGATCTTCGAAACCCCAATAAGGTAAGCCGAAAGGCCGGAAGCGTGACTGTCCCTCGATCATCACCTGCATCTCAATGGTCCGTTCTCTCCTGGGACGCGGCTGCTTTCATGCCACCTCCTTGGTGTTGAGATGTTTGTCTGGTGGCAACGATCGGGGCTCACGGCCGATGGGTAGAGTTTCGCCGTCCGGAGAGCAGCCGCAGCCACGGCCCGGAATGGAAGGCGCTCATCAGCCCGTACATCGCCACCATTCCCGTCAGCGGGGACGCGGCTGAGGTCGTGCAGAGCATGTCCGGCTCGCCGATGCTCAGAACGCCGGTCAAAAGCGCCATGAACGCAAAGGTCGGACTGGCGAGGAGAGGGAGCCGATCGGCCGCGCCACGAGCTATCGCCCTTCGCGACCCTTCAATCGTTCCGGTTCTGTGCGTCGACATTTTCGGCTATCCATTTGTTCGGCGGTTGCGCAGGTCGTTGCGGGTCTGCGAATACAGTTAGCGTCCGAAGCTGAGAGTGCGGGAGTTACAAGTTTGACGGGATTGCGATGGACTCGCTGATCACGGCTGCGGCGCGGGCGCTGGCGGCGGGCGATCCGCTCGGCGCGCTGAAACGGCGTCGCACTGCGCGACGACGCGCCGGCGCGGCGCTGCGCGGGATCGCGAGGCGCAGCTCGGCGACTTCCCACGCGCAAAAGCCCTGCTGAAAAGTGCCGCGCGTGCATTCGGCCCAAGGGAAGCGGTGGCACGGGCGCGATGTGTCGTGGCTGACGCCGAGATTGCGCTGGTTTCACGCGACCTTGGCTGGCCGGAGAAGGCGCTTGAGACGGCGCGGGCTGTGCTCGAGGCCCATGGCGACCGCGTCAACGCCGCCCATGCGCGCAATCTCCAGGTCCGACGTCTCGTCCTGATCGGCCGCCTCGATGAAGCCGAGCAGGCGCTTGACGGCTTCGACCCGATGCCGCTGCCGCCCGCATCACGCGCCGCCAACGCTCTCATCGTCGCCGGCATCGCCGTCAGGCGCCTGCAGACGAAGACGGCGCGCGCTCAGCTGGGCGCTGGCGCGCGAGGCGGCGCGTGAAGCCGGTATCCCGGCATTGACCGCCGAAGTCGACGGCGCCTTTTTAGCGCTCTCCAAGCCGGCTGCGCGCCTGATCGCCCGTGGCGAGGAGAGGGCGTTGCTGCTCGAAGAGGTCGCGGCGCTGCTGGCATCCGGCGCGCTGGTCATCGATGCATGCCGGCATGTCGTGCGGGCAGGTGATAGGTTAGCATCACTCTCGACGCGCCCGGTTCTCTTTGCGCTTGCCAGGACGCTGGCTGAAGCCTGGCCGGGGGATGCTTCGAGGAGCGCGCTTCTCGCCCGCGCCTTCCGGGCGAGGCACGCAGACGAATCGCACCGGGCGCGACTGCGCGTCGAAATCGGACGGCTTCGCGCTGAGCTACGGGATGTGGCCGAGGTAAGCGCGACAGCGCGCGGCTTTGTGCTGGTGCCGCGGCACGCTCGCGAGGTCGCCGTGCTGGCGCCGCCCGTCGAGGGACAGCACGGCGCGGTGCTTGCCTTGCTCGCTGATGGCGAGGCGTGGGCGAGTTCGGCGCTGGCGATTGCGCTTGGGGCGAGCCCGCGCACGGTGCAGCGGGCGCTTGACGCGCTTTGCGCGGCTGGCAAGGTGCAGCCGATCGGGCGGGGACGTGCACGCCGATGGATGACGCCGCCGGTGCCGGGTTTCCCGACAGTGTTGTTACTCCCCGGGCCGCTGCCGAGCGATTAGGATGAAACCATGAAAAAAGCCTCAGCCGAAATTCTCCGCGAATATGGTCCCTTTCCCGGTGCCGAGCAGGTGCATGGCGTGACGTTCGACGGCCATCACGTCTGGTTTGCCACCGGCGACAAATTGAATGCGCTCGACCCCGAGAGCGGTGAGACGGTGCGTTCCATCGATGTCGCCGCCCATGCGGGCACGGCCTTCGACGGGGAGCACCTGTTCCAGATCGCCGAGGATTGCATCCAGAAGATCGATCCGAAGACCGGCCGCGTACTTTCGACGATCCCGGCGCCGGGCAACGGTGGCGACTCCGGCCTTGCATGGGCGGAAGGTACGCTGTGGGTGGGCCAGCATCGGGGGCGAAAAATCCATCAGATCGATCCCGAGACGGGGGCCATCCTGCGCACGATCGAGTCAAACCGTGTCGTTACCGGCGTCACCTGGGTCGATGGCGACCTGTGGCACGGCACCTGGGAAGGCGACGACAGCGATGTCAGGCGCATCGATCCGCAAACGGGCGAGGTGCTGGAGCGGCTCGACATGCCGGCCGGCATGGGCGTGTCGGGGCTTGAGGCCGATGGCGGCGACCGTTTCTTCTGCGGCGGAGGCGCAAGCGGCAAGGTCAGAGCCATCCGCCGGCCGAAGCGGGCGGAGGCCGCCGACCGCAGCGCCAGAAGCAAATAATCCACGCTCTCTCTATGTCCCGCGCATCGTGAGGAATAGCAGAGCGCCTTGTCGCCTCGTCGCGGCGTCGCGTGCCTACGCTGACGCGACAAGGACGCCGTAACGTCTTGCATCAGTTGCCGAAGTCTCTTTTCAAATCGGTGCCGGCTCAACGAATTGTCAGGCCGGCTTCAGCGATGCAACGCTCACGCGCCGAACCTCTGGTCAAAGCGTGCAGGCGTACCTACCTACAATGCAGAGACGAAAATCGGCGCCCGCAAATCCGTCTCGTGGCCGCGACGTTCGTTTGCGCCAAGTAATAGGCGGCGCTTTGGAAGAGGCAAGAATGGCTAGGACGTTCCAGTCCTTCATTCACGGTGTTTGGGTCCTTGCCATCATCAGCGCGGCGACATCTGTAGGTATTGTCTATGGGTGGCAAAGCCACGGCTGGGTCGGGGCGAGCCTGTACGGGCTGATCGGTTACGGCAGCGGCGTTTTGTTCGCCTACTCGCCCTCGATGTTTTTCGATTTCCTGGAGTTGTTGGGATCCTGAGCGCGCGCTGAACGCGCTTGCCGACATCACGATCAAGGTATGGCGAAGATGCTGATCTCGTTGGTGATGCCGCGCAGCGTGACGTTGTGTGTCATCGGGTTGAGGCCGCGCTCGCTGAGCAGGTCGGCGGCGGCCGGATTGCGCAGCACCGTGCTGGTGGCGAAGATCTCCTGGGCGGTGGCGAGGTGCTGCACGCGCGAGGCGATGTTGACCGTCTGGCCGAAATAGTCCTGCCTCTCGTTGAGGCTGACGGCGATGCAGGGGCCTTCATGGATGCCGATCTTCAACAGCAGGTCCTCGCTGCTGCGCTCGTGATTGAGCTCGCGCATGGCGTCGCGCATCCGCATGGCCGCGGCGATCGCCCGATCGGGCGTCGGGAAGGTTGCCATGACGGCGTCGCCGATCGTCTTGACCACGGCGCCGGCTTCGGCGGCAACGATCTCGTTGAGCACGGTGAAATGGGTCTTGACCAGATCGAAGGCGGCGAGATCACCGACACGCTCGTAAAGCTCGGTCGAGCCGCGAAGGTCCGTGAACAGGAATGTCATGCTGGTGATCTTCAGGCGCTGGTCTACGTCGATCGTATCGGTGCGGTAGATGTCGCGGAATGTCTGGTTGGACAGCAGCCGCTTGGCCGTCAGGAAAGGACGACGGCGCCCGAGCAGCGCATGCAGCGCTTCGCCGGCGACGCAGACCGTGGGCAGCGTGCGCACCTCCGCATGGTTCTCCACCTGGATCCGCAGCGGACCCGGCTGCATGCTGATGGTCTCGTTATGCCGATGGGTGCGATCGAACACCAGGGATAGGTTGCGCCTTTCCTTCGTCGGTTCTCCCGACACGTCGATGAACTGCGCTGCGTGTGTCACCGGCTCGAAGATGATGATGAACTCGGCCGGAAGCTGCAGCGCGATGACGGCCTTTTCGCCGGGCGGCAGTTCGAGAGTCTCGAGAATGAACTCCTCGGCCTTCGCCTCGTAATCGTCTTCAGGCAGGTCGACACCGGAGCCCCAGTAGACCTGGCGGAAATATTCGGCGGCTGGAAGCTCGTGCGGATTGTGGGCCTCGATATGGCGGACGCGCGGGCTGACGGTAAACGTCACCTCGATCATCTCGTCCAGCGTCGGCTCGTAGCCGGCTGCGCAAAGCGCGCAGGTATAGGCCTCGCTCTGCACGGTTTTCAGCGAGGTGTTGGCGTCGAGCACCCCGCCGCAGCCGGGGCAGAGCACATTCCAGGACAGTTCGAACAGACCAAGCCGCGAGGCGTGCAGGAAACCGGCGATCGTCTTTTCTTCGTCCAGCCCGTGCTCGGCGGCAAAGGCGAGCGCATTGATGCGGCCGAGCTTGCGGTCCGGCGCGTCGCGCACGTGCCGCTCGATGGCATCGGCGAAGGCGGGTGCCGCCGACTGGCGCAGGACGTCGAAGAGGGCCTGGGTTTCGCTCATGGTGGTATCTTATACTGAAATGGGCGCGCGGTCAGCGCCTTGTCTTGGCGGGCTGAGAAACTGAGCCGGCTCTTCGACCAGCCGATGGGAGCCGGCGCCGCGTCGACGCTTTTGCCAAGGTCAACTCTGCTCCAGGGTCGTCTCGTTGGCCCCATTGCGCTTGGCCTGAAGCATCTTATGCTAAGAGGGTGGTAGGCCGCGGGAGCGTTGAATGTCGGCACGGCCGTTCTCGAAGATTTCTGCGCCGCTCGGCGGGCTGCTCGCCGTGGTTGGGCTCGTGGCGGTCGCTGCACTCACGACGCCGGACATGACCGGACGAACCAGGCTCAATTTGGAGGTCCTGCTTGCTCTCATCTGGGCCATCTATGTCCTGCAACTGATCGTGACGCTGATCGCCGCGCGCGAGAGAGACTTTTGGGACAGGCTGCCGGCGATTGCTATCGATGTGCTTGCTGTCTTGGTTCCTTTCGCCGCGGTGCTGTTTGTCGGCACGCGCGATCAGACCCTCTACTGTGCCATCTGGCTGCTGAAGCCTCTGCGCGGATCGCCCTTCTTCCGGCTTATGGGCAGCGTCCTGAGCAAACAGGCACGTAACCTGATCGGCATCACCTCGATCTTCGGCATCGTTCTTTTTGGTGCGGCGCTCACGGCCTATCTCATCGAGCGCGACGTCCAGCCTAACACGTTCGGCAGCATCCCCCAGGCGATGTGGTGGGCGGTGGTGACGCTGTCGACCACCGGCTATGGAGACGAGATTCCGCAAAGCTTCGCCGGCCGCGTCCTTGCCGGGCTGGTCATGATGTGCGGCATCGGCATCTTTGCGCTCTGGGCCGGCATCCTCGCCACCGGCTTCTACGAAGAGGTCCGTCGCCGGGACTTCGTGCGCAATTGGCAGTTGGTGGCGACCGTGCCACTGTTTCAGAGGCTTGGCTCGTCGGCGCTCGTCGAGATCGTGCGGGCGCTGAGGCCTCGCGTCGTGCCGGCGGGCGCTGTCATATGCCGCAAGGGCGAGGCCGGCGACCAGATGTTCTTCATCGTCGAGGGACGCGTCAGTATCGCGACACCGAACCCGGTGGAGCTAGACGCTGGCAGCTTCTTCGGCGAGATGGCGCTGATTACGGGCGAGCCCCGCTCGGCGACCGTCAGCGCGGCGACCGAGGTCTCGCTGTTGTCGCTGTATTCGGAGGATTTCCAGATGCTGTCCAGCAGCAACCCGGAGATCGCGGACATCATCCGCAAGACTGCGCTCGAGCGGCGCGGAGCGACGCCGAAGGCTTGACGGCCCCGCAGGGCTATTGGGTCGTATGCGCAGACCTGAATGCAAGCGCGCCAAGCAGCATTTCACGGCTACCTCATTAACAGCCGGGAAAGTCTTTCTCCTCTAGCATGGCTTCGGGGACACTCTTTCTTATAGGCGATCAATGTCATTTTTCGGCGTTTCCGGAATGTACTATTCCGGTGAATCTCTTGCTGAGCACCGCATCGTGCTTGCCGAGGACTCCAATCTGTTTTCGTCGATGGTCTCGAAGCGGCTGAAAGAGCTGTTCGACATCGACGTCATCGTCTGCCGCGATTATGACGATCTGCAGTTTGCCGTCGAAAATGCGACATTCCCGGCGTCGCTGGCCATTTCCAACATCAACCTGCCCGGTGCCGAGAATGGCGAGGCGCTGAATTATCTCATCGAGATGAGCGTGCCGACCGTGGTCTTCACCGGCTCCTTCCAGGAAAGTACGCGCGAGAAGATCCTGGCCAAGGAGATCGTCGACTATGTCATCAAGGACAGCGTCTTTGCCGTCGACATGCTGGCGGAATCGGTTTGCCGGTTTCTCACCAACCACAAGCACCATGTGCTCATCGTCGACGACAGCCCGACGGCGCGCGCGCTGCTGACGACGCAGCTGAAACGCTACAATTTCCGCACCAGCACGGCAGAAAACGGTGCGACGGCGCTCGAAATCCTCAAGAACCATCCGGATATCGGCCTCGTCATCACCGACTACAACATGCCCGACATCGACGGCTTCGAGCTGACGCGGCGCATTCGCGGCACCTATGGGCCGCACCAGTTGCGCATCATCGGCGTCTCGTCCTCGACCAACCGGCTCTTGTCGGCACGCTTCCTCAAGGCCGGCGGCAACGATTTCGTCGTGCGCCCCTTCGTCAACGAAGAGTTCTATTGCCGCGTCAACCAGAACCTCGACACGCTGATCAAGATCAAGACCTTGAGCGAAAAGGTGAAAGTTCCGGCCTAAAGCATGTCGCGCAAAAGTGTGCTGCGGTTTTGCGATAACGACATGCGTAAAAACAAGAACTTGAAGCGCGGCAAGCGAATCTGAAAGATCGCGACGCGCTTTAACGCGCCTGCGAACTCCGCGAACCTGGCTGCCGGATGCGCCGTTTGTCGGCGCCTTGATCCCGCCCGCCACCTCCGTTTCGAGGCGGTGGCGCTCATCCGTCGGCTACACACGCCGGCGCATCTGCCGCTTTCCTGCGCTTGCGACCCCTAAAATTGCCGGGGTCGCGAGAAAAGCCCTCTTACGGTTGCCGCATTAACGAAATTGCAATCCGGACCGTCTTCAATCGGCCGCAACAAAAGTGGGGAGCCCGGTAACGCCTGGTCATGCCAAGACAAAATGTCTGGCGCGATCCGTGCCGGGTATAATTGTATATTGGGAGCCAGCGTCGCCCTTTTTGGGACAGCACGCCTGCGGCTCGAAATCGGGATTTGCAGGGACGTGAGATTGCGCCGCACGCCAGGTCGGATCAATTCTGTGCAGAAGCACAGCGACAAGCGCATGTTGCTGATCGAAGATTCCCGCATGTTTGCCACCGCGCTGAAATACGGCCTGGAAACGGTGCATGGTATTCGTGTCACCCATTGCGCCTCGCTGGAGGCGCTGCGCCAGGAAATGACCGCAGCGCCGGATAGCTTCTCGCTCGCCGTGCTCGACCTCAATCTTCCCGACGCGCCCAATTGTGAGGCGCTCGACTTCATCCTCGCCAACAACGTTCCGGCCGTCGTCTTCACCGCGGCCTTCAACGACAACACGCGCGACCAGATCCTCGGTCGCGGCGCGCTCGATTGTGTCATCAAGAACCAGCCGGAATCGATCAATCTCCTGATCGGCGCCGTGGACCGGGCCTTGACCAATGGCAAGACGACGGTGCTGCTTGCCGATTCCGACACGCCGTCGCGGGTCGAGCTTGCGGGCATCCTGCGCCGGCAGCGGATTTCGGTGTGCGAGGTCGCTTGCGCCGCCGATGCGCTGCTGGTGCTCGATTCCGGCGAGGCGATCGATATCGTCGTCACCGATCTTGATTTGTCCGACATGACTGGGGCAGCGCTGCTTGCCGAGGTGCGCCGGCGCCAGGGCGATGAGGCGCTGCCGGTGATCGCGCTTTCCGACAGCGGCGACCGCCGGATCGGAGCGCGGTTCCTTGAGGCCGGCGGGACGGACTTCATCCAGAAGCCATTCCTTGAGGCAGAGTTCAACGGTCGCATCGCCTATGCCGCCGGCATCCAGAAACGGTTGCAGACGCTGCAGCGACAGGCAGCGAGCGACTATCTCACCGATATCTACAATCGCCGCCATTTCTTCCTGACCGGCCCGCGCCTCGTCGAGCAGTGCCTGCGCCGCGGCGAGACCACGGCCATCGCCATTCTCGACATCGACCACTTCAAACGCCTCAACGACACCTATGGCCACGAGATCGGCGACGTCGTGTTGAAGCATGTGGCCAAGCGGTTGACGACGCTGGTCGGCGACGAACACCTGCTTGCCCGCCTCGGCGGCGAGGAGTTCGGCATCCTGTTCAACGGCTTCGACGTCCAGCGCGCCTTCACGTTCTGCGAGAAGCTGCGCATCGAGCTTGCGAGATCGCGCATCGTTGCGGATGACGAGGAACTGTCGATTACAGTGTCGATCGGTCTTGCGACCATCGAGGCGCCGGAGTCCTTCGAGAACTACCTGCATGCGGCCGACCAGTTTCTCTACATGGCCAAGCACGCCGGGCGAAACCGGGTGATTTCGGAGCTCGCACTGCTCGACGCACTGGCGTCGTAGCGAGCCGCAATCCGCGACGCTGTCCGGCCAAGGACCTGTTCCTGCATGGTGGCGAGCTAGTGCCGCTAGCCGCGATGATTGCAATGAATCGCGAAGCATTGTCGGTTTCGGCATCGGCGAAACGTCTTCCAAGCAGCCGGACATGATCCGGGCCTGCGAAGAGGAGCCGCATATGACCAAAGTTGTCTCAAATCTCTGGTTCGAAAAGGACGCCCTCAGGGCCGTCGAACTCTACGTCTCGCTCGTGCCCAATTCGGCGATCGTCCGCACGACGGTGATGCCGGCGGATTCGCCGAGCGGGCCGGCGGGCAGCGTCAAGGTGATCGAGTTCACCCTGGGAAACCAGAACTTCACCGCGCTCGAAGCCGGACCGCTGGACCCGTTCAACCATTCCTTCTCGATCATGATCCAATGCGACAGTCAGGAGGAGATCGATCGCCTGTGGAATGCGCTGCTTGAAAACGGCGGGCAGGCCGAGCAATGCGGTTGGCTGCGGGACCGCTGGGGTCTTTGCTGGCAGATCGTGCCGAGAGCGCTCGGCGACATGGTTGCCCATACCGACCGCGAGCGCGCCCGGCGTGTGACCGAGGCCATGCTGGGCATGATCAAGCTCGATATCGCCGAACTGGAGCGCGCCTTCCACGCCCGGACCTGAGCCAGATCCGGCTGAACAGGTGCGCTCATGGACAAGGGTTGACGGTGTGGCCTGCGCTATTTCCGCGCCTGCGGGTAGATCGTCTCGCCGCGCTTCAGCATCTCGACGAAGGTCTCGATCTTTTTCCGGCGGCCGGCCTCGGTCTTCATATTGTGCGTGCGGAAGGCAAGCGCGAAGCGGTTCTGCGCGCTGAGTTTTGCCAGCATTTCTCGCGCCTGCGGCTCGGCGTCGATCGCTGCCTGCAGGTCGTCGGGGATCTTCATTTCCTTGCCGCTGCCATAGGCGCGATCCCAGCGGCCGTCGGCCTTGGCCTTGTCGACCTCTTTCAGCCCATACGGGGTCATCCGGCCTTCGGCGATCAGCCGGGCCACATTGTCGACGTTGATCTGGCTCCAGATGCTTTTCTTGCCGCGCGGGGTGTAGCGCTGCATGTAACTCTGGTCGTCGTGGCTCTTGCGCACGCCATCGATCCAGCCCCAGCACAGGATCACGTCGATCGCCTCCTTCGGCGTGATCGATTTGAGGCCGGAGCTTACCTTGTGGATCTTGATCCAGACCTCGGTTTCGCCGGCATGGTTGGCGCCGAGCCAGACATAGAAACGCTCTTTGTCTTCGAACTCGTGGACCTTGCTCGGATCGATGATCACGGGTGCCATGGGGTGAAATGCTCCTGATGTTCAAGCGGCGGAGGCGTGCCAGCACGTTCCGGCTGCGGCGCGGCCACGCGTTCTCCTTTTCCGTTCAAGCGAAAAATGCGGATCGACGCAAGCGCGAACGTGGGTGGAGCGGGTTCCAGAATGGCGGGAAATGAGGGGCGACAAAGCGGGCCAGGTGGTCTGTGGTATCGCTGCGGCGGCAAGCGCAACCGCAAATTGGGCGGACGGTTCCATCTGAAATTCGGACCGATACCGTCTTCAACGAGGTTTGCACCCCGTTCTCCTCATCCTCGCCCCTGTGGCAGGGATCCAGCGACCCGACGTCTGTCGGGTTAGGGGGCATTTCAGCCCAAGGACTTGGGCTGGCTGGATTCCTGTGACAGGCACAGGAATGAGGGAAGTTTTGGCGGCTGGCGGGCTCACATCGCCGGATAGGTTAAGAAGGGACGGCCTGTTGCCAACAAAAAGGGCGGATGACCCGCACTTTTTGTGTGTTCGCACCAGTTCCTATCGCGCCATCTGCAGCGTCAGCTTGCGGTCGGCGCGCTCCTGCTGCGGCGAGCGGTTGTAGAGTTCGCGATAACACTTGGAGAAGTGCGACGCCGAGACGAAGCCGCAGGCGACGGCGACTTCGACGACCGGCATCGACGACTGGATGAGGAGGTGTCGAGCGCGGTCGAGCCGGATCTCCAGATAGTAGCGGGCAGGGGACCGCCCCATCTCCTGGCGGAATAGTCGCTCGATCTGCCGGCGCGACAGGTCGGCGCCCTCGGCGATCTCCAGGAGCGACAGCGGTTCGGCAAGATTGCCTTCCATCAGCTCGATGATCGACAGCACCTTGGCGTTCTGGACGCCGAGACGGGCGCGCAGCGGCAGCCGCTGGCGGTCGTGAGGGCCGCGCACGCGGTCGGTCAGCGCCTGTTCGCAGACGCGGTTGACGAGGTTCTCGCCAAAATCCTGGTCGATCAGGTTCAGCATCATGTCGAGCGAGGCGGTGCCGCCGGCGCAGGTGTAGATGTTGCTGTCGATCTCATAGAGGTCGGCATAGACGTCGACCTGCGGGAAGTTCTCGGAGAAGCCGGGCAGGTTTTCCCAGTGGATGGCGCAGCGCTTGCCCGTCAACAGGCCGGCCGAGGCCAGCACATGGGCGCCCGTACAGAGGCTGCCGACGGCGACGCCGCGGTTGTAGACTTCGCGCAGCCAGGCATTGACCGACTTGTTGTTGAAATCCTCGACATAGATGCCGGAACAGACCAGCACCATCGACGGACGGTTTTCCCCGCCCAGGAACTTGCGTTCGTCGGCGAGAGACGAGTTGACCTCAAGCGCGATGCCGCTTGAGGAGAGAACCTTTTCGCCGTCGGTCGATGTGAGGCGCCATGTATAGGCCTCGTAGCCGAGCATGCGGTTGGCGATGCGGAGCGTTTCGATGGCGGCCGAAAACGGCAGCATGGAAAAGTTCGGTACCAGGAAGAAGACGAGAGAACGCTTTTTGGTCAAGGGCTTGTTCATGAGGCTTCCCGTGCTTGGCGATGCCGTATATTCGTCGCTTGGAAGATACCATCCGGCTTGTCTGTTTGCGACATTGACATGGAAAGCAGCGACCGCAAAGACATTTCGCATTGCGACATGGGGCGGGAAAGCCGCTGTCGAGCCGGCTTTGCGGCTTTTGTAAGGAATGCGACAGATTTACCGGCGTCGTTGACGTAATCTGACAAGAAACGCCAGAGATGCGCAATTTTCAGAAAGAACGCCTTTGGGTTGTGTTTGCCGATTGCGACGCGCCGGCGGTGAAAGGGCCAGGTGTCGGTATCGGACAAGTTCGCGCAAGGGCCGGTTTGGGGCGTTTCGACGCCCGACGGCATCTGGCGAAACCACAAAAGAAGAAGGGCATCGCCTTCTCGACGATGCCCTTCAGCGGTTCGCGCTCGGGGTCTTGGGTCCCCGAGAACAGGTCAGGCGGTCATTCATTGTTCGGTCTTGTGCACCGCGTCGTCGACGGATGGGAAGCCGATGTCCTTCATCGTGTCGTAGGACAGGTTTTCAAGTGCGCGCTCGTTGGCATAGCGCTTCCAGGCAGCCCAGGCGCGTGCACGCAG
Organism: Ensifer sp. 1H6; assembly: GCF_001976035.1. Classification (NCBI taxonomy): domain Bacteria; kingdom Pseudomonadati; phylum Pseudomonadota; class Alphaproteobacteria; order Hyphomicrobiales; family Rhizobiaceae; genus Ensifer; species Ensifer sp. 1H6. The sequence continues at coordinate 70,160 of NZ_MOAI01000032.1, read as the reverse complement.
ATTGAAGAGACCCGGGATGGACGAGAGGGAGGGTGCCCGCTCCGAGGTCTGTGATAGATGGATAGTAGACATTTCATGGCTCCTTCTGAGTGCCTCAGAGGTCGCGACCACGATCTATATATGTCGCAACCCTAATCATCATTCAAACGAATATGTTTGATGTTTTCCATCAAACATGGTGATCAATCAGCGTCTCGGCGAAGATGAGGTCGTTGCGGACCCGCTTGGGTAGTTTCGCCAATTCGCGGTGGGCTTCCACCCGATTCCGGGCGATGCGTTTTGCCTGTCGTTTTCGTGCAATGCCGTCGATCAGCGTTTGCACGCGGGAGAGGAACGACAGGACGAGATCGCCGTCGGCATTGACCTGTCTCACAGGCAGGGCCTTTGCCATTTGCACGGCATGATCCGGAGTGCGGTTCATCTTGGGCTTCACCTTGCTCACGTGCCGGATGTCCTGCGGGGCAGAGAAGGCCATTGTTGTCGCGGACATGACTGGTTTCCTTCCTTTGGCGTCCTTGCAACTTGACTATCGGTCTTTGCTGATGTTCAATCAAACGAAATGAAGTGAACCATTCTGTCAGTTTTATTGAACAAGGATGCCGCCATGAACATGATGCTGCGCCATGCGCTTCCGCTCCTGGAAATGGATGTGTTGAAAACCTTCGTCGCCATCGCCGAAACGGGCAACTTCACCACCGCGGCCGAAACGGTCTATCGCACGCCGTCGGCGGTCTCGATGCAGATCAAGAAGCTGGAAGAGCAGCTCGGCTGCACGCTGTTCCTGCGCGATGCGCGTTCGGTGTCGCTGACGCCCAAGGGCGAGATGCTCTTGGGCTTTGCCCGCCGCCTGCTGGCGCTCAACAACGAGACGGTGTCTCGCTTCCTGCTGCCCGACATGAACGGCGTCGTGCGTGTCGGCGCGCCCGAGGATGTCGGCGAGCGCATTCTGCCGGAAGTGTTGAAGCGCTTTGCCGAATCCTATCCGAACGTCACGGTCGACGTCTCGATCGGCATGAGCGGCGCCATGCGCAAGCGCGTCGACGAGCACCGTCTCGACATCGCGATCTTCAACAGCCTGACCGACGTCGCGCCGAAGAACGGCGAGATCCTGATGCAGGAGAAGCTGGTCTGGGCCGGCGTCAAATGCGGCAATGCGCATCTTAAGGATCCGCTGCCGGTGTCGATGTGGGAGGACGGTTGCGTCTGGCGGGCCGATGCGGTGGAAAAGCTGTCGCGCGCCGGCCGCCGGTTCCGCATTGCCTTTCTCAGCGCCTATACCACGGGCCAGCGTGCCGCCGTGCTCGCGGGCCTCGCGATTGCCCCGCTGCCGCGCTACCTCGTCCAGGGTGAGATGGTGCAGCTCGGCGAGCGTGACGGCCTACCGGATCTCGGCCATTACGACATCGGCTTGCAGGTGATCGACGATGCGCCGGCGCCGGTGCTGGCTGTCGCAGATCATGTTCGCGACGCATTCGCGGAACTGAGGATCCAGTCGGGAGAGGCGCGGCTTGCAACAGCGGTTGCCTGACAAACCGGCCGAAAGCGACCCGATCGTCATGCGTTGATCTCGGCGCAAGGGGAAGGCGTGCCATGGCGCGAGATGACCAGTCGCGACGCATTTTGGATCCGATCGATCGCCTCTCGGAGATCATTTTCGGGCTGCTGATGGCGCTGTCCTTCACCGGTACGATGAGTGCGGCCGTCGGTGGCGGCGAGAAAGTGAATGCGGTGCTTGTCGCCGCTTTCGGCTGCAATCTGGCCTGGGGCATCGTCGATGGCGTCATGCATGTGGTAACGACCGCGGTCGAGCGGGTGCGACGTCGCGGCCTGGTCGACGCTCTGCAGCGCGAACCTCTCGATCGCGCCCGCCAGATCTTTCTCGACAACCTCCCTGATGATATCAGGTTGGTGTCAGCGCAAAGCGAAATCGAGGCGCTGCTTCTGCGCGTACGGGCCTTGCCGTCCAACGGTCAGCATTCCGTGGTCACAGGCGGAGACCTCAAGGCCGCGCTTGCCATCTTCGCGCTCGTCGTCATCTCGACGCTGCCGCCGAGCATTCCCTTCCTGTTCATCGAGCAGATCGACGTCGCCATGCGCGTTTCGAACGCCATCGCGCTCATCATGCTTTTTATCGTCGGAGCACGGCTCGGCAGCTATATGGGGCGAAGCCCCTGGCCGATGGCCTTCGCCATGGCAGCGATCGGTGCCGTACTTGTCGCAGTGACGATCGCGCTTGGTGGGTAGAGGGCGCAGCACGTTCGGTCCGATGGTGAAGCGCGCCGACCCGCTGCTGATATTTTGAATCACGTTCGCAGCTTATCGCCATGAAACAGCATGACTTTGTGCCGTTCCATTGTGCCAATCCCGCTGTCTTGCCGCCGGGCTCAAGCGGTGCTTGCCCTTCCATAAGCGTAGGCTTATAATAAGTAATGACTTATGAAGGCAGAGTGCTTGCGGCGTTGGCAGACCCGACGCGGCGCCAGATTTTCGAGAGGCTGGGTACCGGTCGTTGCTCGGTTGCCGATCTCGCACGGTCGTTGCCGGTGTCGCAGCCGGCAATATCGCAGCACCTGAAAGTGTTGAAAGAGGCGGGCCTTGTTCACGACACGCCTTCAGGCGCGCGCCGTATCTATTCGATCGACCCCGCTGGCCTTGGTCCGCTGCGGCAATGGCTCGATCGCTTCTGGGGTGATCAACTCGCCGCCTTCAAGGCAGTGGCGGACCGCGACGAAGCCATCTGACATATCGGCATGGTTTGTGGTGCGGTCCATGAGGCAAACGGGAGTTTGTGAAATGCATCACATCGAGCCTGCCCCTGTGCGCAAAACCGTGACAGTCCGCGCGACGCCGGAGCGCGCCTTCGACATCTTCGTCGCCGGCATGGGCGAATGGTGGCTGAAGAGCCATAGCCTGACGGCAAGCGGACAGAGGACCGTCGTGGTCGAGCCGTTTGCGGGCGGCCGCTGGTACGAAATCGGCAATGGCGGCGAGGAGAAGGAATGGGGGCGGGTGCTTGCCTGCGAGCGGCCGAGGCGCATCCTCCTTGCATGGCAACTGAATGCCGACTGGGTGTTCGATCCGGAGTTTGAGACCGCGGTGGAGGTCATCTTCGAGCCCGCAGTCGATGGCGGCACCACCGTACTGCTCGAACATCGCGATCTCGCCAATTATGGTGCGAAGGCGAATGAAGCCCGCGTGGCGCTTGATTCAGAAGATGGATGGACGGGACTGCTGGGGGCATTTGCGGCGAGGGCCGCGTGAGATTCTAAGCGTCACCGCCTTTCTCGAACGCGCTCCCTGGTGCGTTGTTGCAGCCCTCATCCGCTTGCCGGCACCTTCCCCCGCAGGCGGGGGGAGGGATGCTTGGCACTGTCACCGCCCTCACTTGCCGTTGGGCCAAAACATTTGACTATGCAGTGACTTGAACGCAAGCATGCCATGACGTTCAACCGAAGCAACGCGCGATCAATTATGCAGGTATCAACGCCATTGGAGGCTTTTCCCGAATTGGGATCAGTCGCAAACCCCGTAGTGTTCTATGACGGCATTGACGCCCTGGTTTGCTACGAGACCTCGCCCCCGGTTGGCGGTGGCAACGTGGTCCTGAGGTTCGGTGACGTTATCGATTTCCGAGTCACGCCGATGAATGTCGATGGCCTGCCAGGATGCAGATACCCGGTCCTTCCGTGGGCGTTCAATGAAGTCTCTGGTGGCGAGGAAACAGCCCGGTGGGAAGTCCTCAGTCCACGATTTTGGATCATATCCTTCCACGACGTCACGATCGACGTTCTGTTCGAGACGGTCTCCCTCGTGGTTCATGACGAACGCGGCGGGCCGCTGCGCAGGACGCTGATGGACGTCATACGTTGATGCGCTGAAGACCATTCTAAAGGGCGCAGTGTGTCCGCTTGCTTCTTTTCGGCCCTACTCCCGGCTACGCCTCCGCCGTCTGCCGCCGCCCTCGCCATCATCTGCCGCCACCTTGCGCTCCGGCAGGGTGACGACTGCAGACAGTTTCGGGAAGGCGTCGACCTTGTTCGGCATTGCCATCGCGTTGATGAAATGCTCCTGAAATTTTGATTCAAGAGCGGTCTCTATCTTCTCGATTTTGCTGACGGTTTGCTCGATCTCGCGACGGTGGCCGCGGTTCAGGAGCGCCATCAGCGCGCCGGTGCCGGCGGCGTTGCCGACGGCCTTCACCTCGTCGAGGTCGCAGTCCGGGATCAGGCCCAGCACCATGGCGTATTTCGGATCGATGAAGGAACCGAAGGCCCCGGCAAAGCGGATGGTGTCGACATGGTCGATATCCAGCTTTTCCATCAGCAGCTTGATGCCGGCATAGAGCGCCGCCTTGGCGAGCTGGATGGCGCGGATATCGTTCTGCGTCACGGTGATGCGCTGCTGGCCCTCGTGCAGCAGGTAGGAGAAGGTGCGGCCGTTCGGGATGATGCGCGGGCTTTTCGCCGCCATCGCGCCATCGACGACGCCATCCTGCGAGATGATGCCTGAGAGATACATCTCCGCGACGATTTCGATGATCGCCGAGCCGCAGATGCCGGTGACGCCAACGGCGGCGGCCGCCTCGGCAAAGCCGTCCTCATCAGACCATTTGTCGACGCCGATGACGCGGAACCGCGGCTCGAGCGTCTCGGGATCAATGCGCACGCGCTCGATCGCGCCCGGTGCGGCACGCTGGCCGGAGGAGATTTCAGCCCCTTCGAAGGCCGGGCCGGTGGGCGAGGAGGCGGCAACGACGCGATCCTTGTTGCCGAGCACGATCTCGGCATTGGTGCCGACATCGACGAGCAGCATCATCTTGTCCTGCCGGTAAGGGCCTTCCGACAGCGTGGCGCCGGCGGCATCGGCGCCGACATGGCCGGCGATGCAGGGCAGCATGTAGAGCCGGGCGCCGCGGTTGACGTCGATGTCGATCTCGTGCGCCCAATATTGCAGCGCGCCGGAGACAGCGAGCGCAAACGGCGCCTGGCCGAGCTCGGTCGGGTCGATGCCAAGGAACAGGTGGTGCATGATCGGGTTGCCGACGAAGACCATGTCGAGGATGTCGTGGCGGTCGACCTCACCTTCGGCGCAGACCTTGCCGATCAGGCCGTTGACCGCCTCGCGCACCGCCTTGGTCATCGCCTCGCGGCCATCGGGATTCATCATCACATAGGAGACGCGGCTCATCAGATCCTCGCCGAAGCGGATCTGCGGGTTCGAGGTGCCCGAGGAGCCGACGATACGGCCGGAGAGCAGCGAGACGAGATGCATGGCGATCGTCGTCGAGCCGATGTCGCAGGCAACGCCATAGGCCTCGTTCTTGAGGCCCGGCCACAGGCCGACGATGAAGGGGCGTGAACTGTCCATGTCGCGGTGGATGGCGGCGGTCACGGCCCAATTGCCCTTGCGCAGGATGCCCTGGACCTGCGGAATCAGGTGCGGCGCGATCAGCAGGTCCTTCCAGCCCCAGTCCTTCTCCAGCATCACCTTCAGCCGGTCGAGATCGCCGAGCGGCTTGTGCATGTCGGGCTCATCGACCTCGACATAGCAAAGCTGGATGGCGGCGTTGCGCTCGATCACCCGGTCGCTTGCGGCCTTGCGCACCACCTGGGCGTTGATGACGGTATCCTGCGGCACGTCGATGACGAGATCGCCGAGAATCTGGGCGGAACAGGAAAGCCGGCGACCGTCAGGCAGTTCGCGCACGGAGGCGTAGCGCTGTTCCTTCGGGCCAACAGGCGAAATATGGTCGTTGGAGGAGACGATCTTGTGCTTGGCGAAGTTGCCTTCCTGCACCTCGATCTGACAGCGCCCGCAGGTGGCGCGGCCGCCGCAAACACTTTCGACATAGACCCCGAGCGAGCGGGCGGCATCGAGAACCGGCGTGCCGACCGGGAAGCGGCCGCGCTTGCCCGATGGCATGAACAGAACGAGGGGATCCTTGTGCGCGGCTTCGGTCATGTTGGTCTCGATTTCGGAAGTGCCTTCGATGCGCATTCTGTTCTGTCTTTCCTAAAGCCTGCTTCTGCCCGATGGACCGAGGCATGGGTAAACGTCTTCAGACTGCACCGGAATGCTGCCTGATAGTTGTCAGATCCCGACATGGAAAGATCTGCGAGCATCATTTCGTCAGGGTTGCGCTCGCGGGGCGTATCCGTTCATGACGTCTTGCGCGACAGGCGCCGGGCATTGACGCGCACGCGCTTGCCGTAGGGTTTAAGGGCGGCGGCAGCGATCGCCGTTCCACCCAGGCCAAGCGATGCGCCGCCGCCGGTCATCAGCCGCACCGCATTATCGAAACCGGTGCGCCACAGCGCCATGTTCACGGCCATGGCACTTTCCGCGGTGGCCGCGATCTTCTCGGAGACCATGCGGCTAAGCTCGGTCGGATCCTGCGTTTTCCCGGTCAGTGCCGCCAGTTGCATTTCGTGCAGCCGCAGCGCCATGACGAAAGGGGCTTCGAACCAGAGCGTGAAAGTGTCGAGGTGAAGTCGGCGCGTTGTCATCGATGATCCCTACTCTTGTGCTGCGACAGCGACGGTCGGATGCTTGACTATGGAGCCGTGGTCAGTTTCCCAGCTGCTATTGCCCAGACAAACGCCGCCGCCAGTGTCGTCGAGCTACCCCAGAAACAGACGTTCATGACCCGTTCCTGGGAACCAAAGTTGATCCTCCTCGTGACAACCGCAACGAAAGTGACGGCAAGCACTGCGAGGTTTGCGAACAGGACCGGCAGGACTTAAAGCGCGTCGCGATCTCCAGGATTCGCTTGCTGCGCTTTAAGTTCTTGTTTTTGCCCATGTCGTTATCGCAAAACCGCTGCGCACTTTTGCGCGACATGCCTTAGGTCCTGAGCGCACCGTAGAGCCTTTTGAACTCGCCCGCATCCTCAAAGAGCGCATATCTGACAAGGAGAGCCAAAGGACAACCAGGGCAACTCATGACCTGGTTGTCCTTTCGATGTGCAGTACGGCGCCGAGCAAAAGCCTATTCGCTCGCCGCAGCTCCGCCGGTGCGCGCGGCGCGCCCGCCGCGACGACCGCCGGAGGCTGCCGGTGCTGCGGCCGCCGCCACGGCATGGCCGCCTTCTGCCGGCTTGTGGTCGCGGTAGGTCCTGATCCAGTTGGTGCAGTTGGCGTCGGTGCCGTTCAGAACGTTTGCAGCGCGAACGGCCTCCATCTCCTGCGGACGGCAGGGGTTCATGATCGCGGACGTCATACCGGCGCCGATGACCATGGGGATGAAGCCGGCATTGATGCCGTGGCGATGCGGCAGGCCGAAGGAGATGTTGGAGAGGCCGCAGGTGGTGTTGACCTTCAGCTCTTCGCGCAGACGGCGCAGAAGCGCAAACACCTGCCGGCCGGCGTCGCCCAGGGCGCCGATCGGCATGACCAGCGGATCGACGACGATGTCGTGTGGCTTGATGCCATGATCCATGGCGCGCTCGACGATCTTCTTGGCAACGGCGAAGCGCACGTCCGGATCCATCGAAATGCCGGTTTCGTCGTTGGAGATGGCGACAACCGGCACGTCGTATTTCTTGCAGAGCGGCAGGATCGCTTCCAGCTTTTCCTCTTCGCCGGTGACGGAATTGACGAGCGGCCGGCCCTTGGCGACCTTCAACGCCGCCTCGATTGCCGCCGACACGGAGCTGTCAATCGACAGCGGCACGTCGACAAGGCCCTGGACGATTTCCAGCGTCTTGACCAGCAACGGCGGTTCGGTCTCGTTCGGGTTGACGGCGGTGACGCCGGCGTTGACGTCGAGCATCGTCGCACCGGCGGCGACCTGCTCCAGCGCGTCCTTGATGACGGTGTCGAAATTGCCTTCGATCATTTCCGCGGCCAGCTTCTTGCGGCCGGTCGGATTGATGCGCTCGCCGATGACGCAGAAGGGCTGGTCGAAGCCGATGATGATTTCGCGGGTGGCGGAAGCGACGATGGTACGGGTCATGTAAGATCCTTTGATCCTGTGGCGTCGGGTTTCGTTATCTCACCCGTTAAGCGATGGAGGCGGCCGGACGGGCGGCGCCGGTTTTGTCTGCGATTGCCTCAGTGGGGATGGTGGGCCGCGGCCTCGGCCATCTCCTGCTGGTTTTCTTCCTTGCCTTCGCGAATGTGCTCCATGCGGGAGGCGACAAGCGCATCGGTCGGCAGCGTTTCGTGTTTCCAGGGCTTGCGACCCTTCAACACGCCCGATTCATGCACGATCTCTGCGACATATTCTTCCTGGCGATAGGCCATGACGTGGACGCCGGAGACGCCTTCGATCTCCTTGACCTCGTTGATGATGTCGATGCAGAGCTGCTTACCTTCCTTTTTCTGATCCTGCGCACCTTCCAGCCGCGTGATGATGCTGTCGGGAATGTGGATGCCCGGCACGTTGGAGCGGATCCAGCGGGCGGTTTTCGCCGACGCCATCGGTCCGACGCCGACGAGGATGAAGCATTTTTCGTGCAGGCCGAGATCGCGCACCTTCTTCATGTATTCGCGGAACATCGGCACGTCGAAGCAGTACTGGCTCTGGACGAACTGCGCGCCGGCCTCGATCTTCTTGGCCAGCCGATAGGGGCGGAAGTCGTAGGGAGGCGCAAAGGGGTTGATGGCGGCGCCGAGAAACACCTGTGGCGGCGTCGTCAGCTTGCGGCCGGAGAGGAACTTGGAATTGTCGCGCATGATGCGCACGGTCTCGAGCAGCGACATGCAGTCGAGGTCGAACACCGGCTTGGCGCCCGGCTGGTCGCCGGCCTGCACGCCGTCGCCGGTCAGGCACATGACGTTCTGCACGCCCATGGCGGACGCGCCGAGCACGTCGCCCTGGATGGCGATGCGGTTCTTGTCGCGGCAGGCGATCTGCATGATCGGGGCATAGCCCATGCGCGTCAGCAGTGCGCAGATGCCGACAGATGACATGTGGCAGTTGGCGCCGGAGGCATCGACCGCATTGATGCCGTCGACCCAGCCATCGAAGATTGCGGCGCGCTCGTAGACGTCCTGCGGGTTGGCGCTGTCGGGCGGGTTGAGTTCGGCGGTGACGGCAAATTCGCCGCGACGCAAAACGCGCTCGAGCCGTCCGCGCGAGGAGTGGCCGGGCAGAGGATCGAGCGGCGCGCCGGGGTCGTATGGATTGTAATCGGGGCTCATGCCTGGTTCTCTTTTGCCTGGGCTTCGCGGCGGGCGGCGGCTTCCGCCGTCACCCGCAGCCACGACGAGGTCTCGCGCAGCGACTGGTTGACCGGCTTCTGCACGTTCATGATCGCATCGCCCTTCGTCATGTTCTGCGAACCTTTCCACGCCTGCACCCAGACGCAGGGCATATCCGGCTCGACCTCGCAATTGCCGTTGGCCCTGACGCCGCCGCAGGGGCCGTTGCGCAGCTGCTTCGGACAGTTCATCGGGCAGGACATGCCGGTCGACGACAGCGCGCACTGGCCGCACATGCGACAGTCGAAAAGAAAGCCTTTGACGTGGCGTTCGACGAAGGTCACCGGCCGCTCGACGCGGCCGTAGCCAATTGCGTTCCACAGCGGGTGCAACAGCAGGAAGAGATCGGCAAAGCGGTTGTAGAACCATTCGAGGAAGCGCGAATGGCGCACGGCCCAGAGGCGGACGGTATATTTGTGGCGCGAGCGGCGGCTCGGCGAAACGCCGGCGGGGGTATAGGCGCCGGTCGCGGCCTTGGCGGCAGGCGCGGCATTGCCCTTGACGATCTTCGCCTCCGCTGCACCTGCGAGCTTCGGCTCAGCCATTGTCGCGGCCTCCTGCTTTGACGAGGGCAACCAGGCGCTCGCGGTCATAGGCGGCTTCGAGCTCGGCGGCCGCACGGTCTGCTTCCGCTTCCAGTTCGTCGGAGACGGGTTCTGGCTCGGCCTTGCGCCATTCGGCGAGATAATCGTCGGTTTCGGCAGCGCCGGTGCGCATGGCGCACATGTCGATCGCCTCGGTGAAGCGCAGCGAAAGCTCGCGCTTGGCGGTCGTGCGGCCCTTCTTGATGATGACCTGGGCCGGGATGTCGCGCCAGTAGACGATTATGCGATCTGCCATCGGGTGTCGTTCTCCTCTTCCTGCGACAATGCTTATGTCCGGGCGCTGTGGCTCACCTCGCCACGACGTTGGATGTGTCCAAAAACGACGCCGGCGCAGAACGTCGAAGACCCCCGGCACTCTACGCGTTGCCGCAATGCGGGCAAGTCCACACTTCGGGATATCCATCGGTTGAGGAGTGTCAGAAATTTCAGGGCCTTAGGGCCTTCTGACGGCCACAGGCGGCGTGTCCTCATCGGCGAATCTGCGCCCGGTTTTCCTACCAGATGCCGCGCCGAATTCCATTCCAGAGCCATGTCCAGATCGGCGGGTGGTACCACTGTTGCGACGGGCCTGCGACATCGAGCGGTTGCAGCTTGCCCTTGAGGGCATCGTCGACGGCGGCAATGGCGATGCCGGTGGAGGCCGCCGTCTGCAGCAGCGGATAGGTATGCATCGTATCGCGGCGGTCGGGCGTCTGGCGCGACTGGTAGAGAATGCCGCCGGTATCGACGCCTTCGTCGACGAGATGCACGGTCGCGCCGAAATTGATGACATCGTCGTTGACCTGCGCCCAGTAGCCGCCCATCAGCCCGCGATAGCCCGGATTGATGCCGGCATGGAAGTTGACGACCGGGCAGGGGATCTGCGCCAGGGTATGGGCCTTCAACAGGCGGCAACTGATGAGAAAGACGACTTTTGGCGCGAGCTGCCGGATCTGCGACACAGCCTCAGCGTCGTTCACGGACGTGATCTGGCAAACCGGTACGCTCGGATCCGGCGCGCCCGATACACCGTAGTGCCTAAGGATGCCTTCCGCTCTCTTCCGGGTAAAGCGCTTGCCGAAGCGCGAGGCGATCATTGTCGCCAATTGCCCGATCGCTGTCGGCCACCCGAGCTTTCGCGCCCGCCGGCGCAGGAAGAGGCTCTTGGATTCCGGCTGCTCCTGGAGAACGACGATATCGTCAAAGCGTGCGGCGAGCGCATTGATCATGATCCAGGGATTTTCTCCGCCCGCCGTCACCACGACGACGCGGCTCGGCTGCCTGGCCGCGGTGTTGGTCTCATTGTCTGCGTCCGCCATGCCGGCCCCTGAAGCGTTGGTCGCAACAGATATGGCGGCTGGCGCGTTACCGGCGACTTAATGGCGGGTATTTGGGAAGCAGATGCCAGAAGTGGCATCGGGAGACGGTTTGGCCGAGGCTGGGGCATCGGACCCCGAGCGCGTCGCGACGAGCGTGTTCGTTCGATGGTGGCAGATAAGGCGCCGGCTTGTCCGGTCTAACGGAAGTCCGCGGCGGTCAGGACATAGATCGTCTTGCGACCGTGGGCATATGCTGCCTTTGCGACTTCGTAGATCTTGTTGCGTGCAGCGTCGAATGCCAGAAGGCAGGCCGCTTCTGTCGTCCGGGTCGGCGCGCCACGCGAGAGCGCCTCCGCCTCGACATAGAAGGGCACTTCGAACATGCCATCGTGGCCAAGGAAGCGAACAGCGTTCCTGGTATCGTCGAAGCTTCGGCTTTGGTTGGGGAAGCTTAGTGGCATCGTGTGATCCTTTTTAGCGATAAGCCAGCTCGGCCAGCGGTCGGCCGGGCGGACGAGTGAGGATGGGCGTTTGGCTCCGTGCCGCGCCATCACAAGATCCGGCCGAAGAGGATCGTGGTGATGACCACAAAGACCGCGACCGAAAGAGCAATCCAGGCAAACAGACCGCGATAGTCGAAGAGATAGATCTGAGCCGGTATGTGGTATTTCATGTTCGCCTCCCGTGGCTGATCTGTTTGGCCGGTTTGGCATGGTCGTTATAGGATATGTGCCGTTCTGAAGGCTCGCTCGGCCAATGCCATCCCATCCTTGCCGGCACTGACAATCAATTCGAGATTGCCTTCATCCGTTACACGCTCATGGGTTTCGCGGCTGCTGCGGATGCGATACTGGAGCGCATTGTCGCGGATCGGCAGCGTCGCAACGATGCGATACGTTTCTCCAGATATTGACTCTCTCGTCAGCGCCCCCTTGGAGCGGACAAGTTGGCCAACATGGAAGCGGTGGATCGGTAACGTGTCGCGCGGGCCGCGGATGATGCGTTTCGTGAAAGATAGAGCGTTCATAGTGGTCTCAGTCCTCCTCAAGCGTTGGTAAGAGTAATTCGGCTGCAACAGCCGCTCCGCATTTCGCGCTGGCGTAGACGGATCAAATGCTCGTTGCGATGGGCCGGACAGACGGCTCGAGATCTGTTTCGAGACGCGTTGGCCGCAAGCACTGACGCCGAGCCTGCCTGTCTGTCGAGAATTTAGGGGATTGGGGCGGTTCGAAGTTCTGATACCGCGAAAGCCACATCGGCCAAATCAACTTGCCACAGCATAGCGCGTCGATTGAGTTTCAATTGAGGCGGGTTGTGTATGCTGCCAGATCCGAGCTCATCCTGTTGGCGAACTGAGCTTTCCCTCGGTCTTTTCTACCTGAGCTGGGCGCCACATACCTTCTGCGGGATCAGGCGCTCAGCAGTGATTTCGTCAGGTCGCCATAGCCGGTGAAGCGGTATTCGTATTCGAGGCCGAGGTAATCGGCGGCTTCTTTGGCCTTTGCCTGCAGCGCTTCGTCTTCCTGCTGCGAGAGGTAGACGAGCTTGCGGTAATGGCCAAAATACATATCCCGGAGTTCCGGATGGCGCTTGAGGCCGAGCGGCTCGATGACGAAGGACTCGAACTGGCGGGCGAGGAAGTCGGTGAGGAAAAAGGCGGTCAGATCGTCGTCCCAGCGGCTGGCAAAGGCATCGTTGCCGGCGAAGAAGGAATAGCAGTGCGGGCCGGGAATGCGCTCGACGCATTCTTCTTCGCAGAGCCGGTCGAGGTGGCCCCCGGTGCCGCAATCGGCATAGGCGACGAAGATGCGCTCGAAGCCGGCTGCACGTGCCTTGGCAATCGCCTCCTTGACCCCCGGCGTGATCTTTTCCGGCGTGTTGTGCCAGATGGCGGGCAGACAGGAGAGGTCGACATGGTCGAGCCTGTTGGCCTGGCAGATGGCCAGAATTTCGCGCGCGATTGCGCCGCAACCGATGACGTGAACTTTTTCCGGTTGTGCGCGTTCTATTGTGCGCGATACGTTTTCCATCTCGATTCCACCCAGTGATCAACGTGAAGGAAGCTGGCCATGAAAACACAAACTGTTGCGACCGTCGGAGCCGTGCTCATCGCGCTTATGACGTTGAGCGCCTGCGGCAACACAATCCGCGGCATCGGTCAGGATACCGCAAACACCGTCAACGCGACACAGTCGGCCGGCAAGAAGGTGGCCAACGCCGCCAACTGAGCCGTGACCTGAAGCGCCGCGCGTCGAATTCGGCTGTGCCAGAGACGCTTTGATCCCCTGGTGTCCAGCCTGGTGTTCCGCGGCGGTCGCGACGTGGAACATCAGCAGACGCCGCGGTTGCGCAGCCCTCCGTTTTCATGCCAGCAAATGAAAAGCCGGCCGCAAGCGTCATTGCTGCGGCCGGCTTTCGTGTTCGTGAAGCGGGCTCAGCCGGCAGCGAGCAGGTTGTGCTTGCGCTTCATGAAGTCCTTGGCGGTTTCGACCGCGACTGCCGCGTCGCGGCAATAGGCGTCGGCGCCGACGGCCTTGCCGAATTCCTCGTTGAGCGGCGCGCGCCGACGAGCACGACATAGTCGTCACGCAGTCCCTTTTCCTTCAGCGTGTCGATGACGACCTTCATGTAGGGCATGGTGGTGGTCAAAAGCGCCGACATGCCGAGGATGTCGGGCTGCTCGCGCTCGATCGCTTCCAGGTAGTTTTCGACCGGGTTGTTGATGCCGAGGTCGACGACATCGAAGCCGGCGCCTTCCATCATCATGCCGACGAGGTTCTTGCCGATGTCGTGAATGTCGCCCTTGACGGTGCCGATCACCATCTTGCCGAGCTTCGGCGCGCCGGTTTCGACGAGCAGCGGCCGCAGGATGAACATGCCTGCCTTCATCGCATTGGCCGACAGCAGAACTTCCGGCACGAACAGGATGCCGTCGCGGAAATCGACGCCGACGATCCGCATGCCTTCGACCAGTGCCTGGGTCAGGACGTCGTAGGGCGTCCAGCCACGCTTGAGCAGGATGTTGGTTCCGTCCTCGATCTCCTCCTTGAGGCCGTCATAGAGGTCGTCATGCATCTGCTGCACAAGTTCCTCGTCGGAAAGGTCCTCGAGAATGATTTCATCGTCTGCCATAGTAGGGTTCCTCGGTTCCTGGCACGGCCGGGCTAAAATCCGGACACGTTCAACAATCAATAGCGGTCGACGCGTAAAAATCTGTTTTCGAAAGCGACGTCGCATATGACAAAAAGCGACGGCAGGGCACCTTCTTTCGAGGCCTGTATATTCTTAACAAAAACAATATATTCGCGCCATGCGGTTTTTGGCCGGCGATGACGCAGGTCGCAGTGTTCGAGTTGCGCCACTTGTTGGCGCATTGAGACCCGTACAGTCCCTGCGGCTTGGTAGCATTAGGGCCAAATGGTGCTTGAAGGCGCACGAAATGCGCGGGAGAGGAATGAGTAAATGAGCGACGTGACAGAACAGGACGCGGTTGAGGGTGGCGGTCGCCGCTCGCGTGGCGAGGGACGGGGAGCAGCGGCGCGGCGTGCCTCGCGCACCGGCGGCGGCCCGGGGCCGTCTCTGCCCTATATCCAGCGCAAGATTCGCGAATACGAGGTTCTCGACGAGGAGGGTCTTGAGCTCATCGAGCGCAATGCCGATACGATCCTCGAGGAAATCGGCATCGAATTCCGCGACGACGCCGAAGCACTCGAACTGTGGAAACAGGCTGGTGCCGACGTGCGCGGCCAGCGCGTTCACTTTCCCAAGGGTCTTTGCCGCGAGCTTCTGAAAACGGCGCCGTCCGAATTTACCTGGCACGCCCGCAATCCCGCGCGCAGCGCCCAGGTCGGCGGCAAGGCGACGATCTTCGCACCGGTCTATGGCCCGCCCTTCGTGCGCGATCTCGAGGGTAACCGCCGTTACGCGACCATCGAGGATTTCCGCAACTTCGTGAAGCTCGCCTATATGGCGCCGTCGATGCATTCGTCCGGCGGCACGGTCTGCGAGCCGGTGGACATTCCGGTGAACAAGCGTCACCTCGACATGGTCTACAGCCACATCAAATATTCCGACAAGCCGTTCATGGGCTCGGTCACGGCACCCGAGCGCGCCGAAGACACGATCGCCATGGCGAAACTCGTTTTCGGCGACGAGTTCGTCGAGAACAATTGCGTCACGCTCAACCTGATCAACGCCAACTCGCCGATGGTCTTCGACGAGACCATGGTGGGCGCACTCAAGGTTTATGCCCGCCACAACCAGGCCTGTGTGCTTTCGCCGTTCATCCTGTCGGGCGCCATGAGCCCGGTCACTGTTGCCGGCACGCTGACGCAGATTCTCGCCGAAGTGCTGGCCGGTGCCTCGTTCACCCAGCTGATCCGCAAGGGCGCGCCGGTGCTGTTCGGCACCTTTGCCGCCTCGATCTCGATGCAGTCGGGCGCGCCGACCTTCGGCACGCCGGAGCCGTCGCTGGTTTCCTATGGCGCGGCACAGCTTGCCCGCCGCTTGAAGCTGCCGTTCCGCACCGGCGGTTCACTCTGCGGCTCGAAGGTTCCGGACGCTCAAGCCGCGCATGAATCGGCCAATACGCTGAACATGACGCTGCTTGCCGGCACCAACTTCGTGCTGCATGCGGCCGGCTGGCTCGAGGGGGGGTCTCGTCTCGTCCTACGAGAAGTTCATGATCGACCAGGACCAGCTCGGCATGATGCAGAAGATGGCCGAAGGCATCGACCTCTCGGAAGACGCGCAGGCGCTCGACGCCATCCGCGAAGTCGGTCCGGGCAGTCACTACCTCGGCTGCGCCCACACCCAGGCCAATTTCCAGACCGCCTTCTACCGTTCGCCGCTCGCCGACAACAATTCCTACGAACAGTGGGAAGTGGAAGGCGAAAAGCGCATCGAGCAGCGCGCCAATGCGCTGGCCCGCAGCTGGCTGGAGCACTACGAGGCGCCTTACCTCGATCCTGATATTGACGAGGCGCTCAAGGCCTTTATCGCCGAGCGCAAGGACTCGATGCCCGACGCTTTCACCTGAAAGGGTCCCGAGCGAGCCAGGGAGCAAGGCGGCGCGGCGCAGGTGGCTGACATGATCCAGAAGGAAGTCTGGCGCCCGCATTACGATCTACAGGGGCCGAAACCGAAATGACGGCGCCTTCCGCATCTGCGGAAACTCGACTTGAAACCGTCCGTGCGGCTCTTGAGCCGCACGGACTTTTTTTTGCGCGGCACGCTGAACTTTGCTTCCGGCGATGCCGCGCCGTTGCTTTCGGATGGTCGGCCGGCTGCAAGCGTCGCGCTGATCGGCAATGTCGGCGGCTCGCTGTGGCAGCCCTTCGTGCGCTGGCGCGAAAGTGCGCCGGACCATGGCGGCAACGATCCGCTCGATACGTGGTCGAAGTCGGTGATTGGGGAAATCGCTCGAGGCAGTGGGGCGACGGCCTACTTCCCGTCGGATCCACCCTGGCAGCCATTCCAGCAATGGGCGATGCGGGCGGAGGGGCTGAAGACTTCGCCGCTCGGCATTCTCATTCATCCGCGCTACGGGCTCTGGCACGGCTATCGTGGCGCGCTCGCCTTCGACGAACCCTTGGCTGCCGATAGCGAGCGGTTGGCCAGCCATCCCTGCGACACTTGCGTGGATAAACCATGCATTTCCGCCTGTCCGGCCGGCGCGCTCGAGCGCCTGCAATTCGATGTCGGCCGTTGTCGCAGCTATCTGAGGACGGAGGCGGGCAGGAGTGGCTGTCTCGAGCACGGATGCCTGGCCCGCGACGCCTGTCCCGTCGGGCAGGACTATCGCTATCCGCCGGCGCAGCTTCGCTTCCACATGTCCGCACTGGACCTTTGATCTGTCGCCGCTGCCGAAACTATGGCCTGATGGGCGGAGCCAGGGCTCAGCCTGGACCACGCGGTTCAAAGACTGGAAGAAGCGCAGATCGTAGGGAATGGTCGAATCGTAGACAACGTCGATGGCATCGACAAAAGTCGTCGGCGGATTTACGGCCTGCGACAATGGATAGAGCCTGATCCGTTTGGCGTAATCGACGCCTTGGCAACGTCGGCTTCGCTGCCGCTGTTCAGAATGGAGCGCAGCAGGGCGTAACCCTGATAGGTCGATGACGGCAGCACGATGTATCCGTCCGGGATCGCGCCGGAGTGGTCAGGTGGCAGGATGAGGTATTTTCCGCCCTTGCCCTTGTCGACCCCGGCCGGGCCGACATCCTCCAGGGGGAACTGCCATGCATGACGTCCGGATTGGGGGTGAGTGTCTGGTTCTTTCAGTCCGGCAGGCGAGACCAGTAGACGTTCTGATTGGGCTTGCCTTTGGCGCCCGTGATCATCGCCTGCAGCATCAGGTCGAAGTTGACGACAGGCATGCCCCAGTTGACGGCCTCGATCGCTCGGCTCTCGATTGTCCTTGCGTCAAGGTCTTTGACCAGCTTGTCGTCGGCGCTGGCCGGGGCCGCCGCGATCAACAGGCTCAGAATCGCCATGGCGAACCTGCGCATTTGAAGCCTCCGTCACATGCCGCCGTTGCGGGAAACATGCGGTTGAATTGCCCCGATTGTAACCTAGTGTGTGTAGGCTAATGCAGGGGGTCGCATGATTCGAAAGATGTGCGCCGGTTCGCTGGTGTTCGTGGTTGCGTTTGCCGCGTCACAGGCCAGCGCGGATGAATTTGGCGTCAGTTTCTGGCTGCCTGGCCTATACGGCAGTTTTGCTGCGGTGCCGGGTAAACCCGGCTGGTCCTTCGCTTCGATCTACTACCACTCCTCCATCAGCGCGGGTGCGAGCGAGGCTTTTCCACGCGGCGGGGCCGGGCAAGTCGATGTCGGCATGAGCGGGCGCGGCGACCTGGTTGCCTTCGGACCGACCTACACCTTCGATCAGCCCGTATGGGGTGGGCAGCTCGCCCTCAGCCTGTTGGGCGTTGCGGGACGAAGCCACGCCTGCGTAGACGCCACCTTGACTGGGCCGCTCGGCGGTTCGGTCTCCGGCGAAAGATGCGATTCTCTAACCGCGTTTGGCGATGTCCTTCCCCATGCGGCACTTAAATGGAACGACGACGTCGACAACTATCTCGTCTATATGACCGGCGGCATTCCCGTTGGTTCCTACGATCCTGATCGCCTGGCGAACCTGGGGCTCGGCCACGGTGCCATGGATGGCGGGGTCGGATACACCTATCTCAATCCGGACACGGGTCGCGAGTTTTCGATTGTCGGCGGCCTGACCTACAACTTCAAAAACCCCGATACGGACTATCGGAACGGCATTGATGGGCACGTCGACTGGGCCGCATCGCAATTCCTGAACGAGCATGTCCATGTCGGCGTCGTTGGATACGCCTATCAGCAGCTTACGGGGGACAGCGGCGAAGGCGCGACCCTTGGTGATTTCAAGTCCCGCGTGTTCGGGGTCGGTCCCCAGCTCGGTTGCAAGTTCGACGCCGGCGATGAAACGGCGGGCTATGTGAACCTCAAGGGATACTACGAGTTCGGGGCCAAAAACCGCCCGGAAGGCTGGAATGTGTGGCTGACGCTGGCGTTTTCACCTGCGCCGAAGCCTCCAATGAAATAGAGGACGGTAAAGCGTCGGCCGGGGCCGTGAATGACACGGCAAGGTCCAGCCTGCCCATCCACCGATGGCCGCTCGGGCATACTTTCCACAGCCGCATACACAGCAGGAAGTGACGTGCGTAACGCACAATCCCAAGGCACCGCCGGCACAGGCATCCACACGACCTGCGCCGTCACCTTCCGGCGCTGATTGACTGGTGCTGTCCCCGCAGCTGGGTGCGCATGGAAAACCGAGCGCCTGTTTCGCTGTTCCGCTCCGGCACGCAAAGATGGTGTAAATCTCCAAAATGACTAAAATTGCAGGTGTTCTGGAAACGTAAAATTTCCGAATTTATACCGATTTGGACGGTGTGGCATTGGAGACCATCTCATGACGCGCAGCCCAGTGGTATCCGTGAGCAACTTTCCCCCGCGCTTGTCGCGGGAGGAAGTCGACGCGCAGGTATCGCGTCTGGACAGTATTCATGCCGCCAATTCGCAGCTTCTCGACGAGGCGTACAAGCGCCTGCTGGCGATTGCCGCCGCCCATGCCGCGGTGGTTGCGGCCTGCATCGCCGGCTTCGACGGTCTGTTCGACAGCTCCATATTGGGCGCGAGCTTGCTGCCGGAGGCGATCGATTTTCTACGCAAGGCCGCCCTGGTCGTCGGCTGCATTGGCCTGCTGCTCACTTTCTTTGCCATCGCCAACAATTACGGCGAGGTGCAGCGGGTGGCGCGCCAGCACGCCAGCAACCTGCGCTTCACGCTGCAGGAAAAGCGATTGCTGACCAGGCTGTCGAGCGAGATCCTCACCGGTAATCCCAACTCTTACCTGCGCAGCGGCGTTGCCGGCCTTGCCTGTCTGGCGGCGATCTTCGGCCTTGCGGCGGCGGCCGGCTGTTTTGTGCTGGCCGGCATTGCCGGGATTATGGCTGGCGGCTGAGCGGAACTGTCGCGGCCGTAAGGCCCTGTACTTTCCTTACCTCATCCCTGTGCGCACAGAATTGCGACGGCGACCTACCTACACCGCGACGATGCCATGTTTGGCTGCGGCTACGGATGCCGATTTCTCCTCTCCCTCATCTCTGTGCTTGTCACAGAGATCCAGCCGCCCGCGTCGGCGGCGCGCAAAGACCGCGTCATGCAGCAGACAGCGAGGTTTTGGTTCCTTCACGGCGCAGACGCGCTGTGGCTGGACCCCTGTGACGAGCACAGGGGTGAGGGGGAGAGCACGGTTGGCCTGTCCGTCTACGGCGAGGCCGGGCCTGCCATCAGCATTTTCCTCGCTCCTGCGCCAGAACCGCCGCAATCTCGATGATGCTGGGCGACTGATTCCATTGGATGTTTTTCATGCCGCTTTTTCCAAAACCATTTCTCGTCGGTGCCGTTCTCTCGGCCGGCCTTGCCGGCCCGGCGCTCGGCGCCTGCCGTGACGTCAGCCATCTCGGGCAGGACTATATCGCCTGCACCGTCGACCCCGCCGATAACGACATCCGTCTTTACAACAAAGATCAGGCCGGCGTTCCCTTCCGCTCGTTCCGGGCGCTGTCGCTGGAACTGCGCCATCGCGACGAATACATGCTCTTTGCCATGAACGGCGGCATGTATCACGACGACCTGTCGCCGGTCGGCCTGCATATCGAGGAGGGGCGCGAGCAGGCGCCGCTCAACACCAATACCGGCTGGGGCAATTTCCACCTTCTTCCTAACGGCGTCTTCTATGTCGATGGCGGCAAGGCGGGGGTGATGTCGGCGGACGCCTATCGCGCCGCCAATATCCGGCCCCGGTTTGCCACGCAGTCCGGCCCGATGCTGGTGATCGATGGCGAGCTGCATCCGCGCTTCCTGCCCGACAGCACCAGCCTCAAGACCCGCAACGGCGTCGGCGTGACGGCTGCGGGCGAGGTGGTGTTCGTCGTCTCGAAAAGGCCGGTGCGGTTTCACGACTTCGCGACGCTTTTCCGCGACGAGCTCGATTGCCCCAACGCGCTTTTCCTCGACGGCACGATCTCCAGCCTCTATGCGCCTGATATCAACCGGCACGACCGGCTGTTCCCGATGGGGCCGATGATCGCCGTCGTCGGAAAATTCCCGCGCTAGTTTTTTCTTTGGGGCCGATGCGATTTTTTTTCGTCGCGGCCCCAAGGAATTGTCGTCGTGCAACGTCTAAGGTTCAAAACAGCTAGGAGCGGGCACGCCATTGGACGCTGAACTCGTCGAGAAAGCGGTGTCTGGAGACAGACGGGCGTTCGGCCAATTGGTCGAGCGGCACTATGATTTTGTCCATGCCGTCGCCTGGCGCTGGTCGGGCAATGCCGCGGATGCGGAAGACATCGCCCAGGACGTCTGCGTACGGCTGGGTACCGCCGTTCGCGGCTTTCGCGGCACCAGCCGGTTTCGCACCTGGCTCTACACCCTAACGCTCAACGCGGCGCGCGACCACAAGCGCCGACAGATGCGCGACACCAGCAGGATACAGGCCTATGCCAACGAGCAGGCCGTTCTTGGCGGCGGCGAGACGGCTGAAGACGATCGCCAGGAGGCGCTCTGGACGGCCGTCAGGGCGCTGCCGGAAAAACAATGCGACGCAGTGCTGCTCGTCTATGCCGAGGGGATGAGCCATGCCGCGGCCGCCGATGTGCTTGGATGTTCCGAGGCGACCGTGTCCTGGCACGTGCACGAGGCGCGCAAGCGGCTGAAGACATTGCTTGGCAAGGAGGCCGTGTGATCATGACCGACGATTTCGACAAGCTCTCCGGGCTGAACCCGCCAAAGGCTTCGAACGAGGCACGCGCGCGTGCGCTCGCGGCCGCCATGCAGGCTTTCGACATGGCAGAAGAAAATTCGACCATCACCCAAGGATCAATGCTGCCGGTTCGTCAAAGCTCCATCTTCAACCGGATATGGAGCCCCATCATGAACAGGAAACTGCTTGCCGGATCGGCACTCGCCACGCTGCTGGTCATCCCCGCCGCCACGTTCCTGACGCTGGAACTGACGCGCAACTCCGTGCTGCCCGGCGACACCGGGGCAGAGATCGCGGTGAAGGGAGAGCCGAAACAGAAGGCAGCGCCACGGCCGAAGTCAGCTCCGACTGCGTCGGCGGTGGACGAAAACCTAGCTGCTGCGAAGAGGCAGGAGACCTCCGGCTTTGCAGTCGGCGGGTCGGTTGCCGTTGATGCTGAGGGTCGGCCACCGGCCGATAAGCCAGCCGCCGAGGCGCTTGCCCGCGCCCGCGAACAGAAGACCGTCGAGGTTCAATCTGCGGCGCGAGCCGAGAACCCGGCGCCCACTGCCGAGGCCGAGGCGGATGCTTTGGGCAACCAGATGATGAGCGATAGCGCAGCACCGCTTTCTGCAGCTCCGGGCGCTGAGACACGGATGACCTTTATGCCGGCGCCCGTTGTTGCCGAGGAGATGGCTCCGGCTCCTCAGGAAAACCGCGAGCGCTTCAACAAGGCCGACAGCAATCCGGTCAAGAGCGTCGCCACCGACCCGGTCTCCACCTTCTCGGTCGATGTCGATACGGCTTCCTACGCCTTCGTGCGCCGCTCGCTAATGGAGGGTCAGATGCCGGAGCGCGATGCGGTGCGGGTCGAGGAGATGGTCAACTATTTTCCTTATGATTGGCCGCGCCCGGCGAGCGCCACTGAGCCGTTCAAGGCGACGGTGACGGTGACGCCGACGCCGTGGAATGGCGGCACACGGCTGATGCACGTGGCGATCAAGGGCTATGACGTCGTGCCGGCGCAGGCACCGAAGGCGAACCTGGTGTTCCTGATCGACGTTTCCGGCTCCATGGACGAGCCGGACAAGCTGCCGCTCTTGAAAGGCGCCTTCCGGCTGCTGGTCGAGAAACTGAAGCCCGAGGATACGGTTTCGATCGTCACCTATGCCGGCAATGCCGGCACGGTGCTGGAACCGACCGCGGTCAAGGACAAGGCGAAGATCCTGTCGGCGATCGACACGTTGCAGCCCGGCGGCTCGACCGCCGGTGCCGAGGGCATCGACGCTGCCTACCGGCTGGCGGAGAAGGCCTTCGTCAAGGGTGGCGTCAACCGCATCATGCTGGCGACCGACGGTGACTTCAATGTCGGTCCCGCCAGCGACGACGAGCTCAAGCAGATGATCGAGGCCAAGCGCAGGAGCGGCATCTTCCTGTCGGTGCTCGGCTTCGGCCGCGGCAACTACAACGATGCGCTGATGCAGACGATTGCCCAGAACGGCAACGGTACGGCCGCCTATATCGATACGCTGGCCGAGGCGCAGAAGACGCTGGTGGAAGAGGCGGGCTCATCGCTGTTCCCGATCGCCAAGGACGTCAAGCTGCAGGTGGAATTCAACCCGGATGCAATCGCCGAATACCGCCTGATCGGCTACGAGACCCGGGCCCTGAAGCGCGAGGACTTCAACAACGACAAGGTCGATGCCGGCGACATCGGCTCCGGCCACAGCGTCACGGCGATCTACGAGGTGACGCCGAAGGGCAGTCCGGCGGTGCTGAACGACGACCTGCGCTACGCGGCGGCGGAGAAGCCGGCAGCCGATGCGACGACGAAAACCGGCGAACTCGCTTTCCTCAAAATCCGCTACAAGAAACCGGATGGCGACCAAAGCGAACTGATCACAACGCCGGTTACCGAGGCGAACGCCGTGCCATCGCTCGCAGAGGCGCCCAATGACGTGCGCTTCTCGGTCGCCGTGGCCGCCTTCGGGCAGAAGCTTTCGGGTGTGACGGCGCTGTCGGACTATTCCTATGATGCCGTCGTCGATCTGGCGGCAGCGGCCAAGGGGGCGGACCCGTTCGGTTATCGCGGCGAATTCGTCAATCTGGTGCGGCTCGCCAAGGGGCTTTCGGGCGGCGGCTCGGCCAATTGAGGGTCGGGCGGGAGGATGAGGCTGCGCCGTTACCGCGGCGTGGCCCATCATCCGGCTGCCGCCACCTTCTCCCCGCTTGCGGGGAGAAGGGATATACGGCGCTGCCTTCGTCTGACGTAACCTGTTCTGCGCGTGGTCCGTTTGGTAGGCGTCGGGGAGTTCAAGGACCCCGTTGCCGAAAGGGATAGTCCGATGCCCGGCAACCATCGTCCTGACTAAAGGTGCCGTCTCCTTGTCCTCGGACGGTACCACTTCCCTCATTCCTGTGCTTGTCACAGGAATCCAGTAACGGCGCGTCTGCGCAGTTAAGGATCCTTCCAGTGGCCCTTCTTCCTCAAGCTCTTCCGCGCCGTAGACACGGCGCTGCTGGATTCCTGTGACAAGCACAGGAATGAGGGCGAGAAATCCCACTCGGGCAGCAAGGTGCAGCGGACCAACCAGCTAGGTCAAAGATTCATTGTGATCGCGCCGAGCCCCATGGCGCTCTTTAAACGCCTAACCTCAACCCTTCGGAAACGCGCGCTCCAGGCCGCCTGATTTCGTCAAACCCGTTCTGAACGCCTGGTAGGCCGGGTGCTGGCTGGAGCGGGCGGCTTCCATCAGGCGCATCTGCAGCCGCGCCGGGGCCTCGCTGCCGAGCCAATGGCCAAGCTTTTCGAGCTTCAACGTGTTGAGGAAGCGGGCTTCGGAGGCGATGTCGAGGCAGCGATGGAGGCCTTCCATCAGTTGCTCGTCCTGCTCGGGGTTTTCCGCCAGCAGGCGGATAAAGGCCTGATCCGCTTCGCCAAAAGCCGAAAGCTTGTCGGCAACGGTGTCCCTGTCGGGGAAGGAAGCGGGTCCGGCATTCATGTCAGTGTCTCCAGGCGAATCTCGTTTTCTTCGGGATAGGACAGGCCGGCAGGGCGCGCAAGCATCGGTGAATGATGCACTTAAACGAAACGTCTAGAATTGACAAAAAGTCCAGAATCGGTCATTCCAGTGACATGAACATAAAGCCCGCCATTGCCTTCGACATTGCCATGCACGCGCCAACGGCTGCGGCCATCAGCGCCTTGCTCTATCCGCATGCGGAGGTGGTGCTGCATGACCTTAAGCGCGGCACCGTCGTTGCCATCTGGAATGCCTCCTCCGGCCGGGCGGTCGGCGAGGATTCGCTGATCGAGGAAGAGTTCGGCGTGGTTTCGGGCGCGGAAAACGTGCTCGGGCCATACGAGAAGACTGGAGTCGACGGTCGGCGCATCAAGTCCATCTCGGCGGTGTTGCGCGACGCCAAGGGCGACGCGGCAGGCCTGCTCTGCATCAATCTCGATGTCTCGATGATCGACAATGCCGTGAAGCTGCTTTCCGCCTTTGCCGGTGCTGCGCAGCCGCGGCCGCAGGTGCTGTTTTCGCGTGACTGGCGCGAAGAGATCAACGCGTCGCTGCATGACTGGCTGAAGGAGCGGGGGCTCGCGCTTTCAGCGCTGAAACGGGCGGACCGGGTGGCGCTGGTGGCGGCGCTGGAGGAGCGCGGCCTGTTCAAGACCCGCAACGCCGTCGACCATCTTGCCAGCCTGATCGGCACCTCGCGCGCCTCGATCTACAACTATCTCACTGCCGCCCGCGGCGACGCTTCCTGATCACGACGAAGACAATGGTTTCGCCCGTCCGCCGGACGCAGCGATTGGAGGACCCGATATGACCACCTTGCCAGACTTCCGCCTCGAAACGCATTTCTCCCGCTGGGAGTTCAAGGCGCGCCACCACATGACCGCCAGCGACAGCGAAACCATCGGCATGGGCGAACTGCTGGCGCTGGCCGACGACGCGGACCGGGAAGCCTGGGACAAGCTGACGCTCGGCTACACCGAAACCTATGGCGCACCGGCCTTGCGCGCGGCCATTGCGTCGACCTATCAGGGGCTCTCGGCTGAAGACATTCTCTGCTTTGCCGGGGCGGAGGAGGGGCTTTACTGCGCCATGCTGGCGCTGCTCGGCCCTCAGGACCACGCCATCGTCACCGTGCCAAACTATCAGTCGATGGAAACGCTGCCGGTCACGATCGCCGCTTCGGTCACCGGCGTGCCGCTGCGCCCGGAAAACAACTGGCGCCTCGATATTGCCGACGTGCGTGCGGCGCTGAAGCCGAACACCAGGCTGATTGCAGTCAACTTCCCCAACAACCCTACCGGCTCGATCGCCGATCAGCAGACCTTCAAGGCGCTGGCCGAGCTCTGCGCCGAACGCGGCATCCATCTCTTCAGCGACGAGGTCTATCGTGGGCTCGAGCGCGACCCGGCGCTGAGGCTGTCGCAGGCGGCCGAGTTGTTCGAGCGCGGCATCTCGCTCAACGTCATGTCCAAGGCCTATGGCCTGCCGGGCTTGCGCATCGGCTGGATCGCCTGCCGCGATCATGCGCTGATCGAGCGCATGGAGAAGATGAAGCACTATCTGTCGATCTGCAATTCGCGTCCGTCCGAGGTTCTGGCAACGATCGCACTCAAGGCGCGCGAGCAACTGCTGACACGCAATCGGGCGCTTTGCGCCTCGAACCTCGAAAAGCTCGGAGCCTTCTTTGCCGAATTCCCCGCCCTCTATGAATGGCGGGAGCCGGATGGCGGCTGCGTCGGTTTTGCCCGCTATCTCGGAGCCGATGGGGTCGAGACCCATTGCCGCCGCCTGGTGGAAGAGGCGGGCGTGCTGCTGCTGCCATCCAGCCTGTTCGTGTCCGACCTGCTGCCGGTCGCTGAGGATCGCTTCCGTGTCGGCTTCGGTCGCAAGAACATCGAGATCGGGCTTGAGGCCTGGCGGCAGCATCTTCGGGCGGACAGTGCGATCAAGCGCAGCGCCTGATTTTCGGGGGCATTCCCGCTCGTTGCGAGAGCCATAGCGAACGCTACAAATGAAAACGCTCCGGGATCAGATGATGCCGGAGCGTTTCGTTATTTTGTCGATCTTGCGTGCTTTTCGCACTTCCCCTGGAAGTGCTTTTAGCCGCGGCGGCTGCGCCGTTCCCGGGCCGGGGCCGATGGAGCTTCATTGGCCGACTTGTTGCGCAGCGGGCCGATCCTTTCGATGATCACATCGAGCGTCGGGCGTTCGCGCGGCGAATGCTCGTCGAGGGCCACGCGCATGGCGGCGAGGTGCCCGCAGGTGGTGCCGCAGCAGCCGCCGATGATCTTGGCGCCGGCGTCGGCCGCGAGCCGAGCATATTCCGCCATCAGCGGCGGCGTGCCGGAGTAATGGATTTCCGAGCCGCGGAATTCCGGAATGCCGCAATTGCCCTTGACGATCACGGTCGCCTCGGGCTTTGCCGCGGTCATGTCGAGCAGCGAGGACAGGATGTCGGACGCGCCGACGCCGCAATTGGCCCCGACGGCGACCGGGCCATTGCCCAGATCCTTGGCGACATCGTGAATATCCTTGGGGTGCAGGCCCATCATGGTCTTGCCGGCGGTGTCGAAGGAGCCGGTATAGACATAGGGCATGCCGACCTTGGCGGCGGCCTCGGCGGCCGCGCGGATCTCGTCCGGCGACGACATGGTCTCGATCCAGGCGACTTCGGCGCGCGGCCTTCAGGCCTTCGATCTGTTCGACGAAGGCCGAGACCGCGTCCTCATAGGACAGCGCGCCAAGCGGGATCAGCAGTTCGCCGGTCGGGCCGACAGAACCGGCGGTGATGACCTTGCGCGGTGCCTGGTCGGCGACGGCGCGGGCGATTTCGGCCGCGCGCCTGTTGAGTTCGTGCACGCGATCCTGGGCGTGGTGCAGCTTCAGGCGGTGGCGGGTGCCGCCGAAGGAGTTGGTCAGGATGATGTCGGCGCCGGCGTCGACGAAGTCCTGGTGCAGCTTGGCGATGTTCTCGGGCCTGGTCTCGTTCCAGATTTCCGGCGCTTCGCCGGCTTCGAGGCCCATCGCGAACAGCGAGGTTCCGGTGGCGCCATCGGCAAGAAGAACGCCTTTTTCGGCGATAAGGTCGGAGAGAACGTTGGCTGCAGCGGTCATCGGCTTTTCCCGGCTAGAATGAATGCAATAAGATATAAAGATATCTTTATGTCTTTGCAAGCGTCGGCGTGGGTGGCCGGGACTATTGTTGGTGGCGCAGGCCCAAGCGCCCGGCAAGGCCGAGCCCGAAGATGGCCAGCGCCGTCAGCAGCCACATCGGGTCGGCGCGGTTGAGGAAGAAGCTTTCGAGCATGGCGTTGTAAGTCATGAAAATGACGACCATGACGCAGAAGTCGGCAAAGGCCCGACCCTCCGGCCGGCGCGAGGCGCGGATGTAGTCGAGGAGCGGTTTGACGAAGAGCAGCAGGCTTATGAGGATACCGCCGGGCAGGCCAAATGTCAGCGCCGCGTCGAGATAGCTGTTGTGGCCGGCAACGATGCCACGCACGTCCCAGTTCGCCTCGAAGTTGGCCTCAAGGCCCATGATGACGGGCGAGAGCCAGAAGCTGGAGTAACCCTGACCTAGCCATGGGTGCTCGGCGATGCTGGCGCTGGCGAACTTCCAGATGTCGTCGCGTCCGGTGAAGGTGGCATCGTCGATGATCGCCCTGGTGAACGAAAGCAGGGTGTCTGAATAGATCGTGCCGAGCGTCAGGCCGAAGACGACGACCGACATGACCAGATGCGCGACGATCATCAGGCCGGGGCTGCGAACGGCGCGACCGGCAAGCACCAGCGTTATGGCGATTGGCAGGAAGCCGATGGTGGTCTTCGAGCCGGTGTGCAGCACGAAGTTGACCGAGAGCAGGGTGATGGCCCAGCCGCGAAGCGTGGCGCCGGAGCGCAGGCAATAGATCCCGAACATGCACAGGATCGAAAACACCGGCGCCGAGACGTTCTTGTGTAGGAGATGGCCGCGCCAGAAGCCGGCATGCCAGGGCTCGCCGCCGGCGGCCGAGTGAATGGCCAGGTCCGGCGCCACGATGAGCGCGGCATAGTCGATCAGGATGAGGAGCAGTATGGCATTTGCCCCGGCATGAACGAAATCCTCCTCGCTGCGCGGCAGCACCAGCACGCCGGCCACCATGATCATCGCCACAAGGCTGAGCGTCAGACCACGGGCGGAGGCGGCCGGATCGTAGGACTGCAGGCAGGAGAAGTAGGCGATGGCGAAGATCGCCACCCAGGCCGGCGAGGCCAGCCGCGCCAGCACCCGCTTGTCGACCACGAGCAGCATCGCAAACAGATAGACCGCACCAAGCACGATGTAGCCGACCTGGTTGATGATGTTGCCATCGTTGGCGGCATTCGGGTCCGTCTCCATGGCGCCCTGAAAGGGCATCAGCGTGAAGACCATGAGGAAGAGCCCGAGGCCGGATAGCAGCGAAGCCAAATGGCGCGTCAGCTGTGCGAGCCCAACGTCGTAGCCTACCCGCGCCGGCACTGGATGCCGACGTGTGGGTAAGTCTGCCGTGGCGGGGGGTACTTGCATCAGGGCGCCGAGATTGCTGGGGCGTCGCCGACACGGCGCCACCTCCGGGTTTGCGGTTCCCGTCTGCAGTTGCCCCCAGAGGGCCGGGACCTGCCATCAAGCATGGCGCAATCGGGTTAAGGTCGAATGAAACGGCGGCTCGGTTCAATCGGGCATCTTTTGCCAAAGCGGGCAGTTTTGCCTTGCCCCGACAACAGAAGCCAAATGTCTTTGGCTCAACGCAGAATGCCCATTACCGGATTTTAAGGCTTCCCGGGCGAAGGTAGCTTCCAATCGTCCTTGCGGGACCTGTCTTCTCGAAGCAGACCGTCTAAACGACGGGCGCAACGTGACGAAATGGCGGCGCTTGCCGCCAGCGATGGAGCATTCTCCGCAATGGTGAAGAAACCCAAACTCCTGGCGCTCGAATCCTTGCGGGGTTTCGCGGCCCTTGCGGTTGTCCTGCACCATTTCCGTTACGGCAGCCTGCTGAGTGAGAATGCCTTCATCCGGCACGGCTACCTCATGGTCGACTTCTTCTTCGTGCTCAGCGGCTTCGTGATTGCTCTCAACTATGCCAACAGATTGTCGAGCCCCGCAGAGCTCGCAAGCTTCCAGCGCCGGCGGTTCTGGCGCCTCTATCCGCTTCATCTGTTCACGCTGCTGATCTTCCTCGGCATAGAGTGTCTCAAATACATCTTTGAACAGAAGACCGGCATCATCTCCAATAACCCCGCCTTTGTGGTGTCCGACGCAAAGGCGTTCCTTGCCAATCTTTTTCTGCTGCAGGGCGTGGTTCTGAGCGAACTCGGGTTCAATATTCCGAGCTGGTCCATTTCGGTCGAGTTCTGGACCTATCTGATCTTCGCTTTGACGGTGGGTCTCCTGCGGTTACCGGTGCGCTGGTGCCTTGTTCTGGCGGGTGGAGCGGCCATCATCCTGCTCGCTCTGGAGGGCGGACGGCTCGAAACCGATCCGATCTTTGCGATCATCCGCTGCGTATTCTCTTTTTTCCTGGGGGCGTGGGCCGCTTCGCTCCACGTCCGATTGCCCCGAAAGGCGGCGGCGCCGATGGCTGCAGCGGCGCTGACGCTCGTCGTTTTGGCAATCTGGGGCCTCGGCGGCGGCCGCGCGGAAATCCTTCTGCCGCCTCTTTTTGCGGTCACGGTTGTGGCCGTGGCGAACCTGCAGGAGGACACGAGTCTTCGCCGCTTTCTCGAGTGGCCGTCCTTCGTCTGGTTGGGCACCGTCAGCTACAGCGTCTACCTGACCCATTCCATTGTCGGCTGGGCGGTCACCCAGATTCTGCGCTTCGGCCTGAAGGTTCCGACCCACGTCGCTCCCGATGGGGACACGGTTCTGACGCTCGACCAGGGCTTCGCGACGCTGGTGACGCTCGCTGCGATAGGTGGGGTGCTGGTTGTCTCTACTCTGACCTTCCGTTTCATCGAAAAACCCTTTCTGTCAGGCTGGCCTTTTGGGGCGAGGGCTGTCGCGGCGCGTGAGGGTTAGGCAGGTTCGATCTGGCGCCGAAGCCAGGTTGTCCGTTGACGCCATTGTGGCGGAAGCGGGGCGATTGCTCACGACGAAAAGCCGCAGCCGATAGGCGATTGCGGCTCGCTTGTGATCGCTGTAAAAGGCGGCACTTATGTAGTTGCTAGCTTGCCCGCGGGTATCGCGCGCTGATCGATAGCCTCAAACGAGAAGAACATCATGCATTTCACTATCCGGACACTCGCGTCGGCGGCGGTTTCACTCGGTCTGTTGCTCGGCGGTGCGTCCTACGCGTTCGCCGGAAAAGCCCATCTGGTTCTGGACGCGCAGACCGGCACCGTTCTCGAAGCCGAGAATGCCGACGAGCTGAACTATCCCGCGTCCTTGACCAAGATGATGACGATCTATCTTGCGTTCGAAGCGCTTCGCGACGGCAAGCTGACGTGGGACCAGCGACTGACGATGTCGGAAAATGCCAATGGCAAGGAGCCCTTCAAGCTGGCCGTCGGCGTCGGGCGCACCGTCTCCGTCCGCGAAGCCGTGATGGGCATGATCGTGCTGTCGGCCAATGATGCTTCCGTTGCCATCGGCGAACAGCTGGCCGGCACTGAAACCGGGTTTGCCAAGGTGATGACCGAGAAGGCGCACCAGCTCGGCATGGCCAGCACCGTGTTCAAGAACGCCAACGGCCTGCCGGATCCGGAGCAGGTGACGACGGCGCGTGACATGGCGACGCTCGGCATTGCGCTGATGCGCGATTTCCCAGAAGAGTTTGCGCTGTTTTCGAACCGCAAGATCGAATTCAGGGGCATGAAGCTTCGCGGCCACAACGGCGTGATGAACCGCTATGCAGGCGCTGACGGCATCAAGACCGGCTACACCACGGCGTCTGGCTATAACGTGGTGACGTCGGCGACGCGCGACGGCAAGCGCCTCGTCGGCGTCGTCATGGGCGGCGAGACCGCCGAAAAGCGCGACACCCAGATGATGGGCCTGCTCGACAAGTATTTCCCGGCGACCAGCGATACGCTTTCGTCCGCAAGCACCGTCGAGCCGGCTGCAGCCGAAACGACGAAGACCAACTGAACAGCGCCGTAGAGCACTTGGTGCGAATGCGAGGCTGACATCGGCCTACAGCGCCGCGCGTCTTATTAGACGCGCAAAGGTCGCTGTAGCACTTTGAATTGCTGCATGAGCGCCGACAGCGTGCGTCTTCCGAGTTGCACCCCGCAGACGATACGACCCGCCTGACATGCGAAGGGCGCTGCGGCCTGTTCCCGCGATGGGAGGTGCCGAGCGCCCTTGCTGCCGATTGGCCTGTCTATGCGGCTCTCTTGTCCTCGTGACTGGTGGGCGTCACCATGGCCGAGATGATCGTCGGCAGATCGAGCGCGCCGATCGGGCGGCCGTTTTCGTCGACGACATGGGCCACGTTGAGATGAGCGCCGGTCATGGCGCGGGCCGCCGATTCCAGCACCGTGCCCATCGTCAGCGGCATGCCTTCCGGGTTGCCGGAAAGCGGCCGCATGATCGTCTCGACATTGATGACGCGTCCGCGGTTCACTTCCTTGACGAAGGCGCTGATGTAGTCGTCGGCGGGCGACAGCACGATTTCCTGGCCCGTTCCCTGCTGCACCACGCGGCCATCCCGCAGGATGGCGATCTTGTCGCCGAGCCTGAGCGCCTCGTCGAGATCGTGGGTGATGAAGACGACGGTCTTCTTCAGCTCTTTCTGTAGGTCGAGAAGCACGCTCTGCATATCGACGCGGATCAGCGGATCGAGTGCCGAATAGGCTTCGTCCATCAGCAGGATGTCGGCATCGTTGGTGAGCGCCCGGGCGAGGCCGACGCGTTGCTGCATGCCGCCGGAAAGCTGGTTGGGGTAGTGGTTCTCAAAGCCCTGGAGACCGACCCGGTCGATCCAGCCGCGCGCGCGCTTTTCGCTCTCGGCCTTGCCGACGCCCTGGATCTCCAGGCCGTAAACGGTGTTGTCGAGCACGGTCCGGTGCGGCAGCAGCGCGAATTTCTGGAACACCATCGCCGTCTTGTGGCGACGGAATTCGCGCAGGTCGTTGTCGTTCATCTTGCAGACGTCGACGCCGTCATAGAGCACTTCGCCTGCGGTCGGGTCGATCAGCCGGTTGATGTGGCGGATCAGCGTCGACTTGCCCGAGCCCGAAAGCCCCATGACCACCATGACGCCACCGGCCGGCATCGAGATGTTGATGTCCTGCAGACCGAGCACGTGGCCGTGCTTTTCGTTGAGTTCCGCCTTGCCCAGGCCCCGCTTGACGGCATCGACATAGTTGCCGCCATTGGGGCCGAAGATCTTGTAGAGGTTCTTCACCTCGATCGCGTGACTAGCCATGGATAACCTCCGAATGCTTCTGTAGCCGCCTGCCGAAGGCCTGGCTGGTACGGTCGAAAATGATGGCGATACCGACAAGGGCGAAGCCGTTGAGGAAACCGACGGTGAAGAACTGGTTGGCGATCGCCTGCAGCACGTTCTTGCCGAGGCCGCCCACGCCGATCATCGATGCGACGACGACCATCGCCAGCGACATCATGATGGTCTGGTTGATGCCGGCCATGATGGTGGGCAGCGCCAGCGGCATCTGCACGTTCTTGAGCTTCTGCCAGGCCGACGACCCGAAGGCGTCGGCGGCTTCGAGCACTTCCTTGTCGACGAGGCGGATGCCGAGATTGGTGAGCCGGATCATCGGCGGCACGGCATAGATGACGACGGCGATGAGGCCCGGAACCTTGCCGATGCCGAAGATCATCACGACCGGAATAAGATAGACGAAGCTCGGCATCGTCTGCATCACGTCGAGCGCCGGATTGACGACCGACTGCACCCGCTCGGAGCGCGCCATCAGAATGCCGATCGGAATGCCGATCAGGATCGAGATCAGCGTGCAGACGGTGACCATTGCGAGCGTGACCATCGTGTCGTTCCACAGGCCGACGAGGCCGATGGCGATCATCGACAGCGCCGTGCCGATGGTGATGTTGATGTTGCGGCTGCCGAAATAGACGATCGCCACCATGAGCGCGAGGATGACGATCCACGGCGAGCTGACGAACAGGCTTTCGAGATAGTTCAGAAACCATTGAAGCGGCTGGACGACCGTGTCGATGGCGTCGCCATAGGTGCGGACGAAACCCTTGAAACCATCGTCGATGGTCTTGCGAGCCAGGCGGATCGTTCCGTCGTCAATGGCAGGGAACTTGCAGAGCAACTCTGGCAAGACACTGCAGATGGATGCCATATTTTTCCCCTTCTTGGCCTGAAGTCTTATGACGCCGACTGCGTCTTCAGACCGGTCGTTGCCGATCCCTGCGCAGACTTTGCGGTGACCTCTTCGGGTCCCGGCGTGAGGAATGTGACAGCGGAACGTGACGCCCGCTTTACTGAATGCGACATGCGAAGCGAACTGAACCTGTTCGTCGTCGCCGGTATTGCTTGCCATGTCCGACAATTTTTTCCGGCTGGCGAAGACGCCGATGCAGGCGACCGCTTTTCACGCGGGCCGCCTGCATCGTCAGCGAAAATCAGAGTGCCGCCTTGACCTTCTCGGCCACATCAGGGCTTACCCATGTGGTCCACATGTCCGGGAACTCTTCGAGGAAGTGCTTTGCTGCATCCTCGTTGGTGCCCTGGTTCTCATCCATCCAGGCAAGGACCTTGTTGACGGTGCCATTGTCCCACTTGCGCGCCTTGACATAGTCCATGGCAACGCCGGCCTTGTCGGCAAACGACTTGGTCACGACAGTGAAGACGTCGGAGACCGGGTAGGAGTTGACCTTCGGGCTCGGGCAATCCGGAACGGCCGAGCAGGCGTCCCATTCCTTCTTGTCGTGATCAACGCCGAAGGAGAGGCGGGTCATTTCGTACTTGCCGAGGATGGCAGTCGGTGCCCAGTAGTAGCCGAGCCAGCCGGTCTTCTTGGCAAAGGCGTTGGCGATCGAGCCGTCGAGGCCGGCCGCAGAGCCGGTGTCGATCAGCTGGAAGCCGGCCTTCTCGGCATCGATCGCCTTGTAGAGATTGGCGGTCGAAACCTGGCAGTTCCAGCCAGACGGGCAATTGTGAATGGCGGCTTTGGACGGGTCTTCCGGTGCCGGGAAGAGATCGGGGTGTTTCAGCGCATCCTGCACCGTCTTGATATCGGGGTTGGCATCGGCGACGAATTTCGGGATCCACCAGCCTTCGACGCCGCCTTCGCTCAGGATCTTGGCGGCTTCGATCAGCCGGCCTTCCTTGATGGCCGCGTCGAGCGGCGTGCGAACGGCGTTGACCCAGAGTTCCGGCGCCATATCCGGCTGGGCCTTTTCGTTCATGGAGGCAAAGGTCGGCATGGTGTCGCCGGTGACCAGCGTCACGGTGCAACCGTAACCGTTTTCCAGAATGAACTTGTCCACGTGAGCGGCAACGCCCGCCGACGCCCAGTTCATCTCGGCAATGCTGACTTCACCGCATTCCGCGGCCTGCGCGGAACCCGCCAGCGCGTACAGACCCGCGGCGAGAATGGTGGAAGCGAGGAGTTTCTTCATGTTGCAAGACCTCCCAGTCTTTAACTGCAGCCTACGATCAAACGGGCGTCGTGGGGACGCCGTGCATCCCGGTCACCCGAGCCAAATGAGCAGCCTGGGGTTCGGCAAAAGACAAGCCAAGGGTAGCCCCTGCTGCGGCGGTGTGGGAGTTCGATCTGGTCCTGGCCGCGGAACCCTGTCGCCGGCCGGATCTCCTCTATACCGCTCCGCAAGCCTAAGTATTCTCGTTGGGAAATCAACCTCTTGAATCGGAAAACGGCCGCGCCGGGCTGCGGGCAGCGTCTGTCTGCGACATGATGGAAGGGGATTTTTTTGGCTTCCATCGGGCCAAATTTAAGCATTCGCGACAATTAGTGCCGTAAAATATAGCGGTCGCCGCAATGCTTGTTTTCGATCTGTTGCAATCAGGACCTTTCCTGTCGTGAATGCGCCACGCGCACATTTTGTAAATGTCGCGAAAAAAATTCAAAAAATGCCGCGATTCATCTTTCGTTAAATCCTCGATAACCATCCGGTAACGATGTCCGGCTAATTGTTGTTGCGCGGCGGGAAACGGCCGTCGACCCGGATCAAGGTATAGCGTCCCGGGTTTGAGCGAACCTCCGGTGTGTTTTTCCGGAGTGACCAGCGTTTTTTGGAAGCCGCATCCCTCGATAAGAGGTCGATGCGGTTTTCGCGTTTAAGGGCGTGTCGCACAAAAGTGCGTGGCGGTTCTGCGGCGACGACATGCGCAAACCCAGCGCCTCACATGCGCCGTATGGCCAAAAAAAACCGCCTCCACGAAGGGAGACGGCTGGAGGAGAAGGCGTCAGCTGCCGGAATGCGAAGCCGTGGCCGATAGGGGCCCGATCCTATGGGCCTGATGGGTCAGCCGACGTTGGACGTGCGGATGAAGCCGAGCGGGCCGAAGGGAGCGTCGAGAACGACGTTGCGAACGCGCGACTGGCTGACCGGTGCCTTGGAATTCCAGGCGATCTGAACGAAATTTGGTTTGCTGAATATGTACAGCATGGGCATGGACCTTGAGAGGCCGGACGTTTGTCGTCCGGTGTGTGTTTCGATGGCGCTGATATAGGCTCGCGCCTTATGGAATTGAATGCCAAACTCGTCACGGGATGTCGCATTTATGCTAGTTTCGGAGGGAAACTCGACAAGCTTGATGAGCGGCCGAAACAGTCCGTCATCGACGCGCCGCAAATGCGGCGAAAACGTGTCAATACAGCTCTTTGCGGCCGGTCAATTCGGTGTTACCGGTGGCCGCATGACACGCAAGATCATGCTTCAGGGA
Source organism: Ensifer sp. 1H6 (assembly GCF_001976035.1). NCBI lineage: Bacteria > Pseudomonadati > Pseudomonadota > Alphaproteobacteria > Hyphomicrobiales > Rhizobiaceae > Ensifer > Ensifer sp. 1H6. The sequence continues at coordinate 33,883 of NZ_MOAI01000032.1, read as the reverse complement.
ACCGGCTCGGATGTCGGAAAATCGGTATTGGTGGCAGGCCTCTGCCGGCTCGCCTCCAATCACGGGTTGAAGGTCAGGCCGTTCAAGCCGCAGAACATGTCGAACAACGCCGCCGTGTCGCATGACGGCGGCGAAATCGGCCGGGCGCAATGGCTGCAGGCGCTAGCCGCCCGCGTGCCGTCTTCGGTGCACATGAACCCGGTGCTCTTGAAGCCGCAGTCGGATGTCGGCAGCCAGATCGTCGTGCAGGGCAAGGTCGCAGGCCAGGCGAAGGGGCGGGAATATCAGGCACTGAAGCCGAAGCTGCTCGGGGCGGTGATGGAAAGCTTCGAGCAGATTTCGGCCGGTGCCGATCTCGTGGTCGTCGAGGGGGCGGGGTCACCTGCCGAAATCAACTTGAGAGCAGGCGACATCGCCAATATGGGTTTTGCGACCCGCGCCGATGTCCCCGTTGTGCTCGTTGGCGACATCGATCGCGGCGGCGTCATCGCCTCGTTGGTCGGCACCCATGCGATCCTGCCCGACGAGGACCGGCGCATGGTGACGGGCTATTTGATCAACAAGTTCCGTGGGGACGTCACGCTGTTCGACGACGGCATCGCCGCGGTCGGCCGCTACACCGGCTGGCCCTGTTTCGGCGTAGTGCCGTGGCTGAAGGCGGCCGGGCGGCTGCCGGCAGAGGATTCGGTCGTGCTCGAAAAGCTGGCCCGCGGCGAGGGGCGGGCGCTCAAGGTTGCCGTTCCGGTGTTGTCGAGAATTGCCAATTTCGACGACCTCGATCCGCTCGCCGCCGAGCCGGAGGTCGATCTCGTCTTCGTCAAACCGGGCAGCCCGATCCCCGCCGATGCCGCTCTCGTCGTCATCCCTGGGTCGAAATCGACCATCGGCGATCTCAAGGATTTCAGGGCGCAGGGTTGGGATGAGGACCTCAAGCGCCATGTGCGGCGCGGTGGCCGGGTGATCGGCATCTGCGGCGGCTACCAGATGCTGGGCGCGCGCGTCACCGACCCTCTCGGCATCGAGGGCAACGAGCGGGAAATCAAGGGACTTGGGCTGCTCGACGTCGAAACGGAAATGGCGCCGGAAAAGACCCTGCGCAACAGCCGTGCCTGGTCGCTGGAACACGACGTGCCGCTCGAAGGCTATGAAATCCATCTCGGCCGCACCACGGGTCCTGACTGCGACCGCCCTTCGATCCGCATCGACGATCGCGCCGATGGCGCCCTTTCGGCCGACGGACGGGTGATGGGAACCTACCTGCATGGGTTGTTTTCCAGCGATGCCTACCGTGCTGCCCTGCTCAAAAGCTTCGGCATCGAAGGCGGCATCGGCAACTACCGCCAGTCGGTCGATGCGGCGCTCGATGACGTCGCCGCGGAGCTCGAGGCGGTGCTTGACCCGACGTGGCTCCATCAACTGCTCGGCAATTGAGGCCCGCCCGCAGCATTTGCAGCACGCGCGCGGGGCGTTAAGATGCGTCGCGGACTGCGTGCCGCAGGCGCCGACACATGCAGACTTCTGACCACGGGATGACCGGCGCAACAGGCGGTTTGCAATGAGTGACGACGAGCGGCGTGCGCATTGGGATGCTGCCTATGCCTCCAAGGACGAGGCGGGCGTCAGCTGGTTCGAAGGCACGCCCGAGGTGTCGCTGCGGCTCATTCACGAGTACGGGCGGGGCTTGCCGGCATCGCTGATCGATATCGGCGGCGGTGCGTCTAGATTGGTCGATCGGCTGCTGGAGGAGGGCGGATGGTCGGTCGCGGTGCTTGACCTGTCTCCAACCGCGCTTGGCGCCGCACGAGCCCGGCTCGGCGCGCGCGGCGAAGCGGTAGAGTGGATCGCCGCCGACGTGACCGACTGGTCGCCTTCGCGGCAATACGATATCTGGCACGACCGCGCCGCGTTTCACTTCCTGACCGGTGCGGCAGAGCGCGCGGCCTATGTCGAACGTCTTTGTGCTGCCGTGAAGCCTTCCGGACACGCCATCATCGCCACCTTTGCGCCGGATGGGCCGAACCGCTGCAGCGGTTTGCCGGTGATGCGCTACGACCCGGCGGCGCTTGCCGAAGTAATCGGGCCGTCCTTCCGGCTGGTCGAAGCGATCAGGCACCAGCATAAGACGCCATGGAATTCAGTGCAGGCTTTTCAGTTCAGCGCGCTGCAGCGGGTACGGTAGCGGTAGCATGGGCGAGCGCAAGGGGCTAGCGGACCTGCGAGAACGTGAACGCCCTGTCGCCGTGGTACCATATGAATTCGTTTTCCTTGCCGCTAAGTCCTCCGGGATTTCGCAGCACCATTCCGCAGAGGTTCGTTGTCTTGAGCCACAGGAAGCAAACCTCGTCCCTGTCAAACTTGACCTCGACATCGGTCATGCGACCAGCGCCGATGGAAGCCCAGCCTCCTGTCAGAGTGGCCACGCCCCCGGTTGAAATGACAGCCTCATGTTCCTCGCCCGAGTCCAGCATGCGTCCATGCAGCCGATGCCCCAGGAATAGTGAGCGGGCTTCGTCGGCTTCCAGTCTGTTCCTGCCTACGAAGTCGGCGTTCATCAAGGTCTCAGGCACGCCGGCCAGGCGCAGTCCCCGGTAGAAGAGCTCGCTATCCGCCAGCTTTGCCAGATCCATGGGCGGGCTGGTCGAGATGGTGGCGGCAGTGCCACCGCGTGCGAGGCGAAGCGCGTTGAAACGAGTGATCGCTGCCTGCGCTTCCGTGTTCCGGCCGAGGTGCGCGTAAGCGGAGGCGAGAAGAAGGAAAGAACCGTCATCCTGAGGATTGAGTTCGATGCTGCGCTTCACCGCAGCCACCGACGCCTCGAAATCCTCCAGGCTGAACTGCGTCAGTCCAAGAACGTAAATGAAGAAGGACGGAGAGTGCGGATCGAGGCGCATGGCCGTACGGATATAGGGCAGGGCCTCCGCTGGGCGGCCGGCGGAGGTCAGCACGAAGGCCGTCAGCGCGTAGCTCCAGGAATCGCCGGGTTCGAGCGCGATCGCTTCCTTGAGTTCGGCGAGCGCATCGGCATGCTGCCAGGCCGCTTCGGACAGGAGAGCGGCCGCCTGATAGGCGAGCGCTGTTTTGTGTTTCTGCGCGGTCCTTAGAAATTGTAGCGCCTTGGCTCTAGCTTCGATCCGCGAGATATCAAGCCGATAATGCCAACGCCACAGGTAGACGCGCGCGTAGACCATGGCGGCGGCGGCATAGGCTCGTCCATAGGCAGGATCGAGCGCAATCGCCTGCTCGAAAAAAGGCACTGCCTTTGCAAAATCTTCGGGGGTCGTGCGCCGGTGATGCTCCCAGCCGCGCAGGAACGCATCGAAGGCCGCCGGGACCGTCGTTTCCTTGCGTCCGAAGGCCATCTGCTCGTCAGGATTCAACCGAAGCGCAAGCGCGTCGGCAATGCCGCGCATCACTTCGTCCTGCAGCGCAAAGACATCGGAAAGTGAACCGTCGAACTTGCCGGCCCAAACGTGGCCGCCGCTGAGAGAATCTATGAGCTGAACATTGATCCGTAGCTGTTCTCCGGCACGCTGCACACTGCCTTCGAGGACGTATCGGACACCGAGTTCCTTGGACACCTGCCTGGGTGTCACCGCCCTGCCCTTGTAGGTGAAGGTCGAGTTACGCGCGATAACGAACAAGCCGGATACCTGAGCCAGCTCGGTGACAAGGCCATCGGTCATGCCATCGGCGAAATACTCCTGCCTGGGATCGTCGCTCACGTTGGCAAACGGAAGCACCGCGATCGACGGCTTGTCCGGCGCGGTCAGATTCGGTGGTTGTATCTGGACCGTTTCCACAGGCGACTCCCAGGGCCGCCACCAGGCCACGCCGGCAGCAGCGCCGAGCACGACAGCAGACGTAACGAGTGCCGCCCAGCGCTTCGCGTGGCGCCCAGCGACCTTTACGCTGCCGGGGCGGGCTTCGTTCAGCCCCAGCCGGTAAGTCCGCACCGGCTTTTCGATATGCTTCAGGCGTTGTTCGCCGAGAAAGACGAAGCCGACATCGAGGTGCTTCTCGACCTGGTCGTAGGCGGTGCCGGAGATGATGATCCCACCCGGTTCGGCGAGGCTCTGCAGGCGCTCGGCAATGATCACTCCATCGCCGTGAATGTCGTCGCCTTCAACGATGACGTCGCCAAGATTGATGCCGATGCGGAATTCCAGTCGACCCTGATCGGAGCCGCGGCTTTCGGATTTCGCGCGCTGAACCTCCACCGCACAACGGACCGCCTCGACGACACTCTGGAACTCGACCAATAACCCGTCGCCCATGGTCTTGATCAACCGCCCGCGATGTGCGGCAATCCTTTGTTCGAACAGGCCGTGCAGATCGGCCTGAAAGCGGGCACACGTACCCTCTTCGTCGGCTTGGGTGAGCAGTCCATAGCCGGAAACGTCGGCAATCATCACGGCGGTGAGCCTGCGTTCCATCTGCCTTCCGGATAATCGAAACGACTTTCGGCTACTCTATCGCAATATCTGACGTTGCTAAAATAAAGTTCAGTTGCCGTGGAGCGTCCGCTCCGACGTCGACTACAGCGCCGCGCGTCTTACTGGACGCGCAAAGGTCGCTGTAACACTTTGAATTGCTGCATGTTTTTATCCTTAGGTCGAATACCATCTAAGGATAAAAACATGCAGGAGTGGCCTTTGCGGCCTGCTGCCGGCAAATTGTCGCGCGCCGCATCTCGACGGGTGGCGTGTCGCACGCGTCGATTGACTTTGCGGCGCCCGCTTCCTAATCATCTGACGTTGGATGGTTTCCCCGGATCGTGGCGATGCGGGGGAATAATTGGGAATGTGACGGATGGACCCAAATCGGGCATCCTTATCGCAGCCGACCCCGCGACTGTAGAACGGTCAGGGTTCGCCATCGGGCTGATAGCCGGCTTCCTTTCGATTGCATGGGGCAATCGAAGGCGGTTTGGAATTCAGCCGGAAAAGCCACTGGCGTGGCTTCGTGATCAGCCGGGTTGGACGCCTCTTCTTCTACGAATCGTCCGCCTTTCACGAAACCAGAAAACGCCGGGAAGGTGAGGCGGGCCGTTCGGGCCCAAGCATCGGTCTTCGCGTGATCACGCGGGGCGCGATGTGGTGGGCTCGTGACGCCGTGAGCCAGGAGACCTGCCGTCCGACAGGGGCATTCCGCCCGAAGGGAAGCCCGCTTCCCACGCCATCACGGAGGTTGTCTTGGCTCATCGATCGTTTCCCGAACGCGCCGTCGGCGCGGTGAAATCCTGTTGCCGCTCGAATTCGCGACCAAGCGCGTGAGGCTGCAACGCACATGAGCATTTCCCATGCCGGGCCGGTTCTGGTCCTCGGCGGTGCCCGTTCCGGCAAATCCAGCTTTTCCGAAAGGCTCGTCGAAGCCTCCGGGCTCGGCATGCACTATGTCGCGACCGGCCGTGCCTGGGACGACGAGATGCGCGAGCGCATCGACCATCACCGGGCAAGGCGCGGCGAAGGCTGGACGACGCATGAAGAGCCGCTCGACCTCGTTTCGCTGCTGACGCGCATCGATGACGAGAACCGCGTGGTGCTCGTCGACTGCCTGACGCTGTGGGTCACCAACCTGATGATGGAAGGGCGCGACATGGCGGCAGAGTTCGCGGCCCTTGCCGCTTTCCTGCCGGAGGCGCGGGCGCGCCTCATCCTTGTTTCCAACGAAGTCGGCCTCGGCATCGTGCCCGAGAACCGCATGGTCCGCGATTTCCGCGACCATGCCGGCCGGCTTCACCAGATCGTTGCGGAGAAATCCGCGGAAGTTTACTTTGTCGCGGCCGGATTGCCGCTGAAAATGAAGGGTTGATCCATGACCACTGCCAGAGCCAACCAGGGCAAGATCCCGGCGACCGTCATCACCGGCTTCCTCGGTGCCGGCAAGACGACGATGATCCGCAATCTGCTGCAGAACGCCGATGGCAAGCGCATTGCGCTCATCATCAACGAGTTCGGCGATCTCGGCGTCGACGGCGACGTGCTGAAGGGCTGCGGCGCAGAAGCCTGCTCGGAAGACGATATCATTGAGCTTACCAATGGCTGCATCTGCTGCACGGTTGCCGATGATTTCATCCCGACCATGACCAAGCTGCTCGAGCGCGAAAATCGTCCTGACCATATCATCATTGAAACCTCGGGCCTCGCTTTGCCGCAGCCGCTGATCGCCGCCTTCAACTGGCCTGATATCCGCAGCGAAGTCACCGTCGATGGCGTCGTCACCGTGGTCGACAGTGCCGCCGTTGCCGCCGGCCGTTTTGCCGACGACCATGACAAGGTCGATGCGTTGCGTGTCGAGGACGACAATCTCGACCACGAAAGCCCGATCGAGGAACTGTTCGAGGACCAGTTGACCGCCGCCGACCTGATCGTGCTCAACAAGACCGATCTGATCGACGCCTCCGGCCTCAAGGCCGTGCGCGACGAGGTCGCTTCGCGCACTAACCGCAAGCCAACAATGATCGAGGCGAAGAACGGCGAAGTTGCCGCTGCCATCCTGCTCGGCCTCGGCGTCGGCACGGAAAGCGATATCGCCAACCGCAAGTCTCACCACGAGATGGAACATGAGGCCGGCGAGGAGCACTCTCATGACGAGTTCGACAGCTTCGTCGTCGAGCTCGGCGCGATTGCCGATCCGGCAGGTTTCATCGATCGCCTCAAGGGCGTGATATCAGAGCATGACGTGCTGCGCCTCAAGGGCTTTGCCGACGTGCCCGGCAAGCCGATGCGCCTGCTGATCCAGGCCGTTGGCGCCCGCATCGACCAGTATTACGACCGTGCCTGGGCGGCTGGCGAGAAGCGCGGTACGCGCCTCGTCGTCATCGGCCTGCACGACATGGACGAAGCTGCGGTGCGCGCCGCCATCACCGCACTCGCCTAACTCCTTGAAGCAACGCAATTCCAGGAAAGCCATTTCACGCTTTTCCTGGAATTGCTCGAACGGACAGAAACATGCATCTGCTTCTCGCCCAGAAAGGAACGATCGCCGACGGCAACGAGGCGATCGACCTGGGGCAAACGCCGGCCGACGTGCTTTTCCTGTCGGCGCCGACACCGAGCTTTCGTCGATCGCGGCGGCCCATGGCCGGCGCGACGGGGAGCTGAGCCTGCGCATCGCCAGCCTGATGAACCTGATGCACCCGATGTCGGTCGACACCTATGTCGAGCGCACGGCAAGGCATGCAAAACTCATCGTGGTCAGGCCGCTCGGTGGCGCCAGCTATTTCCGTTATGTGCTGGAAGCATTGCATGCCGCCGCCGTCACCCACCGCTTCCAGATCGCGGTGCTGCCCGGCGACGACAAGCCCGATCCCGGCCTCGAGCCGTTTTCGACCGTTGAGGCCGACGACCGCCAGCGCCTCTGGGCCTATTTCACCGAGGGCGGCGCTGACAATGCCGGCCTGTTCCTCGACTACGCCGAGGCGTTGATCTCAGACGCGGAAAAGCCGCAGCCGGCAAAACCGCTGCTCAAGGCCGGCATCTGGTGGCCGGGCGCGGGCGTCATCGGCGTCAGCGAATGGAAGGCACGTGTCCAAGAGCGGATGGTCGCGGGGGAGGGATTCGAACCCCCGGCAGTCGGGATCTGCTTTTATCGCGCCCTGGTCCAGAGCGGCGAGACCCGGCCGGTCGAAGCGCTGATCGAGGCGCTTGCCGCCGAAGGCATGCGCGTGTTGCCGCTGTTTGTCTCCAGCCTCAAGGATGCCGTTTCGGTCGGCACGCTGCAATCGATTTTTTCCGAGGCGGCACCCGACGTGGTGATGAACGCCACCGGCTTTGCCGTTTCCTCGCCCGGTGCCGACAGGCAGCCGACCGTGTTGGAATCAACCGGCGCGCCGGTGCTGCAGGTGATCTTCTCCGGATCGTCGCGCGCGCAATGGCAGGCCTCGCCGCAGGGGCTGATGGCGCGCGATCTCGCCATGAACGTTGCCTTGCCGGAGGTCGATGGCCGCATTCTGGCGCGCGCCGTCTCCTTCAAGGCGGCCTCGATCTACGATCCCAAGGTCGAAGCCAACATCGTCGGGCACGAACCGCTTTCCGACCGGGTCCGCTTTGCCGCCAGGCTTGCGGTCAATTGGGCAAAACTGCGCCGCGCCCGTCCGGCCGAACGGCGGATCGCCATCATCATGGCCAATTACCCCAATCGCGATGGCCGACTCGGCAATGGCGTCGGGCTCGATACGCCGGCGGGCACGGTTGAAGTGCTGCGCGCCATGGCGAGCGAAGGTTATCCCGTCGCCGGCGTGCCTGAGGATGGCGATGCACTGATCGGCTACCTGATGGCTGGGCCGACCAACGCGGCGAGCCGCGATCGCGAGATCCGCGAAGTTCTTTCGTTCAGCGATTACAATACGTTCTTCGATTCGCTTCCGAAACAGATTCAGGATGAGGTCAGCGATCGCTGGGGTGCGCCGGAAACCGACCCGTTCTTCCTCGATGGCGCCTTCGCGCTGCCGCTTGCCCGCTTCGGCGAGATTGTCGTCGGCATCCAGCCGGCGCGCGGCTACAACATCGATCCGAAGGAAAGCTACCATTCGCCGGATCTGGTGCCGCCGCACGGATATCTCGCCTTCTACGCTTTCCTGCGCAACCAGTTCGGCGCGCAGGCCATTGTGCATATGGGCAAGCACGGCAATCTGGAATGGCTGCCCGGCAAGGCCTTAGCGCTGTCGGAGACCTGTTATCCCGAGGCGATCTTTGGGCCGCTACCGCATGTCTACCCCTTCATCGTCAACGATCCCGGCGAGGGCACGCAAGCCAAGCGCCGCACCAGCGCCGTCATCATCGACCATTTGACGCCGCCGCTGACGAGGGCGGAATCCTATGGGCCGCTGAAGGATCTCGAAGCGCTGGTCGACGAATATTACGACGCGGCCGGCGGCGATCCGCGCCGGCTCAGGCTGCTCAGCCGGCAGATCCTCGACCTCGTGCGTGACATCGGCCTCGACCACGATGCCGGTATCGACAAGGGCGACAGCGACGACAAGGCGCTGGAGAAGCTCGACGCCTATCTCTGCGACCTCAAGGAAATGCAGATCCGCGATGGCCTGCACATTTTTGGCGTTGCACCGGAGGGGCGGTTGCTGACCGACCTGACCGTGGCGCTGGCGCGGGTGCCGCGCAGCCTTGGCGAAGGCGCGACCAGAGCCTGCAGCGGGCGATGGCCGCGGATGCCGGGCTCGGCTTCGATCCGCTCGATTGCGTGATGTCCGATCCCTGGGAAGGCGCACGGCCGGACATGCTTTCCTCCATTTCCGATGCACCGTGGCGGACGGCCGGCGATACTGTCGAGCGCATCGAGCTGCTGGCGGCGGCGTTCGTTTCTGGCGAGACGCTCGCGCCCGAGGACTGGCCTGCCACCCGCACCGTGCTTGGCGAGATCGAGGCGCGACTGAAGCCATCGATCATCAACTCCGGCGCTGCCGAGATGGCCGGCTTTCTCACCGGCCTTGATGGCCGCTTCGTGGCGCCGGGGCCTTCCGGCGCGCCGACCCGCGGCCGTCCCGACGTGCTGCCGACCGGCCGCAATTTCTACTCCGTCGACAGCCGCTCGGTGCCGACGCCGGCGGCCTTTGAACTTGGCAAGAAATCCGCCGAACTGCTGATCCGCCGCTATCTGCAGGATCACGGCGAATGGCCGTCCTCATTCGGCCTGACGGCCTGGGGCACGGCGAACATGCGCACCGGCGGTGACGACATCGCCCAGGCCCTGGCGCTGATCGGCACCAAGCCCACCTGGGACATGGTCTCGCGCCGGGTGATGGGCTATGAAATCGTGCCTCTGGCGATGCTTGGCCGCCCGCGCGTCGACGTGACGCTGCGGATATCAGGCTTCTTCCGCGATGCCTTCCCGGACCAGATCGCGCTGTTCGACAAGGCGATCCGTGCCGTCGGGGCGCTTGAGGAAGACGATGCCGACAATATGATCGCCGCGCGCATGCGCGCCGAGACGCAGCGGCTGGAGGCGTCGGGCGTCGAGCCGGCGGAAGCCGCGCGCCGCGCCTCCTACCGCGTCTTCGGTGCCAAGCCCGGAGCCTACGGCGCCGGCCTGCAGGCGCTGATCGACGAGAAGGGCTGGGACAGCAAAGCCGATCTCGCCGATGCCTATCTCACCTGGGGCGCCTATGCCTATGGCGCCGGCGAGGAGGGCAAGGCGGGACGGGAGCTCTTCGAGGAGCGGCTGCGCACGATCGAAGCGGTGGTCCAGAACCAGGACAACCGCGAACACGACCTGCTCGACAGCGACGACTACTACCAGTTCGAAGGCGGCATGAGCCTTGCCGCCGAGCACCTGAGCGGCGCCCGGCCGGCGATTTACCACAATGACCACTCCCGGCCGGAAAAGCCGGCCATCCGCTCGCTGGAGGAAGAGATCGGCCGTGTGGTGCGCGCGCGCGTCGTCAACCCCAAGTGGATCGATGGCGTCATGCGCCACGGCTACAAGGGCGCCTTCGAGATCGCCGCGACGGTCGACTACATGTTTGCCTTTGCCGCAACCACGGGTGCCGTGCGCGACCATCATTTCGAGGCTGCCTACCAGGCTTTCATCGTCGACGAGCGGGTGTCAGGCTTCCTGCGCGACAAGAACCCGGCGGCACTCGCCGAGCTCTCGGAGCGGTTGCTGGAGGCGATCGACCGTAATCTCTGGATCCCGCGCTCCAACTCGGCACGCTTTGAACTGAGCGGCCGCACAACGGCTGCGGTGCGGCTTCGCGCCGGAAACGAATAGAGCAGCTCCGGGGAAAGCTTGAAACGGTTTTCCGTCCGGAGTTGCGCAATTGCAAAGAGTGAGATCGCGGGCGGTACTACGTCCGCATCCCACGATAGATTCATATGATTGAGGAGAACGTCATGAGCGAAGAAGTGGTGAGCACGGGTGAAGGTGTCGCCGAAAAGGACGATGCCCGCCATGCGATGAAGATGGCGAAGAAGAAGACCGCACGCGAAAAGATCATGGCGACGAAGACCGACGAGAAGGGTCTGATCATTGTCAACACCGGCAAGGGCAAGGGCAAGTCGACCGCCGGCTTCGGCATGATCTTCCGCCATATCGCCCATGGCATGCCCTGCGCCGTCGTGCAGTTCATCAAGGGCGCCTGGGAAACCGGAGAGCGCGACCTGATCGAGAAGCATTTCGGCGATGTCTGCCAGTTCTATACGCTCGGCGAGGGTTTTACCTGGGAAACGCAGGACCGCGCCCGCGACGTGGCGATGGCGGAAAAGGCCTGGGAGAAGGCCAAGGAACTGATCCGCGACGAGCGCAACTCGATGGTGCTGCTCGACGAAATCAACATCGCGCTGCGCTACGACTATATCGACGTGGCCGAAGTCGTGCGCTTCCTGAAGGAAGAAAAGCCGCACATGACCCATGTGGTACTGACCGGCCGCAACGCCAAGGAAGACCTTATCGAAGCCGCCGATCTGGTGACCGAGATGGAATTGATCAAGCATCCGTTCCGCTCCGGCATCAAGGCGCAGAAGGGCGTCGAGTTCTGATGAGCCAGAGCTGGCAGTTCTGGGCTCTGCTTTCGGCTGCCTTTGCGGCGCTCACGGCAGTGTTTGCCAAGGTCGGGGTTGCCCAGATCAACTCCGACTTCGCCACGCTGATCCGCACCGTCGTCATCCTCCTCGTGTTGGCCGGCATCGTCGCGGCAACGGGGCAATGGCAGAAGCCTTCGGAAATCCCGGGGCGGACATGGCTGTTTCTGGCACTTTCCGGCCTTGCCACCGGCGCCTCCTGGCTTGCCTATTTCCGCGCCCTGAAGCTCGGCGATGCGGCGCGGGTGGCGCCGATCGACAAGCTGTCGATCGTCATGGTCGCCATCTTCGGCGTGCTGTTCCTCGGCGAAAAGCTCAACCTGATGAACTGGCTCGGTGTCGTTTTCATTGCCGCCGGCGCGCTGCTGCTGGCGGTGTTTTGAGGTCGGGTGCGGGTCCAGCCGCCGCAGGTTCCATTGGCGCGCAATCCGCGTGATTTCAGATCCACCGCCGGACGCGCTTGCAATAGGCGCCATACGCCTCGCCAAAAGCGCGGGAGAGGTACGTTTCCTCCATGCGGATCTGATAGGAGATCGATATCCAGGCTGAGAGAGTGAGCGCCACCGAGGCGACGTTCGGCACGGCCAGCACGGTGCCGGTCAGCGCCGTGACCATGCCGACATAAATCGGGTTGCGGGAAAACGCGTAGAGGCCGGAGGTGACCAGCGGCGCGTCCTGCTCCTCCGGTATGCCGATCTTCCACGAGTGGCGCATCGCCCATTGCGACAGCATCGTCAACCCGCCGCCGAGCGTCATGAGCACGAGGCCAACGGCGTGAAGGAGCGGCTTGTCGAGCATCGGGATCCGGCCGAGCGTGGCGCCGACCGCATCGGGAAAGGCGGCGATCGCCAGGAGATGAACCACCAGCGCCGCCACGATCATCCGAAAGAGCTTGCCGGCAAAACCTTCCGCGTCGTTGCCATAGGTCAGCACAACGGGCGAGCGGCCAGACTGCACGCGGCGCAGGATCGCCAGCGCCAGGGTGAACAGGCCGACGACAAGCATCAGGATGGCGGGCAGGGTGGTAAACATTGGAACCTCAAGGCGAGCGAAGGACAGCACGACGCTTCGCGGGCAGGCGGCCCCATGCGGCCCCTGACTGGCGAAGCATGAGTGGCACTCTGAAATCTCTAGCGACTAGAGGCTCAAGGTGCGGCCTTGCTCGACTTTCGTCTTGGTTACGGGAATTTCACCGGCGAGCCGACGGTGAGAGGTGACACCCGCGGGGGCCTTGGGGAGGACGTCACCGCTTCCCGCCATAGCCGCATATTGCCAAAATTCAGGGCGGCCGCAGCCGCCCTTTTTGCATTAGGCTGGATCAGCGAAAGGTCCTGCCGTTCGAGTACTTGTCGGACGATGTCGTGGTTTGGCCCGAGCGGTTTTTGCCCCATGCCAGTTCAACTTGGCCTGCAGTTTTGACAGTGGGCTTCTTCTCGGTTGGCGTCGACGGCACAGCAGCAATAGCGGAAGTCGCAAACGCGAGTGATGCCACTGCGGCGATAATAATTTTCATTGTAATCTCCTAAGTTCGAACCTCCCGCCAAGGAGTGCGGGAGACTTGGCCTTCTGTAACGGGCCTTGAGTCAATCCCTTGTGAGCTTAATCCCTCGCCGAGTGCTTGCTTCTGTTCGCAGTCGACGCTGGGCCGCTGCTCTATGGGGTCTGCTGAGGACCGGCTGGCCAATCTAGGGGCGCGCAGTCACCTGAGTGCTGCGCCCAAGTCTGCGGCCTAACCCATCCATCGTCCCGGCGAAGGGACCTCGCTCGGGGGGGCTGATGGCAGTGCCCACCCGAAACCTGTGTTGTTGTCTCCTTCCGGCTCAAGCGGCCATGGCTGGCGTCACCTTGTGGGGAATGAAGTTGGTTCTGTCCATGAGCATGTGGTGCAACACCACCGCCAGCTTGCGGGCCAGTGCGACACGCGCCTTTCTGGGACCCGCACGTCAGGCGACCGCCAACGCCCAGCTCTTCAGATCCGAGCCTTTGACCGGTCGCGTGAGGATGACGTTGGCCGCCTGCGCTCGGCAGCACAGGCAAACAGCGCGTAGGTGGGTCCCGCCTCAGAGCCCCAGCCAGATGCGCAGCGGATGTGTCGGGTCGGCCAGCAACCGGGCGGCCAGCGCGATCGAGACGACGACGAGCAGCGGCTTGATGATCTTGGCGCCTTTGGCCATGGCATAGCGCGAGCCGACCTGGGCGCCGAGGAACTGGGCGACGCCCATCATCAGGCCGATCTTCCACAGGATGGCGCCGAAGAACAGGAAGACGGCGAAGGCGCCGACATTCGAGCCGAAGTTCAGGAATTTCGTATGTGCCGTCGCCTTCAAGACGCCGAATCCGGCAAGCGTGACGAAGCCGAGCATGAAGAACGAGCCGGTGCCGGGACCGAAGACGCCGTCGTAGAAGCCGATCAGCGGCACGAGCGTCAGCGTGAACACGAACGGCGTGATGCGGCGGTGCTGGTCGACGTCGCCCATGTTCGGCTTGAGGCCGAAATAGAGCGCGATGGCAATCAGCAGGAAGGGTAGGATCGCCTTCAGAACGTCGCCGGGAACGACGGTCGCGAGCAGCGCGCCCAACACGGAGCCCGCCGCCGACATCAGCGCCATCGGCAATTGCTCTTTCAGGTTCACGTGACCGCGCCGGGCATAGGAAAGGGTTGCCGAGCCCGAGCCGAACAGCCCCTGCAGCTTGTTGGTGCCCAGCGTCTGGAGCGGCGGGATGCCGGCAATCAGCATGGCGGGAATGGTAATCATGCCGCCACCGCCGGCGATCGAATCGATGAAGCCGGCAATGAAGGCGGCAACGAACAGGAACACGAGCAGGTGGAAAGCGAGATCTTGCACGGGAGAGACTCGAGGAGGGAGGAGTATGCAGGCCTTTCTCGCCTTGTGTCAGAGGCCGCGGCGAAATGCAAAGCCTTCTGTCGTGGTGCATCTGCGATGCTCGTCGCAAGATGAGAATTCTCTCAAGAAATCAGTGCCTTATTCTGAGACTATGGGTACTCGGATGGGCGTTTGCTGTCTTCCGTCGATTGCCGGTTCTGGCGGTATGCGCGCGCCGAAGGCGAGTGGTGGGTTTCGTCAAACGCGACATGGCGATGGCGCAATCCGGTTTGACCCGTGCGGTTGCCTCCGGTAAAAATGACGGATGTGCGACGGCGTCCGCTTCTGGCGGACTGAAAGAGCGTCCGATGCGGCCGACCCAGGCAGGGGGCTGGAATCGGTGCTGTCCAGACCGACCCGGGATTTGAGCCGGGCGGCGCTTCGTGTGGATTGCCGCGAAGGGGGCCGAGGTCGACCATGAAATCATCCAGCATAGCGCGGCGACCGCCGGGACCACTCGTCCTCGGTCTTGGCTGCGAGCGCGGCACGCCGATTGATGAAGTGATTGCGCTTGCCGAAAAGGCGTTGGCGCAGGCCGGCGCTGACAAAGCCGATATCGGCTTCGTCGCCTCGCTCGACGCGAGGCGCGGCGAGCCGGCGATCCACGCTGCCGCCGAGCACTTTGCCGTGGCCGCACGCTTCTTCGATGCGGCGACGCTTGAAGCCGAAGCGCCCCGGCTGCAAAATCCCTCGGCGATTGTCTTTGCCCATACCGGCTGCCACGGTGTTGCCGAGGGCGCCGCTCTTGTCGGCGCCGGCTCGGCAAGCGTGTTGCTGGTTGCCAAGCTCACGTCTTCACATGCAACGGCAGCGATTGCCGGGCCTGCCGATCACCGTCTGGCAATCATGCCGGCAACCCTGGCGGCCGCATCATGAGCTATTTCTCGGATCGCGTTTTGGTAAAGATATGCAAGATATTTCAAATAACTATGCGGAATTCCTGTGAATCTGAATCCGCTCGGTGCCAAGGCAGTTCAGCGGTAGGCTTTAAGCGCGTGGCGGGAGAAACGGCATGAACGACACGATTTTTTCCGGCCTGCCTGCGCTTGAGCCCGGTACCGTCTGGCTCGTCGGCGCTGGCCCGGGCGACCCCGGCCTGCTGACGCTTCATGCCGCCAATGCGCTGCGGCAGGCGGATGTCATCGTTCACGACGCGCTGGTCAACGAGGACTGCCTGAAGCTCGCCCGGCCGGGCGCCGTGCTGGAGTTTGCCGGCAAGCGCGGTGGCAAGCCTTCGCCGAAACAGCGCGATATTTCTCTCCGGCTCGTCGAGCTGGCGCGCGCCGGCCAGCGCGTCCTGCGTCTCAAGGGCGGCGATCCCTTCGTCTTCGGGCGGGGTGGCGAGGAGGCGCTGACGCTGGTCGAAAACCGCATCCCGTTTCGCATCGTGCCGGGCATTACTGCCGGGATTGGTGGGCTTGCCTATGCCGGCATTCCCGTCACCCACCGCGAGGTCAACCACGCCGTCACGTTCCTGACCGGTCACGACTCCTCCGGCCTAGTGCCGGACCGCATCAATTGGCAAGGCATTGCCTCGGGCTCGCCCGTGATCGTGATGTACATGGCGATGAAACATATCGGCGCCATCGCCGCCAATCTCATTGGTGCCGGGCGCTCGCCGGAAGAGCCGGTGGCCTTCGTCTGCAATGCGGCAACGCCGGAGCAGACGGTGCTCGAAACGACGCTGGCGCGCGCCGAAGCCGATGTTATCGCTTCCGGTCTGGAGCCGCCGGCGATCGTCGTCGTCGGCGAGGTCGTGCGCCTGCGGGCGTCGCTCGACTGGATCGGGGCGCTTGATGGGCGGCAGCTTGTGGCCGATCCTCTTGCAAGCCGCGGGCTCAGGGATCCCGCATGAGCGGATTGCTGATCGCCGCGCCCTGTTCGGGCTCCGGCAAGACCACGGTGACACTCGGGCTGATGCGCGCCATGCGACGGCGCGGCATGGCGATCGCGCCGGGAAAGGCAGGTCCTGATTATATCGACCCGGCATTTCATACCGCGGCGAGCGGCGAGCCCTGCCTCAACTATGACCCTTGGGCCATGCGCCCCGCGCTTCTCGCGACAAATGCGGCCTACGCCGCCGATGGGCGCACGCTCGTCGTCGAGGCGATGATGGGCCTGCATGACGGTGCCGCCGACGGCAGCGGTGCGCCGGCCGATCTTGCCGAGGCACTCGATCTCGCCGTCATCCTGGTGGTCGATTGTGCCCGCATGTCGCATTCGGTGGCGGCACTGGTGCGCGGTTATGCCGATCACCGCAAAGATATCCGCGTTGCCGGCGTCATTCTCAACAAGGTCGGCAGCGATCGGCATGAGATGATGCTGCGCGATGCGCTGACGCGCGTGGCCATGCCTGTCTTCGGCGTGCTGCGGCAGGATGGTGCCCTGAAGCTGCCCGAGCGGCACCTCGGCCTGGTGCAGGCAGGAGAACACGGCACGCTTGAAACTTTCATCGACTATGCGGCGGACCGGGTCGAGGCGACCTGCGATCTCGACGCGATCCGCGCTGCGTCAGCACTTTCACCGGAAGAGCGGGTGATGGCCGAGGTCACCCGGTTCAAACCGCTCGGCCAGCATATCGCCGTGGCACGGGATGTGGCCTTCGCCTTCTGCTACGAACACCTGCTCTTCGGCTGGCGCCGCGCCGGGGCGGAAATCTCCTTCTTTTCGCCACTTGCCGACGAAGGCCCGGACGTGGCGGCCGATGCGGTCTATCTGCCGGGCGGCTATCCCGAGCTTCATGCTGGACGCCTGCAGGCGGCGGCAGCCTTCCGATCCGGTATCGGGACGGCGGCCAGGCGTGGCGCGCGGATCTTCGGCGAGTGCGGCGGCTACATGGTGCTGGGCGAGGGGCTTGTCGCGGCCGACGGTGCGCGCTACGAAATGCTCGGCCTGCTGCCGCTCACCACAAGTTTTGCCGAGCGCAGGCGGCACCTCGGCTACCGCCGCGTCGTGCCCCTCGACAACACATTCTTCGATGGACCCATGACGGCGCACGAATTCCACTATGCGACCATCGTCTCGGAAGGGGCAGCCGATCGGCTGTTTTCCGTCAGCGATGCCGCCAGCGTAGATCTGGGGCAGGCGGGTTTGAAGCGCGATAATGTCGCCGGCTCGTTCATGCATCTCATCGATATTGCGGGCAGGCCATGAGCGCGCCGATCGTGCATGGCGGCGGCGTCACCGAAGCCGCTGCCCGTTTCGGCGGCCGCTTCGAGGACTGGCTTGACCTGTCGACCGGCATCAATCCGCGCCCGGTCGAATTGCCGCCGGTGCCGCAGCAGGCCTGGCACCGGCTGCCCGACAAACTGACGATCGATGGCGCGCGCGCTGCCGCCGCCAGCTACTACCGAACCGATGGTATCCAGCCCTTGCCGGTTCCCGGCACCCAGTCGGTGATCCAGCTGTTGCCGCGGCTGGTTCCTACCGGTCGCCGCGTCGCGGTCTTCGGCCCGACCTATGGCGAATACGCACGCGTGCTGGCCGCGGCAGGCTTTGCCGTCGATCGGGTGGAGCGTGCCGAGGATCTTGGCGTCGACCACGGCCTTGCAGTTGTGGTCAACCCCAACAACCCGACCGGCCGCGCCTTCCAGCCGGCAGGAATCCTGGCGATGGCGGCGACGATGGCGGCGAATGGCGGCGTGCTGGTCGTCGACGAGGCCTTCGGCGATCTGGAGCCGGACTTCAGTGTCGCCGGCCAAGTCGGCGCCCACGACAATCTCATCGTCTTCCGCTCCTTCGGGAAATTCTTCGGTCTGGCTGGCCTGCGCCTGGGCTTCGTCGTGGCAGCCGATACCGTGCTCGATGCATTTCGTGAGTGGCTCGGCCCCTGGGCAGTGTCCGGGCCGGCGCTGGTTATCTCCAAGGCATTGATGTCCGGCGATACGCAAGCGATCGCCGCGGGCATTCTTGAGCGTCGCGCTGGGCTCGATGCGGTTCTTGATGAGGCCGGTCTCAAGCGCATCGGTGGAACCGGGCTGTTCGTGCTGGTGGAACATGCCGATGCCCATGCCTTGCACCGTCATCTCTGCGAGGCGCAGATCCTGACGCGCAAATTCGACTACGATTCTCGCTGGCTCAGGATCGGGCTTGCGCCCGATGCGGAAGGTGACCGGCGACTGGCGGACGCCCTGCGCCGTGGGGACGCGTTGCGCCCTGGGGACGCGTTGCGCCCTGGGGACGCGTTGCGCCCAGGGGAGTGCTGAGTGTCGAGCGAGATTCTTCTCATCCTTGTGGCTGCCCTGCTGCTTGATCGTGTCGTCGGTGATCCGGACTGGCTCTGGTCACGCCTGCCGCATCCCGTGGTGTTTTTCGGCAAGGCGATCGCGGTTTTTGATGGGGCGCTGAACAGGCATGAGAGCCTCGGTGCCGGCGCCCTGAAAATACGCGGTATCCTGACGATCGGCGTGCTGCTGCTTGCCAGCGTGCTTGCCGGCAGCATCCTGCACCGCTTGTTCTCGGTGATGGCCCCCATCGGCTACCTGCTCGAGGCTGTCGTCGTTGCGGTGTTCCTGGCGCAGAAGAGCCTTGGCGATCATGTCCGGCGCGTTGCCGAAGGCTTGCGGTTGGGGGGGCTGGAAGGCGGCCGAAACGCCGTGTCGATGATCGTCGGGCGCGACCCGAAGACGCTCGATGCGCCCGCCGTCTGCCGCGCCGCGATCGAAAGCCTTGCCGAGAACTTTTCCGATGGGGTGGTGGCGCCTGCCTTCTGGTATGCGGTTGCCGGTCTTCCCGGGCTGCTCGCCTACAAGATGCTGAACACCGCCGATTCGATGATCGGCCACAAATCGCCGAAATACCTCAATTTCGGCTGGGCCTCCGCCCGGCTCGACGATGTCGCCAACCTGCCGGCAGCGAGACTATCCGTCCTGTTGATCGCTGCCGCGCCTGGCTGCATCGTGGGCGCCCCGCGGCGGCCGATGCGATCGGAGTGGCGTTTCGCGATCACGGCCTGCACCGCTCCCCCAACTCAGGTTGGCCGGAAGCGGCGATGGCCGGCGCGCTGGACCTGCAGCTAGCGGGTCCGCGCGTCTATGGCGGGGTCATGGTCAGCGAACCGATGATCAATGGGCCTGGCCGCGCCGTTGCCGAAAGCGAAGACATCGACGCCGGTATCGCTGTATTCTATGGTGCTTGTTCGGCAATGACCTTGGCTGTTCTTCTGATCGCCATGATTTGATCGGTTTCTACCGCGTATCCACGGCAAGTTGATCTTGGCATTAAGATTTTTCTTTCCATATGTATTAAACTTGCAACATTACGGGCCGGTTATTCTCTGCGGACGTTTGGTTCCACTGATTGCGGCCTTGCGGGTCAAATATGACGCGCAAAGGATGCTGCAACGCGCCTGAAGCCTGCTGCGGGATTTTCTCCGCTGATCGGAGGCATGCAGTCGAGGTTTCACACGCGGGGAGTGAAGCATGCGACACACATCCCTGATTGTGGTGATTGCCGTTCTGATGCAGTTTTCCGTTCAGCCGCTGAACGCCGCCAATCTCGTTGCCAAGATCAGCCTCTCCTCCCAGACGATGGTGGTAAAGCAGAACGGCGTCGTGATGTATCGCTGGAAGGTTTCCACCGCGCGCAAGGGCTATGTCACGCCGAAGGGGAGCTGGAAGGCCAAGTGGCTTTCGCGCAATCATCGCTCGAAAAAATATGATGATGCGCCAATGCCTTACGCCGTGTTCTTCAACGGTGGCTATGCTGTTCACGCGACCTATGATGTCAAGCGCCTGGGCCGCCCTGCCTCACACGGATGCGTGCGGTTGCATCCCAACAATGCCGCGGAGTTCTTCGCGCTTGCCCGTGAACACGGGCTGAAAAACACGCGCATCGTCATCACGCGTTAAAAGCATTTCCAGGAAAAGTGCGGAGCGGTTTTCCGTCGGAGAATGCATAAAACAAAGAGATAGAGCATTTCCCGGAGAAGTGCGCAGCGGTTTTCCGCGACTTCTTTAAAGCGGAAACGCGCTGAACCTTGGACGGCGGACTCAGTCGATGCCGGCCACCTGCATCAACCGGTCCATGCTTGGCACGGTGACGTGACGGCTGTTTTCGATGTGGATGACATTGTCCTTGCGCAGCTTGGTCACCTGCCGGCTGACGGTCTCGATCGTCAGGCCGAGATAGTCGGCGATATCGGCGCGCGACAGTGGCAGATCGAATGCTGTTGCCGTGCCGTTTTCCGGATCGATGTGAGTGGCGATGATATAGAGAAAGCTCGCCACCTTTTCCTGCGCGGTCTTGCGGCCGAGCGTCAGCATCCAGTCGCGCGCTTCGTCCAGTTCCTTCAGCGCCTGTTCGTGCAGGCGGTGTTCAAGGCCCGGCGCATCGGCAACGAGCCGCTCGATGACATTGCGCGGGAACGAACAGATGTCGGTGTCGATCGCCGCTTCGGCGGTCAGCGCGCTTTCACGCGTGAACGGCCGGCCCATGAAATCGGGAGCGAACTGCAGGCCGACGATCTGCTGGCGTCCGTCGGAGAGAACCTTGCTCAGCTTGACGACGCCGCTGATGATGTTGGCGTAGCTGTCAGTCATTTCGCCCTGGCCGACGACCTCGCGACCGGGTTCGACACGCCTGCGGGTCGAATGCCGGCTGAGGTCGAGAAGCTGGTCAGCAGTCAGCGTGCCGCAGACGCCGCCGTGGCGCGCCTCGCAGGCAGCACAGACGGCTGGAATGTCCGAATTGTGGATATCCTTGCGGCGATGTTCGGTCACGATCTGCAAATCTTTCTTCCCTGCATCGGGTTTGTTCGAGGGACCAAAGAGGATGCGGGCGGTTAAATCAAGAGTTGACAGGTGCTAATTCCGGAAGCGCGAAACAATGTCTCATGTTGAATTGAGCATTGTCAATTTTAACGTGTTAATTCGACGGCTTGATCAAAATCAACGGCGTGCTTTCCCATCCGTCCTATGCGTTTGCCATCTTGACGGAGAGACCGATGGACGACGCTCTGATCCTGAAATATGCGAGCCCCGTGCCGCGCTATACCAGTTACCCCACCGCGCCGCATTTTTCGGAGGCGGTCGGTCAGGCTGAGTACCAGTCCTGGCTAGAGGCCATCGGGCCGGGTGAGGCGCTGTCGCTTTACGCCCATGTGCCCTATTGCGACCGGCTGTGCTGGTTCTGTGCCTGTCACACCAAGCAGACGTTACGCTACGAGCCGGTGGCGAGCTACCTGAACGGACTGCACCGCGAAATCGCCACGATCGGCGGGCGGGTGAACCGCCAAGCGAAGGTCACGGCGCTGCATCTGGGCGGCGGATCGCCGACACTGGTCAGGCCGGACGATCTGATCGCGCTCAAGCGCGCCTTCAGCAGTCACTTCGAATTTTCCAGCGATTGCGAAATCAGCATCGAGATGGACCCGAACGACCTCGACGCGGCGCGCCACGACGCGCTGGCAGCGATCGGCATGACGCGGGCGAGCTTCGGCGTCCAGGATTTCGACCCCGTGGTACAGAAGGCGATCAACCGCATCCAGACCTATGAGCAGACGCGTGATGCGATCGAGGCTTCGCGAGCCCGCGGCGTGGGTTCGGTCAATTGCGACGTGCTTTACGGCTTGCCCTACCAGAGCCTGTCGTCGCTGGAGGCAACGATCGACGCCGTCGTGTCGCTGGCGCCGGATCGCGTCGCGCTCTTCGGCTATGCCCATGTGCCGTGGATGAAGAAGCACCAGTCGATGATATCAGACGAGAGCCTGCCAGGTATCGTCGAACGTTTTGCCCAGATGAGCCGGGCGGCCGACATGCTTGTTGCCGCCGGCTACGAGGCGATCGGCATCGACCATTTCGCCAGGCCCGGCGACAGTCTGGCCGTTGCCAACCGGGAAGGGCGCCTGCGCCGGAATTTCCAGGGCTATACATGTGACAGCGCCGAAACCCTGATCGGTCTTGGCGCCTCGGCGATCGGCCAGTTCCGTCAAGGTTATGTGCAGAATATGCCGGCAACCGGCGAATATCTGCGCCAGGTGGAGAACGCAGGCCTGGCCGCGGTGCGCGGCTACATGCTGACGCCTGATGATCGCCTGCGGGCGCGGGTGATCGCATCCATCATGTGCGATTTCGCCTTCTCGTTCTCGCGAATCAAGGCGGAGTTTCCTGAACTCGCCGGAGCGGTCGTCGAGGAGGCAAAGCTCTGGCGCGCAAGGGATGTGGACGGGCTGACGACGATCGAGGACGGCGTCTTCAGCCTTACCGAACGCGGCCGGCCGTTTGCCCGGTCGGTGGCGGCCATTTTCGACACTCATCTTCAGTCAGGACGGGGGCGCCATTCGGTCGCCGTTTAGCAACACCGCATTTCAAATCGCAGAGGTTGCCATCAAGGCCATTGGCTTTTGCGGCGCATTTACCTATAGGATCGCCGAGACTCGGAATAAAATAATAAAGAGGTATGCGCGTGACTGCTACATTCGACAAGGTTGCCGACATCATCGCTGAAACGAGCGAGATCGATCGCGAGACGATTACGCCGGAAAGCCACACGATCGACGATCTCGGCATCGACAGCCTGGACTTCCTGGACATCGTCTTTGCGATCGACAAGGATTTCGGTATCAAGATTCCGCTGGAACAGTGGACGCAGGAAGTCAACGAAGGCAAGGTTTCGACCGAAGAATACTTCGTGCTCAAGAACCTCTGCGCCAAGATCGACGAGCTGCGGGCTGCCAAGGCCTGATCGGGCCAAGGTTCAAGCCTTTCCACTCGATTTCCAATGCCGCCGGTCGCGCCTCGCGCTTGACAGGCGGCATTGGCGTTTTTACTTGAGCCCGAAACCAAACGGGGTGAGCCTCCATGCTCCTTGAATACTTCCAGATGATCGATCGTGTCGAAACGGTCGATCTGTCGGCTGGCCGGCTGACGGCGCGATCCGTCGTTCCCGAAAAGAGCCCGGTATTCGAGGGCCACTTTCCAGGCTATCCGCTGGTGCCGGGTGTGCTTCTGATCGAGACGATGGCGCAGGCTTCGGGATTTCTGGTGCTGGCCGCGACCAATTTCGCGGCAATGCCGTTTCTGATGTCGGTCGATGGCGCCAAGATGCGGGCCTTCGTCGAGCCGTCGGCAGAACTCGATATCGAAGCCTTCCTCGAGCACGATGGCTCCGGTTTCGCCGTCACCAAGGCGAAGATCACGTCTGCGGGCAAGAAGGTCTGTGACGCACAATTGAAACTCAGAACGATGCCGTTCGATCAGGTGCCGCTCGGCGATATCGTGCGCAGGCGCGCCGACGAGGTGGGCCTGATGACGGCACTTGCGGCGGATGCCGCTTCGGAGAAGTGAAGATGAGCAAATCCGCAAACGACGTGGTGATCACCGGCGTCGGTATCGTCACAAGCCAGGGTGTCGGCGTCGAGCCGCATGTGGCGTTTCTGAACGCGGCCGAGGCGCCGGAGCCACGCGTCGAGGCCGAAAAGTTCAAGCCCTATCCGGTGCATCCGCTGCCGCAGATCGACTGGTCGCAGCAGATCGCCAAGCGTGGCGACCAGCGCCAGATGGAAAACTGGCAGCGCCTCGGCGTGTTTGCAGCAGGCCTGGCGCTCGACGACGCCGGCCTCAAGGACAATCTCGACGCCTGCGGCAGCATGGACATGATCGTGGCCGCCGGCGGCGGCGAGCGCGACATCAATGTCGATTCGCTGATCGTCGACGAGGCGCTGAAGCGCAACGACCGCGAGCAGCTGCTGAACGAGAAGCTGACGACCGAACTGCGCCCGACGCTGTTCCTCGCCCAGCTCTCCAACCTTCTCGCCGGTAACATCTCGATCGTGCACAAGGTGACGGGATCGTCGCGCACCTTCATGGGCGAAGAGGCGGCCGGCATTTCGGCGATCGAAACGGCGTTCTTCCGCATCAAGGCGGGACAGTCGACACATACGCTGGCGGGCGGCGCATTTTCGGCCGAACGTCTCGACATCATGCTGATGACGGAGGCCATCCAGGCGCAGACGGTCGGCGACTGGCAGCCGATCTGGTCGCGCAAGCGCCAGGATGGCGGCGGAATGATCCTCGGTTCCGTCGGCGCCTTCCTGATGCTGGAATCGCGCGAATATGCCGAAGCCCGAGGCGCCCGCATCTATGCCACGATCGACGCGATCGGCAGCGACCGTGGCAGCCGCAGCGACGGCAAGCTGGAGGCGCGCCTTGCCGATCTGGCAAAACCGGCCGAAACGCTCGATCCGGCGCAGACAGTGGTCTTCTCCGGCACCTCGGGCCTGCATGATCTCGTTGCCCACGAAAAGACCTTTCTGGAAGCAAAGCTCGCCGGCGCGCCGGTGCGCGCCTATGGCGGGCTTGTCGGCCACAGCATCGAAGCGCAGTTTCCGGCGGGCCTCGCGCTTGCCGCACTGGCGCTCGGCCACGGCGCCAAGGTTCCGGCTTTCGACGCAAGCTTCGAAAAACCGATGACGGCGGGCGCCAGAACGGCGGTCGTGACGACCATTGGTCATTCACGCGGCGAAGGCGTCGCGGTCCTTTCGGCCGAATAAGAGGAACGATTGATGAGCAACGCTTACAAGGATCATCTCGGTCGTCCGATCGTCGCCGTCACCGGCATGGGCGTCATCACCTCGCTCGGCCAGGGTCTCGAAGACAACTGGGCGGCGCTGACCGGCGGCGTCTCCGGCATCCGCAAGATCACCCGTTTCCCGACGGAAGGCCTGAACACGCGCATTTCGGGCATGGTCGATTTCATCGAGGTCCCGGCGGCCAATTCGGTCGAGCGCTCCTACGCCATGGCGCGCGAAACGACGCTTGAGGCGTTGGCGCAGGCCGGTCTTTCCGGCGATTTCAACGGCCCGCTGTTTCTCGCCGCTCCGCCGATCGAGCCGGAATGGAGCGCGCGCTTTGAACTGGCCGACCGCTCGCCACCGTCGACCCAGCCGGGCGACGCCTACAATCGCTTCCTTGCCGCGATGCGCGAGAAGGCCGATCCGGTGTTTCACGAGGCCGTGCTTTTCGGCGCGATCTCCGAACGCCTGGCCGATCGCTTCGGCACCCGCGGCCTGCCGGTGACGCTGTCGACGGCCTGCGCCTCGGGCGCAACTGCAATCCAGCTCGGCGTCGAGGCCATTCGCCAGGGCCGCACCGATCGCGCGCTGACAGTCGCGACCGACGGTTCGGTCAGTGCCGAGGCGCTGATCCGCTTTGCGCTGCTCTCGGCGCTGTCGACCCAGAACGACCCGCCGGAAAAGGCCTCCAAGCCCTTCACCAAGGACCGTGACGGCTTCGTCATCGCCGAAGGCGCGGCAACCCTGGTGCTGGAATCGCTGGAAGCAGCGGTCGCTCGTGGCGCCCGTGTCTACGGCATCCTGAAGGGGTGCGGCGAGAAGGCCGATCTCTTCCACCGCACGCGCTCGTCGCCCGATGGCGGCCCGGCGATCGCG
This sequence comes from Ensifer sp. 1H6, assembly GCF_001976035.1. Lineage (NCBI taxonomy): Bacteria > Pseudomonadati > Pseudomonadota > Alphaproteobacteria > Hyphomicrobiales > Rhizobiaceae > Ensifer > Ensifer sp. 1H6. The sequence goes on along the minus strand of NZ_MOAI01000032.1, from coordinate 8,078 downwards.
ACGATCCGCGCGGCCCTTGCCGACGCCGGCATCGACGAAGGTGGCATCGGCTACATCAACGCCCATGGCACTTCGACGCCGGAAAACGACAAGATGGAATATCTGTCGATGTCGGCCGTCTTCGGCGAACATCTGCCGTCGATCCCGGTTTCGTCGAACAAGTCGATGATCGGCCACACGCTGACGGCTGCAGGCGCAGTCGAGGCAGTGTTCTCGATCCAGACGATGCTGACCGGCACCTTGCCGCCGACGATCAACTACCAGAATCCCGACCCGGCCATCGTGCTCGACGTCGTGCCGAACGTGAAGCGCAGCCAGCAGGTCTCTGCCGTGCTGTCGAACTCCTTCGGCTTCGGCGGACAGAACGCCAGCCTTGTCATGACCGCCGAGCCGGCCTAAGTCGGCGGTCACAGCGCCGCGCGTCGAACATGACGCGCAAGCGACGCTGTAACGCTTTAAGCCTGCTGCACGCTTCCTTGAACCGGATCCGATCTAAGGAAGCACGCCGCAGAAACTTCAGACGAAATGATGCCGCTCAAGGCAGAGGAAAGATCATGCGCGCCCTGCAACTGCTCGATGACCGCAAGCTCGAAATCACCGACGTTCCCGAGCCGGAAGCGCCAGGCCCGGGCGAAGTGACGCTCCGGGTCAAGGCCGTCGCACTCAACCACATCGACGTGTGGGGCTGGCGCGGCATGGCCTTTGCCAAGCGCAAGATGCCGCTCGTCATCGGCGCCGAGGCGGCCGGTGTGGTCGAAAGCATCGGCCCGGGCGTTTCAAGCGTGCTTCCGGGGCAGCTCGTTTCGATCTATGGCGCGCGCACCTGCGGCCTCTGCCGCCCGTGCCGCGAAGGTCGCGACAATCTCTGCGAACATGTGGGCGGCGTGCATGGCTTCCACCTCGACGGCTTCGCGCAGGAGAAGATCAATCTTCCCGCACGCCTGCTGGTGCCGGCACCTCCGGGCATCGATGCCGTGGCCGCAGCGCTTGCACCGGTCACCTTCGGCACGGTCGAGCACATGCTGTTCGACAACGCCAAGCTTGAGCCAGGCGAAACCATTCTCGTCCATGCCGGCGGCTCCGGCATCGGCTCGGCGGCAATCCAGCTTGCCAAGAAGATCGGCTGCACGGTTATCACTACCGTCGATCCGACGACAAGATCGAGAAGGCCAAGGCGCTCGGCGCCGATCACGTCATCAACTACCGCACCGACCGCTTCGAAGGTGTCGTGCGCAAGCTCACCAAGAAGAAGGGCGTCGACGTCGTGTTCGAACACGTCGGCAAGGACACCTGGGCCGGCTCAATGCTCTGCATGAAGCGGGGAGGCCGCCTGGTCACCTGCGGCTCGACCTCCGGTGTGTCGACCGACATGAACCTGATGATGCTGTTCCAGCAGCAGCTGAAGCTGCTCGGCTCCTTCGGCTGCCGCATGGAAAACATGGCCAACGCCATGCAGAAGATGGCGCGCGGCCTGGTGCATCCGGTCATCGATACGCAGGTCGGTTTCGACGAGATCGACCGGGCACTGGAGCGGATGGAATCGCGCCAGATCTTCGGCAAGATCATCCTGAAGATGGATTGATCCACGTGCGCATGCTGATCACACGGCTGGTTCTGACGGCGGATCATTTCCGGCAGTGGCTGATTGCGCAACTCGTCTTTCTGCTTCTGACGATCCTGAAGCTGTTTCCGGCTGACGGCGCGATCCGCTTCATGGATCGCGCCGCACGCTTCATCGGCCCGAAGACCAGCCGGCACAAGCTGACGCTGACCAATCTGCGCAACGCCTTTCCCGAGAAGCGGGAGGCCGAGATCGAAGCGATCGCCATGGAGAGCTGGGGCAATATGGGCCGCATGGCGGCGGAATATGTCTTCCTCGACCGGCTGTTCGATTTCGATCCCGAGGCGACCAAGCCCGGCCGCGTCGAAGTCTCCGGCGTTCCGCTCTTTCTCGAGCTGCGCGACAACCCGCGACCCTTTATCGTCTTTACCGCCCACAGCGGCAATTTCGAGATGCTGCCGGTCGCTGGCTCCGCCTTCGGGCTGGAGGTGACGGTGCTCTTCCGTCCGCCGAACAACCCTTACGTCGCCGAGAAGGTCTTCGAGTTCCGCAAGGAGCGCATGGGCAATCTCGTGCCGTCGCATGCGGGTTCGTCCTTCGCACTCGCCCGCCAGCTAGAGCGCGGCAACGGCGTCGGCGTTCTGGTCGACCAGAAATTCCGCAAGGGCCTGAAGACCAAATTCTTCGGCCAGGACGTGCAGACCAACCCGCTGCTCGCCAAGCTCGTGCGGCAGTTCAATTGCGAGGTCTATCCCGCCCGCTGCATCCGGCTGCCCGGCAACCGTTTTCGGCTGGAGCTGGAGCCGGCGATCGACATTCCGCGCAAGCCCGATGGCGCTGTCGACGTCAACGCCACGGCACAGGTTCTCAACGACAAGGTGGAGAGCTGGGTGAGGGAGTATCCCGGGCAATGGTTGTGGTACCACGACCGCTGGCACATCAAGCGCTACCTGTAAGACTGATTCTCTTCGAACCGCAAAAGGCGTTGCCGCCGCAGGCATTAACGCCCTTTTTGTCTATGCCTAAGGCATTTGCTGGAGAAAATCGCCGTCTTTGCGCCGTTGAAGTCGTTTCGAAACCGCAAGCTTCCCTTTCTGATGTTGAACGGGGCGGTAATGAGTGTAAACTCACCGTTGTATTGCGAGGGGCAGACTGCAAGCGCTTTGGGTGGCCAAGTCTTTGTGGTTTTCGCTGAGGATGTGGGGGAAACGTCAACGCCTGCATGTTTCCTTAAATCCTATTCGATTTAGGAATAAAAACATGCAGTAATTCGAAGTGCTACAGCGACCTTTGCGCGTCTAATAAGACGCGCGGCGCTGTAGATCAGCATCTACATCATCAAAGCCTGTCATATAAGTGCATCGGCGCGGCCTCGGCCGTGGGGGATTGGGGTTTCGAATTGAACGCACTGATTGAGCTGTTCTGGTTCAAGTATTCACAACTGCAGTATGCAGTACGTACAGCAGACGAACATCTGATCGGACTTCTGGATCGCGAGCTCGATCCCATCTTGAAGTCGGTCTATGATGAGAAGGCCGTGAGCGTCGAAGATGCCCGCCTTCAGTTCCAGTTTCTGATCGATATTCTGCGCGTCGAGGCCGACGATATTTCCTGCGTGCTGCGCCATTCGCAGCTTTTGCAGTCGCTGATCAATCGCTATTTCGCAGCCACGGGCGCGGTCAACGCTGCCGACTTGCGACTGGAGCGCACGCCGGCTGCACCACACAAGGGGCGGGCGGACGAGGGGCTTCTCAACGAGGCGATTCTCGACAGCTTCCCTGACCGCATCGCCGTGATCACGCCGGATTATCGGTATCTCTATACCAATCCGCTCAACGCGAACCATCTCGAAAGCCGCCCGATGGATCTCATCGGTCGGCATATCGTCGAATTCATTGGCATCCAGCGCTTCGAGCTGCGCGTGAAGAGCTATCTCGATCGCTGTTTTGCGGGCGAGGTGGTCGACTATACCTTCGCCAAGACCGTCGACGCGCGAACCGTCGTGGTGCGCTGCCGGCTGACGCCGTGCATGTCGAGCAACGGCAAGCTCATCGGTGCGATCCTGGTGATCCAGGAGCATGCGGACCGACGCCGCGCCATCGCCGCCTGATCCCTGTCGCCTAGAGCGCCGCGCGTCTTATTGGACGCACAAAGGTCGCTGTAGCACTTTGAATTGCTGCATGTTTCCTTAAATCGAATAGGATTTAAGAAAACATGCAGTTGAGCCGGATACAGAAACGGCGGCCCTTTCGAGCCGCCGTTCGTTCAATTGATGTCCGGGTCGACTGGAAGCAGCGTGCGAAGACATTCCTGCTCGAAGCCGATGTGCCTTCGCAGATTGGTGAAGAAGCCGCGCAGCATGTAGCCGGCTGTCTCCGCATTGACGCTCTCGTCGGCAGCGCCGAGCTTCACCAGCATCTCCGTGAGCTCTTCGGCAAAGCACTCATCTTCGCAATGTTCGTATTTGAGCCGCGCGAGCGTTGCCGCGATCGACGGGTCGTCGCCGAAATTCTGCTCGACCCAGCGAAACACCGCGCTCTCTTCGCCCGAATGCAGTTCGCGTATGAGCGGCTCCAGCATCTTGGCGGCATAGGCGCATTTCTGCCGGTCGATTTCAGCCGGCAGGCTGTCGGCGATTTCCTCCAGGCTGTTGCAGAGCGCAAGCTGTTCCTGATGCGCACGTGCCAGCCAGGCCCGCGGTTCGCCCATCGGGGCAGGGCGCGCTCGCAAACCCGTCCACACCCGGATCATTCCACTATCATTCGTTCTCTTCATGCTGTTCTGACGCCAGCTCCTATGGCGCTCCCTCATTGTTTCCTGAGGGTGAAGCAAGTGGAGGCCCCCGGCCTTGATCTGAATCAAGGTGAGGGTGCCCCGATTCTGACACTTTCCGGCAAGCTGCGCTGGGCATGCCGCCTTTAGGCGTGTGCACGCGTCTGCATCTGGATAAAGTTGGGGACCCAACCATGAAATACACTTTCGAGACGATCCTGCTCGGGGTCGGTGCTTTCCTGGCGCTTCTAGGCGCCGGATTCGCACAGGACCGGCAGTTCGAAGCCCATATGTGGGTGCTGTTCTTCGTGCTGCTCGGCGGCACGATCGTTATGATGCGGCGCCTCGACTTCAGCACGGCGTCAGCAGGCAAGGCGGCCGCACCGCAGTCGGAATATTTCGACGAAGTCGTGAAGTATGGCGTCATCGCCACCGTCTTCTGGGGTGTCGTCGGCTTCCTCGTGGGCGTCGTGGTTGCGCTCCAACTGGGCTTTCCGGATCTCAACATCGAGCCGTGGTTCAACTTCGGTCGCATGCGGCCGCTGCACACCTCGGCGGTGATCTTCGCCTTCGGCGGCAACGCGCTGATCGCGACCTCGTTCTACATCGTCCAGCGCACCAGCCGTGCGCGCCTGTTCGGCGGCAATCTCGCCTGGTTCGTGTTCTGGGGCTACCAGCTCTTCATCGTCCTGGCCGCCACCGGCTATCTGCTGGGGATCACCCAGTCGAAGGAATATGCGGAGCCGGAATGGTATGTCGACCTGTGGCTGACGATCGTCTGGGTCGCCTATCTCGCCGTGTTCCTCGGCACGCTGCTGGTGCGCAAGGAGCCGCATATCTATGTGGCGAACTGGTTCTATCTCGCCTTCATCGTCACCATCGCGATGCTGCACATCGTCAACAACCTGGCGGTTCCGGTGTCGTTCCTGGGCTCCAAGAGCTATTCGGCCTTTGCCGGCGTGCAGGACGCGCTGACGCAATGGTGGTACGGCCACAACGCCGTCGGCTTCTTCCTGACGGCCGGCTTCCTCGGCATGATGTATTACTTCATTCCGAAACAGGCCAACCGCCCCGTCTATTCCTACCGCCTGTCGATCATTCACTTCTGGTCGCTGATCTTCATGTACATCTGGGCCGGTCCGCACCACCTGCACTATACGGCTCTGCCGGACTGGGCGCAGACGCTCGGCATGGTCTTCTCCATCATGCTGTGGATGCCGTCCTGGGGCGGCATGATCAACGGCCTGATGACGCTCTCGGGCGCCTGGGACAAGATCCGCACCGACCCGATCATCCGCATGATGGTCATGGCCGTCGCCTTCTACGGCATGGCGACCTTCGAGGGTCCGATGATGTCGATCAAGACGGTCAACTCGCTCAGTCACTATACCGACTGGACGATCGGCCACGTGCATTCGGGTGCGCTCGGCTGGAACGGACTGATCACCTTCGGCGCCATCTACTACCTCACGCCGAAGCTGTGGAACCGCGAGCGGCTCTATAGCGTGCGCATGGTCAACTGGCACTTCTGGCTCGCCACGCTCGGCATCGTCGTCTACGCCGCTGTCATGTGGGTTGCCGGTATCCAGCAGGGCCTGATGTGGCGCGAATACGACGACCAGGGTTTCCTCGTCTATTCCTTCGCGGAATCGGTCGCGGCCATGCTGCCCTACTACGTGCTGCGTGCGCTGGGCGGTGCCCTGTTCCTCGCCGGCGCTCTGCTCATGGCCTTCAACGTAACAATGACCATCCTCGGCCGCGTGCGTGACGAAGCCCCGATCTTCGGTTCGACGCCCGTGCTCAAGGCTGCGGAATAGGAGGGCAGTACCCATGTCCATTCTCGACAAACACGCCACCCTGGAACGCAACGCAACGCTGCTGCTCGTCGGCTCGCTTCTCGTCGTCTCGATCGGCGGCATCGTTGAAATCGCGCCGCTGTTCTATCTCGAAAACACCATCGAGAAGGTCGAAGGCATGCGGCCCTATTCGCCGCTGGAACTCGCGGGCCGCGACATCTACGTTCGCGAAGGCTGCTACGTCTGTCACAGCCAGATGATCCGGCCGTTCCGCGACGAGGTGGAGCGCTACGGGCACTACTCGCTGGCGGCAGAATCCATGTACGACCATCCGTTCCAGTGGGGATCGAAGCGCACCGGGCCGGATCTCGCCCGCGTCGGCGACCGCTATTCGAACGAGTGGCACGTGCAGCATATGACCGAGCCGCGCTCGGTGGTGCCGGAATCGGTGATGCCGAGCTATGCGTTCCTGAAGTCGACGCCGCTCGACGTGAGGAACGTCGCCGGACAGCTGAAGGCCAACAGGGCCGTCGGCGTGCCCTATTCGGACGAGATGATCGAGAACGCCGCCGCCGACATCAAGGCGCAGGCCGACCCGAATGCGGACACGTCGGGTGTCGAGGCGCGCTATCCCAAGGCCAAGCTCGGCGATTTCGACGGCGATCCGCAGAAGCTGACGGAGATGGACGCGCTCGTCGCCTATCTCCAGATGCTCGGCACGCTGGTCGACTTCTCCACCTACGACGACACCACGGGCTATCGCTAAGGGAGGGCACGGACATGGAAACCTACACGGCCATGCGCCAGTTCGCCGACAGCTGGGCGCTGCTTGCCATGACGCTCTTCTTCCTCGGCGTCGTCGCCTTCATCTTTAGGCCCGGCGCCAAGAAGGCCGCCGATCGGGCCGCAGCCATCCCCTTCGATCACGATGTGATCGAGACTCAGAAATCAGAGCGGAATGCGGGCGGAAAACCGCAAAACACTTTTCCTCATTCCGCTCGTAAGGAGGATTGATCCATGTCGGACAAACATGTCGACGAGATCAGCGGCGTCGAGACAACCGGCCACGAATGGGACGGGATCCGCGAGCTCAACAACCCGATGCCGCGCTGGTGGGTCTATACCTTCTACGCCACCATCGTCTGGGCGATCGGTTACATGATCGTCTATCCGGCCGTGCCGCTGCTAACCGATGCGACCAAGGGCGTGCTCGGCTACTCCAGCCGTGCGGAACTCAGCGTCGAGCTTGCCGATGCCAAGGCGGCGCAGGCCGGCAATCTGGAAAAGATCGCCGCGAGCTCACTCGACCAGATCATCGCCGATCCGCAGCTTCACCAGTTCGCAGTTGCGGCCGGCGCCTCGGCCTTCAAGGTCAACTGCGCCCAGTGCCACGGTTCGGGTGCCGCCGGTTCGGCCGGCTTCCCCAACCTCAACGACGACGACTGGCTGTGGGGCGGCAAACCTGAGGAGATCTACCAGACGGTGGCGCACGGCATCCGCTATACCGGCGACGACGAGACGCGCGTCTCCGAAATGCCGTCCTTTGCCGAGATCCTCAAGCCGGAAGAGATCAAGCAGACCGCCGCCTATGTCGTCAGCCTCACCGGCACGCCTTCGGATGCGGCGCTGGTCGAACCGGGCAAGGCGCTGTTCGAGGCCAATTGCGCCTCGTGCCACGGCGCCGACGCCAAGGGCAATCGCGAGTTCGGCGCGCCGGATCTTGCCGATGCGCTCTGGCTCAATGGCTCAAGCGAGCAGGCAATCGTCGCGCAGATGAAGGCGCCCAAGCACGGCGTCATGCCGGCCTGGCTGCCACGCCTCGGCGACACCACAGTCAAGCAGCTTGCCGTGTTCGTGCATTCGCTCGGCGGCGGCGAGTAGGGGAACGCTCGCGCCCCGAGCTAAGGTTTGCCCCTCACTGTCCTGCCGGACATCTCTCCCCGCAGCGG
>NZ_MOAI01000031.1:0-82525 GCF_001976035.1 Ensifer sp. 1H6 | reverse complement strand
GCTCGATTACCTCACCCCGGAGGAATACGAACAGTCCTTATCGTCGTCGCACGCAAGTGCCGTACCTGAACTCACAAGCCGGCAATTGTCCTGCAATTTCTCTGTCTCACTGTAGGGGTGCATTCCAGCGTTCCGATCTGAAGCCGGACAGCATTCCAATCAATTACCGGACGGTTTTTCCGTCGTGACGATGCCCTTGGGTCAGCAACCTTGGCATGAATCTCCTCAGTATCCACGAGGGGAATTTCATGCCGTCAAAGAGAAGGCTGACCATGCGACACATACGACAGATGCTTCGGCTCTCTGCCGGCGGGACAAGCGTACGCGAGATTGCGGTGGCGCTCGGGATCGCCCGAAGTACGGTGCAAGATAACCTGGATCGGGCTAAGGCCGCTGGGTTGAACTGGCCATTGCCAGGAGAACTGACAGACGATGCGCTCGAGCATCGGCTTTTCATCCGCGCCGGCGTCAAACAGGGCCAGCGGCGACGTCACGAGCCGAACTGGGCGGAGCTTTCCATTGAGCTGAAGAAGCCCGGCGTGACACTGTTGATCCTGTGGGAGGAGTATCGCAGCGTCCATCCCGATGGTTATGGTTATAGCCGTTTCTGCGAGCTGTTCCGCGGTTTCGAGCAGCGCCTTTCGCCGACGATGCGCCAGGAGCACGCTGCCGGCGACAAGGTCTTCGTGGACTATTCCGGCAAGAAGGTGCCGATCGTCGATCGCAAGACTGGCGAGATCCGCGAGGCGGAGCTGTTCCTCGGGGTGCTCGGCGCGTCGAGCTACACATTCGCCGAGGCGACCTGGACCCAGACCTTGCCGGACTGGATCGGCTCGCACGTGCGCATGTTCGCCTTCTTCAGCGGCGTGCCCCGCCTGATCGTGCCCGACAATCTGAAGTCCGGCGTCAGCCGCGCAAGCTTCTACGATCCCGAGATCAACCGCAGCTACGGCATGATGGCGTCCCACTATGGTGTTGGCGTTCTGCCGGCGCGACCGCGACGCCCCAAGGACAAGGCCAAGGTCGAGAACGGCATGCGCTTCGCCCAGAGTTGCCTTCTCGGCCGCTTGCGCAAGCAGACTTTCTTCTCGCTCGCCGAGGCCAATACCGCGATCGCCGACGTGCTGGAGCGCATCAACAATCACATCATGCGAAGGCTGGGCGTCAGCCGCCGACATCTCTTCGAGACGGTTGAACACGCGGCGCTCGCAAGCCTGCCCGCCGATAATTACGAGTTCGCCGAATGGCGCTTTGCGCGGGTCTCGACGGATTATCATGTCGAGTTCCAGAGCTTCTTCTATTCCGTTCCGCACGCCCTTATCCGTCAGCAGGTCGATATCCGGGCGACCGCACGGATGATCGAGATCTTCCATCGCGGCAAACGCGTCGCTGTGCATCAGCGCCGCTATGGCGGTCCGCGCTATGGAACAGATCCCGCCCACATGCCCAGCTCCCATCGCCGCTATGCCGAGTGGACACCGGAGCGCTTCCGGCGCTGGGGCGCGTCCATCGGTCCGCAGACCGAAGGGCTGGTCGTCGCCATTCTCGCCAGCCGGCCGCATCCGGAACAAGGCTTCAGAACATGCTTGGGCATCCTGCGCCTTTATCGCGACATCACCCGCGACCGCGCCGAGGCCGTTTCGGCGCGTGCCGTCGAGATCGGCGGATTGACCTGCAAGACCATCACCTCGCTCATCGCCACCCACAAGAGCGCACGACAATCCACCGAACCCGCCGCCGTCATGGAGCACGTCAATCTGCGCGGTCCCGGCTACTTTCATTGAGGAGACACCCAACGATGCTGATCAACCCAACCATCGACATGCTACGCGAACTCGGCCTGACAGGCATGGCAAGCGCCTATCAGGAACTCGAGATGCAAACGGAAGCCAGAAGCCTCGAGCATGGCGAATGGCTTGCCCTGCTTCTCGAACGCGAGGCGACCACCCGCCGCCAGAAGCGCTTCGAGGCGAGAGCCCGCGCCGCCAAGCTGCGCCACGACGCCCAGATCGAGAATATCGACTTCCGCGCCGCCCGCGGCCTCGACCGCAATCTCTTCATGAAGCTGGCCGGCTGCGACTGGGTCAGGCAGCGCCACAGCCTGCTGTTGATCGGACCCGCCGGCGTCGGAAAGAGCTGGCTTGCCTGCGCTCTTGGACACAAGGCATGCCGTGAGGACCTCTCCGTTGCCTATCATCGCCTCCCCAGGCTCTTTGCCACACTCGCCCTGGCGCGCGGCGACGGCAGATATCCGAAGGTCCTAAAGGCCCTGGCCAGGACCGACCTGCTCATCCTCGACGACTGGGGTCCGGAGAAGCTCAACGACGAGCAGCGTCGCGATCTCCTGGAAATCATCGAGGACCGCTACGAGAAGCGATCCACCATCGTCACAAGCCAGGTTCCCATCGATCACTGGTACGACATGATCGGCAATCCAACCATTGCCGATGCCATCCTCGACCGCCTCGTACACAATGCCTATCGCATCGAGCTCAGCGGCGAGAGTATGCGAAAACAGAAAGCCGTGACCACCGGTCAAGCAACCCCGGCTTGACCGCGAAACGCGGTTCAGGTCAAAAACACATACGACCCAGGGGCACGCCAACTGTCCGGCTTCAAATCGGAATCGTGTCCGGCATGAGATTGGAATACCTGTCCGGCTTCAGATTGGAATAGCCGTCCGGCATCACCGGAATACGCACACTGCGGCGCCTCCGGATTTTATAGTATGCAATCAAGGATTGTTTTTCTGGGGCGGTTTCGACGAACTACGACCATTGCCGAGGCAAGGCGTGCGGGAATGTCGCTGAACCTTGATCTGGCGCAAGGTCGCTCGCCCAGCAACGGGTATCAATAGAGTGTCAAATCGGGAGATTTCGTTTGTCACGGGCTTATGGAAAATGGGCGACCTATCTGCGCTTGCTGTGCGCGATTGCCCTGTTGTCCATATCATTGCCCATAGGGCTCCAGCTACCGCGTTCGTAGCTGTCGGCTTTGACGTTTCCGCGTTTGCTCTTCCAGATGGCACGGCGCCGGACAATGCTGATCCCAATGACAGCCAATGATCGCTGGTCACTGGACTTCGTGTCAGATCAACTCACCGATGGACGCAGGTTCCGGGTTCTGACGGTCGTCGACGATTGCACCAGGGAATGCCTGGCCCTCGTCGCCGATACATCGCTTTCCGGTCTGCGGGTTGCCCGTGAGTTCGACCGGACCATCGAGGAGCGCGGCAAACCCAGGATGATCGTCAGTGACAACGGCAGCAAGTTCACCAGCAACGCGATCCTGCAATGGACCGACCGGGCCAAGGTCGATTGGCACTACATCGCGCCTGGTAAACCGATCCAAAACGCCTTCATCGAAAGCTTCAATGGGCGGCTTCGAGATGAGCTGACCTGAGACCCTCTTCTCCTCACTGACACATGCTCGATCAGCGCTTTCAAACTGGCGCAGCGATTACAACGATCACCGCCCGCACTCTGGCCTCGGCTGGCTGACACCTGCCGAGTTCGCTCAGTCCATCACCCCGCGACGTGATGCGGTGCTGCGCAGTCGAAATGGATCCGCACCGCAACCCGCCGCTACCGCCCCAAATACAGCAACCCAAAACCGCTGGAGCGAACTCAAAACTGGATAAAACTTGGGGGCAAGGTCACCTTCAAGAGCAAGGATGAAGGCTGACTTCGCGGCCCGTCGGTCATTACATCACGACGACATCCGAAAGCACACCAAGTTCACAAAGCACCTGTCGGATCTCTGCTTCATAGTTGCCGTTCAAGACGAGAATTGTTTTTGCAGGGTAGGTCTTGAGCCACCCTGGACCGTGGACATGGACGCCAGACAGTGGTGCAAACTTTTCTTGCTTCTTGACGTTTATGTCGATCCCGTCGGTGATCCCTTCGACAAGACATGAGAGAATGACGCCCTTCGTCGCCATGCCCCAAACCACTGTGCTTTCGCTACCAGAGATGATGGTTCGCACGTTTTCCATAACCGCGCTTTCTGACGATGCATAGGATCGTGCAAGCGCGATTGCATCGGGCCCACCTGTTACCGGCGGCGCTGCTACGCTGTTTGCTCTTCCGATAGCCCACTGATACTGCCCACCAAAAGACGGGCTTTGCTCAATATCAGTGAAACCGGCGAGATGAAGTGCATTTCTCAGCGAGCCGGAGCTGAAGTAATTGCAGTGCTCATAGCAGAAGTCCCAAAACGCCCCATTTTCGAATATCCATTCGACTTCGGGTACTTCGACATAGATTGGGATGTTCGGCGCCGCCTGTCCCAGTTCCCTCAGGAAATCTACTGGGTTGGCGATGTGCTCCAAGACGTGCCTAAGTAGAACGAGCTTTGTGTCTGCCTCGAACGAGCCGGGCCGGAAGACGTCTTGAATGAGCGTGAAGTTGTCTTCGACTGTGGGCGTGCAGCTTGGGTCGATCCCAATGCCTTTGATCTCAGGTGCGAGTCTGCACAGCATCCGTAAGAACGTGCCCTTCCCACATCCGACATCGTAAACCGTGCCGGATGTTAAGTCGTATTTCTCGATGAGGAGGCGTGCGATTTGCTCCGAATAGAGTTCGAAGGTTCGAGAAGGCACGTCGTTATTGTAGTGCTCGTCATAGACGAGCAGACCATCATCGAATTCGCCGTTGTAGCTGAAGCCGCAGCTCGTGCACGTGCATAGCGTTAAGCGCCCCGAAGCTGCTGCGACGGCTTCTCTCTGCGTGTCATAAACGCGATTCTGAAGGAGCGGGATCATTTCCCTCGAAATGGTCGGGATGATGTCTGTTTCGTCGCAGACGGGGCAAGCTCTGTACATACGATTCCTGCTTAAATGGCCGCAGCCTTGAACTCCGATCGCCACCAGTCGACCGTGGATTTGAGGCCTTCTTGAAGCCCATAACGCGGTTGGAAACCAACTTCGTCACGTAGTCGATTCACAGACGCCGCCAGGCTGGGAGGGTCGTTTGTTATTGGAGGTCGCGCGCCATATCTGACTAGGTCTGGCCTCCCTGCTTCTTTGGCCGCTATCTCAATCACATCACGGAGCGGTCGAGCATCGCCGCTTCCAATATTAACTGGCCCCTGGACGTTACTTGCAGCGAGTCTAACGATTGCGGCTGCAACGTCCTCCACATGCAGGAAATCGCGAATTTGCCTCCCCTCTGAGACCGGCATTTCTGTCCCAGTGAGGAGGTTGACTATTAAGTCGCTCAGCAATCGCCGGCGCTTTTCATGCGGACCGAACGGAAAGAAGACGTGTGCCCAGCCGAACGAAATGCCATGCTCCTTGGTGTAGCACTCAAGAGTCTTGTGCAAAGAAGCTTTCGCCGTCCCGTAAAGTGTCGATGGGATGAGGGGTGTCTCTCTTTCAACGAGGGTGTGATACCGCCAGTCGTATTCCGCGCAGGTGCCCACGACCACGACACGCTTCCCGCCCCCTTGGAGGAAGGCATCGAAAAGCCGAAGCGAAGCAGCCATCCAGCGGAGATTGTCTATACTGGTCCAATAGCTCCCAGGTTCTGTGCACCAAGCCGTGTGGATCAGTGTATCAGCTTCGATGGCGGATACTTTCGTAATCGTCTCGTCGTCTGCCGACAAAAGGTCCATTTTATGGAAAGATACAGCTTCGGAACCTCCCGGCCATGGCGTTCGCCCGATGGTGTGAACCTTCGCCCCAGAATCAACGACGAACTGTGGGATGCATCGGCCCAGAAAACCACTTGCCCCAGTAACAAGAACTACATCCACGAAAATGAATCCAACCTCAACTAGCGGTACCCCTATAGCAGCGAAAATCCGAAGGGAATACGCCCCCAAAAATTAGAACGGTATTTTGGCTAGTCATGCTCCTGTCAGGGTTACGCACCTTCGGTTGCCGGTCCCGGGTTAGACTGCGAAGCCGCTTCCCACGAAGACGTGGCATTGCGGATAATTTTTTGAATATTATTAAGTTTCTGCCATTGTCGTCCAACGTCTGCAATGACGGGTGCATTGTTAGGCGAGTAGACGAAACTCTTCTGCTGCCTAACGTAATCTTCTAGTTTAGGGTTTACGCCATAGTAGAATTGTTTCTCGGGATCCTTGGAAGGGTCCATAAGAGTCGCGCAGCCTCGTCCGAATTCGCCTCTTAAGAGGCATGGCGACGTGGTGAAGATCGGAAAAGTCCTGAACGTGGGGATTCTTACTCCGAAAAAGTCCCGGTACTCGTTGCGCCTGTGAAAATGTCCCTTCTTCCTTACGTCCCATTTCTTTTCAGCTGTGTGGAAGCTCACCTGAGCGACTGCTTGGTCCGAAAATGGTAAAAGAGCTGCGCTTCCGATACCCTCCAAGGCTATCCAATCATCCTCTAGGTGAAAAAAGAACTCAGACTTGGTAGCTGCCCAGACCCTCTGAACAGCCGAGGTGAAGCTCGGCTTATCAGGCTCAAACAAAACGCAGCGCGGGTAGGTAGTCTTGATTAATTCGACGCAACGCGCGTGGTCGCCTTCATCGCCGAAGAACGGATCGAGATTCACGAAGACATTCTCGATTTCGAAGTTTGGAAAAACTTTATCGGAAAAGCTTGTGAGCGTCGTTGCTAACAGGTCGGGTCGGCGTGTAGAGACAATGCAAAGATCGATTTTTGGCATGCGTAGTTGAACCAAAAAGGGCCATGACGTAACGGTAGCCGCGCAACGGATGCGATTCGCCAAACTAGCCGGGGTTGAAATCCTAGGCACCACCTTACTTGAGTTGTGTTCGGTTGCAATGGGGTCTCGATGGTACGCACAAGTATTGTAATACCCACCTTCAATGGCGCCGCCACGATGCGTGAGTGCCTGGATTGTATCCGAGAGCAAACCTTCGCCGATTTCCAAGCAATTATTTGCGACAATGCGTCGACAGATGGAACGAGCGAGATTTGTGCCGAAATTGCCGCCTCTGACAAACGTTTTATCCATGTACGAAGCGGGGAAACGATTCCTGCTCTTGAGAATTTTAAGAAAGGTTTGCAACTAGCGCGCGCCCCATATTTCATGTGGAGAGCGGACGATGATCTCACAGACGAGAACTATCTTCGCGAAACAGTGAAGGCACTTGACGAAAGTCCGGATGCAAAGTTGGCGGTTACGAAGGTCCATCGGATCAATACAATGACCGGCCGCGAGGCTGATCACCCTTTGCCGGTGATCTTGGGTTCGGATCGGCTCTCGCGAGCGACTGCAACACTGCTTGGCTGCCACCCTAGCTGGTTTTATGGTCTATGGCGGCGTGAAGCTGCTATCGATGGCCTCTCAATAGTGACGGCATACCCCTATCTCTGGGCTTTCGATCATCTTGTGACGATGCGCGCGATGGTCAGAGGGGAAGTGGCATTTGCCGCGGACTCTGTGTTCATCCAGCGCATCATGCGAGAGGGCTTTTATCATCTCGGTCCGATCGAGCGACTTGCTGCTCGTAAGGCATATGTCGCCTTGAGCAAAAAAATCATCTCGGAGGCGGACTATTCGGAGTCTGAGAAGGCGGCGTTGAGAAGGGCATTGGAGAGCCATGCGGACAAAAGAGTCGCGCCTTGGCTTAGGACCCACAAGAAAGCGTTCCGAGCAAGGGTTGCAAAGTTCTTCGGAAAGGTAGCGTAGTATCGACGTGAGCGTCCTTTGAGCATTGGTCGGGTTCGAAGGCCGGCCGACTTGAAGTGGCGCAGCGTCGATCCGACTATTCGATTGGGCCTGTGCACCCGTGAGGTCTGAAGGCTGGTTGCCGAAACTGGTCGGCGCTGCCGGGCAAGGATGGATCTATTGGGTGCTCTGGCGCAAGAGCGGGTCTGGACGCCTGGCATGGTCGAGATCGCAGCAGCGCTCTTTTGACGAACAGCAACACTTGCTTATTTAACACCCTTGCCCACCGCGGAATTGCCGTTTCGCATGATCAACCTTGGTCAGTGAATGCACATGCGTGTCTCCGCGTCGGGAGATAACGACGACGGCAACATCGTCTTTGCACAATGGGTAAGGGATGTTGCCCAAGCAAGGTGTCGGCCATCACGTGGTGATCTGGCGAGGATACTGCTATGGCAGGTGGTCACGGCAGCGGCTTCGCCAGCATCCTCATCCGTTCGGCACTCGCTGCGCTCCGTTCCCGGATGCGGCCTCCGGTCCCGCCCTTGATCCCATTTCCACCCAATCGGCTCGCAAACATGTTTTCGTCCGTTTGTCTTTTATTCTTTGAAGAAGAATCACCCACCAAGCGAGGTCTAACTATGAACAAACCGTACGTTTCGATTTCTCTGGCCTTGTTGTTGGCCCTGGGCGTGATGCCCGCTCACGCAAAGCAGCGGGCCACGATCCAATCGCCAGCGTCGGGCGTGCTCTGCGACCGCTACGTGTGCGCCAATGAAAAGGGGATCTCCCACGAGCTGACGAAAAAATATCTCGGTAAGAAGGCCGCCGCGAACAAGCTGTTCACGACCAGTGATGTTGACCTGACCGAGTTCACCTTTGCCAACGGGATTTTCTGCGACGCAAAGGAGCGGCTGTGCCGTGAAGATCGGTACTATGGTGCGAACGGACAGCGCAGCGGGACCGTCTCCAAGAAATACACCAAGGCGCTGTTTGGCGAATGACCAAAACGGGTCGGTTCCGGCTAAGGGCGAAATGATACTCTCTCATGACTGGCACGGGTCTTCCTCGCTCTAAGCACGGGCATAAGCTGGAAGCTCGTCCAAGGTGTCTCGAGGATTTCCCACCATGGCTGGATCTCGCGGCACGCCGGTCAGGTTGCTATGTGTTATCAGAACTCCCGTGGGTCTAGTTCCTCATCGAACCGGTTGGATATGTCGGCTCACATTCCACACAAAACCTGCCAGCTCTCGGACAATCGCGGTGATGACCTTCGGTTGCGGTTTGCAGGCCGCAGAGAGCCGACGGTATCGCTGGCACAGCCTTGCCTGTGCCTTCCAACCAATCGCCCTGATCTCTTCCGGAAGATGTTCGACCCGCATCCTGTATCGTCGTTCCTCGCGCGCCGGCAGTCGATAGGACCACATGAAAACGCCCACGTTTTGGGAACGTGGGCGTTCAGATCGTCGTGGCGTTGTTACATCGCTCCCGCTGCAATGTCAGCGTCGAGACGATCCCGCGCCTTCTTCGGGAGCTTGGCAGTCTTCACGGTTTCGAGGTTGTCAGGAGCGTCGCCGACGACGACAAGAGCGACCATACCCATGCTCATGTGGGGAGCGCATTTGATGGCGTACGCGCCCTTAACATCGAAAGTGATTTTCACCGTTTCGTTCATCTTCCCTTTGAAAGCCTGCGCACCTTCCGGGATGAGGTTGGCGATCGATTCGGCATTGTGAGACTTATCGGTCGGTATAAATGTTACGGTGTCTCCCGGGGCCACTCGAGTAAGTCCCGGCTCGAACACCATCACACCGTCTTTGCCCTTGTTCAGCATGTGTACTTCATAGTCGGCTGCCTGCGATACGGTAGCCATTACCGCCAAAGCCATTGCCGTTCCAATCGTGAGGTTTGCCAGTCGTTTCATAGCTCTTCTCCTGTTCTTGAAGCCGCTTGGCTTCGTTGACGCTGATGTACCGGAGAAGACGCCGTGAACTTTGACTAAACGCAAATAACTCGACATTCGCGAAAATGCTCACGCAACGCGTTGCCGTAGTCGCTCTCCTATCCTCGACAGGGGGTTTCCCTCGCGCGAAGACGCCCCTAGAGACCGCGCGTCGGACAGAGTGGCCTCTGTACTTGCGAGCCAGAACCGTTCCACAAGCCCGTGGAGACGGGTTGCTTCTGCAGCCAAGGTTATTGGTCTCCTCAACCATTGCGGCGTTCTGTTGGGTTACCTCATCCATTTGGTTGACGGCCGCGTTGACTTGCAGGAGCCCAGCGGATTGCTCATTGGTCGAGGTGGCGATGGCATCCATGTTCAGGTTAATGGCATTAACCTGGCCTTCGATACTTTTAAGAGCTTCGCCGGTGTCCTTGACGAGTTGGTCGCCGGTCTCGACATCGATACGAGAGCTGTGGATGAGGTCTTTGATTTCGAGCAGCTCCTGCAGACCTTTGCGCGAGTTCACGCATTTCTTGCGCGACGACAGCAAAGCCCTTGCCAGCCTCGCCTGCCCGGGCCGCCTCCACCCCGGCGTTCAATGCAAGAAGAATGGTCTGAAACGCGATTGCGTCAATCACGGCAATTATGCCGGCAATCTGTTTTGATGACTGTTCAATCTTGATCATCGCTGCAATCGCTTCGCCGACGATCGTGCCACTCCTGTCGGAGTTTAAGCTGGCTTGCTTGGCGGTGTTGCGCGCTTCGTCGGTCCGCTTGCCGATTGGGCGACATTTTAAACGAAGGCTGGCTCGCCTCTAAAGCTCGCTTTCCTTGACGCAAATCAAAGTTGTCTGGAGCACTCAAGTCTATTTGCTGTTTTAGCGTCGCGGCTGGCGTGACGTCGAAACAATCGGACCGAGTCTCCTTGAATGACAACGGTCACAGAGTGAAGGAATTACGAGATGTCCATGCTCAAGACTTCGTTGGCCGCCATCTTGCTGGCGGCCGGAACGGTCTTTCCTGCCATGGCGCACATAACCCTCGACAACGGCAGTGCAAAGGTCGGATCAACCTACAAAGCCATTCTGCGGGTCGGGCACGGTTGTGACGGCAAGGCCACGGTTGCTCTTAGGGTGCGGCTTCCGGAAGGCGTAATTTCAGTGAAGCCCATGCCCAAACCCGGTTGGAAAATCGAGAAGACGCTTGGCGAATATGCGAAAGCGTACGAACTGCACGGTCAGCAACAAACAAGTGGCGTCCGCGAACTGATCTGGTCAGGTGGCAACCTGGCGGATGACGAATACGACGAATTTGTGTTCCGGGCTTACATCACCGACGCCTTCAAGCCAGGGGCAACGGTCGCGTTTCCCGTCGTCCAGGATTGCGTAGGCGGGGCTACGACAAGGTGGATCGAGATCCCGACTGACGGGAAAAGTGCTGACGATTACGAACATCCCGCGCCGACTTTGACCATTATCGAAAAGTGACGACGCTGGCGGGGGCATAGGCATGATCCGTACTTCCGAACTTGCCCGCCCCCGCAACGCTTCTGTGTTGGTATTTCTGGTCACCCTTGCGCTCTGGCTGGTTATGCCTTGGCAGCATGCCTTTGCACACGCAGTCTTGGTCTCCTCCACTCCGGCGCAAGGAGAACGTCTGACCTCCCGGCCACTTCAACTGTCCCTTCGGTTTTCGGAACCTGTGACCCGCGTCGACCTCACTCTCGTCGACCGCAATGCGAAACCAGCCAATCTGCCAGCGACGATTTCCGGCAACGACGTCGTGGTCGAGCTCGCCGAGCCGCTTGGGGAGGGCGCTTACGCTCTAAATTGGCGGATCCTTTCCGAAGATGGCCACCCGGTCGCGGCCTCCGTCGTCTTTGCTGTTGGCGCTAGCTACGACATGAGCGAGTTGAAGGATGACACGGGAGGCGCGGAGCGGGTTGCGCTGTTAACACTCGGAACGAAGTTTCTATTCTACCTGGCTTGCCTGTTCGGCATCGGCGGAAGTTTCTTCTCGTTCTGGATAGCGCATAGAGCGCCGACAAGAACCACAATCACTCTTCTATATACCGCGGCGGTATGTGCTGTGTTTCTGATCGGGCTCCTCGCAGTTGAAAACAGCGCGTCATGGGCGGCGTTGCTTGGAGCGAAGGCTTGGGCCGACGCACTCGATAGCAGCCTGGCGCGTTCGATATTCTTGGTGGGACTAACGCTCCTACTGGCAGTTTGTGCAAGGCCGCGATCGATAGCCGGCAAGGCGCTGACGTTTGCATCGCTGGCTTTGATTGGCCCCGCTTTTGCCTTGACGGGACATGCGTCCGGCGCTGGCATTAAATGGCTCTCCTTTGCCGCGGTATCACTTCATGTGACGGCGGTCTGCTTCTGGGCGGGCTCGTTGCCTGGTTTGTGGCATGTTCTAGGGCCCCGCCATCAAGGGCAACGTGACAGTTTACTGCGGTTCTCGGCCGCAATTCCCTACTCGATCGCTGTCATGCTGGTCGCCGGAGGGTATCTCGCCTATGTCCAGATTGGCTGGCCCCCCGCGATCTTGGGTTTTGATTACGGCAAGGTTCTGCTCGCGAAAGTGACATTGGTGAGCGGCGCACTTGTACTCGGCGCATGGAATCGCCTCGTTCTAACGCCACGTGTCGCGTCGGGCTGCCTTCGTGCGGCCAAAAGCATGAAAAACCTAGTCTCCGTCGAAGTTTTCCTGGTCGTGCTGGTATTGGCAGTCACTTCATTGTGGCGGTTCACACCGCCGCCCCGTGCGCTCGCGCTAAGGCAGCCAATCGCCACATCCGTTCACCTCCAGGATGCCGAAACAATGGCAATGCTGGCGTTCGAAACGACGCCCGATCTGATCTTCAATGCAGAGATATCTCTGTCGACTGCCGAATTTGCCGGCTTGGATCCTCGTGAAGTCACACTTGAGATGTCGTCGGTTGACGGCTCGGTTTCAAAATTCAAGGTGCCTATCCGTCGAGTGTCGCCGGGTTTCTGGAGCGTGCAGCACGTCCCTGTACCCTGCGATTGCGAATGGAACGTCCGCCTCGATCTGCTCATCTCGGATTTTGATCTGGTTAGCTTGCAAAGCCGAGTCAAATTGCTTTCCGGCGGTTGAGCCTCTCCAACCATTTACGATCAGCATCGCGAAACGCGCACTCGGACCATTCTTTGTGCAAGCACAAAGAACGCCGCGGTGTTTTGTAGCACCAGTGCATAAAGTGGAGATTTCGAGTTCATGGCAGTTGAACTGGCGCAAAGCGACGAACCGAGTGATGATCTGGTGCTCTGGATTCTCGTTTGGAGCGAATTGTTTGCGTTCGGCGTCTTGCTTGGCGGGTTCATGGTGATGTCGTATCTTCACCCGGACAGCTTTTCGCTTGCCAAAATTCATTTGAATGGGCGGCTCGCTAGTCTCAACACGCTCGTATTGATCGCAAGTGGATGGTTGGCGGCGGAGGCGGTGCGTGCGGCAACATACCAAAAGCGAAGGTTCGCCTTGGTCGCATCAGCGATGCTTGGATTTTTGTTCGCAGCGACCAGGGTCGTTGAATACCAAGGCGAGTTACGGTTCATCGGTGACGCGACATTCAATGCCTTCTTCGAACTCTACTTCATGATCACAGGTTTTCATCTCGCGCATGTGGTATTCCTGAGCCTGCTCATGTTGCTGATCGCACGAAGGATGGAGCGATCCAATGTGGTGTTGGTTACTACTGTCTGGCACGTGATTGACATCGTCTGGCTGGTAATTTTTCCCGTGATCTATCTGGGGTAGACGATGCAAGCGAACAATCCCATATGGCTGCTTGGTCGAGCCGCAAAACTACTGTTGCTTGCTATCATCGCCGCTCTTATCTCGGCTCAATGGAAGCACGAAGCTGTTCCGTTCACGGCTTTCGGCGTCATTCTGATCCTAACCGTCATCAAATCGCGCTGGGTAGTGGTCTACTTTATGGGGCTGCGTGATCTACGCCCTCGATTATCGATGGCACTCGTCGGGTGGTCCGCATTCTTCGCGGTCGCCGCAGGCACAAAGGCGCTACTCGCGACATATGGCTCCTGAGTAGGGGCCGTGGACGGGTGAAAGAGGTCCACACTCACGCCGTGCCACACATGCCGGGAAGGGCGATCTGGTATCAGACGCCAAGTCAAGGGCGGGCGGTTCGCGCCTGAATCCGAGCGATATCTGGTGCATGGTCGACTATGCGGCCAAACAATTGGCTGACGATCGGGACTTGTCACGGCAGCGGGGAAGCTTCGCCAGGTTGTGCTTCGCGTTTGAATTTTTGCTGCCCAGACGACAGTCTCGAATAGTTGGCGCGGCCGGATCTCAATTCGAGGGAATATCATGGAGCGAAAGGGGTTCTCGCATCGGGCTTTCGAACTCGGGGGCGGAGACTTCAAGATCCAATTCACGCCAACGAAGCTTGCTACCATCCGGTCTTCTCCAGCCCGGGTGGTCGGAGCCGTGATGGAGGAACTCATATCGAGCAAAAATTGGGCTTCAAAATACTGGAGCGTGCGCAAACTATTTGAGTGACGACAAAGAACGCGCCTGCCGCTGATGCACATATGGGCACATATTGGCGGAAAGGGCGCATGAATGGAATCGGCAGCGGGAGAGGCTTCCAACCAGCACAAGTCTTCTATGGAGACAGTCTCCGATTGGGATCCTCGCAGTCGCGAGGTTCTAGCCAATCAGATCCAGGCCTACGACCAGATGCGCGAGGCGTGCCCGGTGGCCTATAGCGACTACCTCGGATGGTCGCTTTTCCGCCATACGGATGTCTTGCAGGTACTGAACGATCACGAAGCCTGCAGCAACGTTGTTTCACGCCACCCGTCAGTTCCCAACGGAATGGATCCGCCTGAACATACACACTACCGGCAGATGATCGAGCCCTACTTCGCGGTGGAGCGGATTGAGGCCTTCGAGCCGGCATGCCGCTGGATTGCTCGCGATCTGGTCGCCTCACTCAAGAAAGATCCGTCCAGCGAATTCATGATGGGATTTGCTGAACCATATGCCATACGAATCCAGTGTGGCTTCTTGGGTTGGCCCCGATCATTGCACGAACCATTACGGCAATGGGTCCGGAAGAACGGCGAGGCGACGCTGGTCCGCGATGCGAATGCCCTTGCGTCCATAGCGCTCGAATTCGATGGCTATATCCGATCACAGCTGGAAATACGCCAGCAGGCCGGCGCTGCAGCACCGGACGATATCACCACCAGCTTGGTGCGGCAGGCCGTTGATGGACGGCTGCTCCGGCCTGCGGAGATCGTTAGTATCTTGCGCAACTGGACCGTGGGCGAACTGGGTACCATCTCTGCCTGCGTCGGGATCATTGTCCATTTCCTTGCGGAACATCCCGAAGTCCAATCACAGCTACACCGTGACAGGGCTTTCCTTCCGCAAGCCGTGGACGAAATACTTCGTCTCCATGGACCATTGATTTCCAATCGGCGCGTTGCTTCTCGATCTGTGGCAATCGGTAAGCGGACGATCAAGGCAGGGGAAAGGATGACAGTGATTTGGGCATCAGCAAACCGTGACGGTGCAGTGTTCGAGGATGCGGACCAGTTCCGTCCCGATCGGGATCAGTCGCAAAATCTGCTCTATGGCGCGGGGATCCATATCTGCCCCGGCGCAGCATTGGCAAGGATGCAACTGAGGGTCGTCTTGGACGAACTGCTTAGCGGCATCGGGAACTTTGTCCTTCCTCTCGGTACCGAGGCTATCCGTGCGGTCTACCCTGCAGGCGGGTACGCATCATTTAACCTGCAAATCAATTGATGCTTCCGTTGGGCTGCAGTCTGCCCTCCGCACGAGCGAACACCATCGTGGTCGGTAGTGCAGGTTTGGGAACAGACCAAGACCGGAACAATGGCTCGGCAAGACGGCAGCTCCGATCTCGGCAAAATTGGCGGGCGCTGGAATGCTCTCACCGCGACGGCGTCTGCACTGCGTTCGATACCGGACGGTGCAACTCAACTGACGATCGGGTGATGCATGCACATTTTGAGAACGCAGGACGGCTTGCGCGCTTTCGGGCTCAATCCAAGAGGGGCATTTGATATCAGGGGTGGTCAATTCGAAGTCTATTTGGCAGGCACCCTACCGACCGCTGTTTTTTCTCGCCGGACTTTGGGCGCTCGTCGTACCCCTTGTCTGGATCCTCCCGGAAGAAATCGCGCTGGAAAGAGTCAGTTGGCATAGTAGCGAGCTTTTGTTCGGCATGGCCGGTGCTGCGGTAGGGGGCTATCTCCTTACGGTCTTGCCCGCGTGGACGAAGAGAGGTCCCGTCCCACCTGCGGTCACAATAATTGCTTCTTCCCTTTGGTGCACTGCCCGGCTCACGGCAGCATTCTCTATGCATTTCCCGCATCTCGCATCTGTCATCGGGGCATCTGCATATTTCGTGTTCTTGGCGGCTGTCCTGGCGGTTGCGTTGTTAAAGGCCGCGGCGTGGCACCGCCTGTGGGCACCACTCGGAGCGGCCGCACTTGGAATTAGCGCCGCGCTCTCCAACGTTTGCGGCTTGAACTCGATAGGTTCGCCGTGGGGGATTTATAGCCTGTTGATCACCGCGATTGGTGGACGCGCCGTGCCTGCCTTCACGCGGCATTGGCTCGTCCGGACCGGGACACAGACCCCCTTTCGTGATCGGCCGGCATTTTCGTATCTGGCGATCCTGGGTATTCTGGCCGCCATTTGTATTCGAGGCGCGATCCAAAACATATCCGGCTACCTGTTGATGCTTTCAGGCGCTGTGTTGTTGCTGCAAATGGCGAGTTGGCAAAGCCTCAAGGCCGCGCGGTATCCGGCACTGTTTATCCTGCATATCGCCTTCGCCTGGATGCCGGCGGCGCTCATCCTGAACGGCGTTGCTATTATCTTTCCCGCCCAGTTCCCACCGCTCGCCGCCCTGCATGCAATGACGATGGGAGCTATGGGAACGATGATCGCCGCCTTCATGATGCGGTCGGCCTCGGTTCGTAACGGTGAGAGGCTGATCCTCAGCAGGCCCACGACTTGCGCGTTCTCGCTTCTATCTGTCTCCGCTTTGCTGCGTGTTTTTGGCGACGGCATGAGTGCCGCGTATTTCGAACCCGTTGTTGCCGCGGCGGTCTGCTGGATGGCCGCGTGGGCTCTCTTCATGATGGTCTTTGTTCAGGCGATGAGCCGTCATGTGCCCAGACCGGTCTTTAGTGCGGCCAGCCGCAATCAGGCTTACGGCAAGCGGGAAAGTGACGTTCGACCTTATTTGCAGAACACGGCAAACCGGTGCGCGGTGGGTCGGCCAATTAACGAGGCCTAACACAGCATGCCAGGCGCAAGCGATTGTGGCGAGCCTGCTGTTATTGTCGGTCGCATGGCTTCTGTCGGTCAAAACAAGAAGGTCGCTCGACGGCTCCGCCTGAAGGTGGCCACCCGCCATCGCTGCCGATCGTTGCGTCTACGGCTTAACCTCTCAAAGGCCGGTCCTTGGAAAGGGGTGAGGCTCTAAAGCGTCCTGGCGGTGATCCAGAGTTGGGCAGCCGCTTCCGCAGTGGCAAGCCCTTGTCGAAGCGGTGCAACAACCAGCACCCCTTACCTTCAGCAAGTTGACGCGAACGGCTTTGATCCAACGCAACGTTCTCTCCATCCAGGGCTGTAAACTGTGAGGCAAGGAGGACGGAGGAACCGATGCGAAAGAGCGTCCAGGATGGGGTTAGCCGCAACTGCGTAGTTACTCGCAAGCCAAAAGGGATGCGCTTTGCCGATAGGGTGCAGCGCTTCGCTTATCGATCATTGTGCACAGGTTGGACTTCCGTTTCCTCGAAGAGAACTCCCCTTAGATGAGGATAAGGCGGCTTTCGGAGTTTGACGACAACTCCATCATCATGGCGGATATCGTAATCGTGGGGGCTGGCCCTGTGGGCCTGACAATAGCCGAGGAGTGTTCCAGGGCGGGAAGGAAGGTCGTCGTCGTCGAAAGCGGGCTTGAACTCGAAAGTCCCGAGCATTCTGCGCTCAATGAAGTTGAGAACGTCGGTGAGCTTCGAACAGAAGCGCAGATCCGCAAGAGGATAGAATTTCATGGTTCGCAAGCCAAGTTCTGGTCACCTGACGTACAGCCCTATGGCGTGCGATGCCGTGGCCTTGGCGGATCCACACACGCATGGGCGGGAAAGTCGGCCCCATTTGATGCGCTAGACTTTCAGGCTCGAAGCTGGGTGCCCTATTCCGGCTGGCCAGTCGATCACGAACACATCGTGCCCTATCTCCTTCGTGCAATGAAGGTCCTCAACCTATGCCCAAAGGCACCGCCGGAACGTTTTGACAACGAAGGGCTACGTTCATTCTACTGGCAGTTTGCTCGCTCTCGCGTCGATCGCCTTGACATAATGCGCTTCGGACGAGAGTTCCTGGCCCGCCGGCCGACCAATACCGACGTTCTTCTCGACGCGACAGTGAGCCGCGTGGGTGTGAACGGCGATGGATCCCAGTTTTCGCGCATCGATGTCGTCAGTGTTGGGGGCAAGCGCGCGCGCATTGAGGCCACGATTTGCGTGCTGGCTGCTGGCGGGATTGAGAATGCCCGGTTGTTGCTAGCGTCCACTGATGTCTTTTCGCAAGGAATCGGCAATCACTACGATGTCGTCGGGCGATTTCTCATGGACCACGTTGCGGCACGCGTGGGGCGGATCCCGACCGATCGAATGGCAGCGCTCACAAAGCTCTTCGGCTTCTATGGAGTTCACCACGAAAATCGCGCGCACATGTTCGCCCATGGTCTTGCTCTAACCGCTGCTGCCCAGGAACGCGAACAGATATCGAATGCCGCTGTCTTTTTCTCGACAGAACGTGCACCAGGCGATCCATGGGTCGCCTTGAAGAGGCTGTTGCGTTCGCGCAGCGACAATGTCGGACGTGATGTTCTTTCCGTTGCCGCCGGTTCGGGATTCATCGCCAGGGGGATTGGTATGAAGATCCTTTCGGACCACCGCACACCCAAGGTCTTCAAGGATCTTATCGTCAACACGGCGATTATGATTTCGCCAAATCTCGTCGCCGACGAGTTCCAGTCCCGGGGTCTGCCTCACAAGTTGTCTGGGTTGCGCATAGAAGCGATCTGCGAACAGGCTCCAAATCCGGCGAGCAGGGTCAGCCTCAGCGAGCGGAAGGACAAGTTCGGCGTACCGCTCGCCAAGATCGATTGGCGCATTAGCGTTCTCGAATACAAAACGTTGCTCAGGATTGCCGAATTATCGCATGAAGCTCTCGCCCGTGCTGAGCTCCCCACCCCGAAACTAGAACCTTGGGTCACAGAACGGCGCACACAGGATCTCGTCATCATCGATATGGCGCACACGCTTGGAACGACGCGCATGTCGACGAGCCCAAAAACTGGTGTCGTCGACCTTCATTGCAGAGTTCATGGCATCAACAACTTGTACATTGCCGGCGGCTCGGTGTTTCCAACCAGCGGTCACGCCAATCCGACGTTGACGATCCTTGCTCTTGCAATCCGGTTGGCCGATCATCTGAATTCGGAACTGGAGCGAGGCTAAGGGCAAGGAAATGCGCTCAGTCTCCGCCGCGGGCGCATATCGCCTTTGATGGCGTGACACCTATCAAGTTTACTCTTTCCCAGACGTCCCCGTTTGCCCCCGGCACCGCTCGACAGCCGTCCCGTAACCCCACCTGCACCGCCAACATCACGGTCAGAACATGTCCGACCAGATGGGACGGGCGGCAGTTCGTTGGGGGGGAGGAAGTCCCGGAGTATCACCGAGGCGAGTGCCATGGCTCGCTGCTGTCGAGCACGGCGGAAACGATCTCATCCTAGGGCGTGCGCTGGTGTAAATCAGCGCTTGGCCTGCCCGGCGCTGGCCGGGGTTGCAGAGGGTAGGCCAAGTAGTCGAGTGACGTCGACTTGAAGCGCCGCGAGCCGGGGTGCCGACAAGAAGTCGGGCCACCGGAGATTGCCCGACCCGCATAGTGGTGCGCCAGTACCGCGATTGATTGATCCGTTCTTGGCCATGTCGCGACAAGCGCGCGTTACTGAAAAATCTCGCGAGCTTCGGCCTTAGCCGCTAACAGCGCCTCCATGAGAAGGCTCTCGGCGTGAATATGCCGGCGGAGCGCTTCCTGGAAGCCGTGCAGTAGACGGGCAATGGTGTCTGGCCCGAGATCAGACCGGCCATCGGCCAGCGCGCAAAAGAGGAGTGAGAGTTCCTCTGCCGCCAGCCGGTCGCAGCGATGATCAGCCTTCAGCCTTTCGATGGCCTTGGCGGCGAAGAGCGAACCCGCGTTGCGATCGAAATCGGGAAAGAGAGTATGCTCTTCGAGGTCATGAACCTCCTTCAGAATTGCTGGGATCGACTGCGCAAGCTCACGAACTGGTTCGCTCGCGCTCATCTCGATGTCCGCGGCAACCTCCTCGAGCCGAAGGCAAATCGTGAGCAGTTCGCGGTGGAGCATTTCCAGGCGCATGATATCTGCAGCGCCAAGCGGGCGCGACGTTGCGTTCAACTCCACCTCCCATCACCTTAAGAATGCCACCATCCTGGTAGCGGTCGTCGCCTCGGCCGCAAGCGTTCGAACTCCCTGGGTGCCATCCAGCACGTTGAAGTCTCATGCTCGACTACCTGTTCGGATATGACGATCTCCATTCTTCCCCATCATGCCGCCTGCGCCGACGCTTCTCATTGCGCAGGCGCAAAGACTGGGCCACTCTCGACCGTTCGACATGGTCCTTGGACACCGGAGTTACTTTTTGTTTTCGGTCGCTGGCCGTCGGAGGCGACGATCGAGAGGCCCATCGCGCATCGTGATGCCGCTACAGTCCGGCATCCCACAATCTGAAATTCCTGCGTTGCCGAAGAGCAGCATCGCGAGCTCCCGGAGTTCCTGCCGTGCAACCAGCAGCGTCCGCTGCTTGGTTTAATATATTCAAAGAAGTCTATGTAAAGGCGAGATATTCCTGGCAACTATCGCCCCAGAGACTTGATGTGGCTGGTTGGCCGCATCGATGCACTCATTGGTCTCGTGGAAAGCGTCCGCAGCACCGACCTCGAAAACCAAAGGTACAGACCGACAGCTCATTTGGCACTGTGGAATAACTAGTAATATCAGCTGATTATCCGAACCTGTTGATCTAGAAAATCATCGCCTGCGATACAAGACACGCGGAACGATCGCTCCATTCCGCCGCCGAGGCAAGGCTCATTGATTTTGGCGAGGTTGGGAAGCCGCAAAGCCCGTGTTTTTAGGACACGCGCTTGCCCCTATCGTCAAACACATGCAGGTCCTTGGCCAGCGCGCCGACGGTGACATGATCGTCGATCTGCCTCACCGATCGCCCTGGGACTCGGAACACAAGATCCTGGCCATTGGCGAATTTGCCATGCACATAACTCTCCGCTCCAACGAGTTCGATGCTGTCGATGCGGACCTTGGCGGTGAAATCAAAGTCCGGAGCGGTGGGTTCACTGACAACGAGGTCTTCCGGTCGGATGCCGATCGTAAATGCGCCTGCTGGTTTGGGCACATTGGGCGAGATCGACCAGCCCTCAAGAGTTTCAGCATGTTTGAGCAGGTTCATCGACGGTGAACCGATGAACGTTGCGACAAAAGTCGTTGCCGGTTTTTCGTAGAGTTCGATCGGTGATCCGACCTGCTCGATCTGTCCGCCATTGACCACGACCAGCTTGTCGGCAAGCGTCATCGCCTCCATCTGGTCATGCGTGACGTAAACGCTGGTCGTGCCAAGAGACCGCTGCAAGCGCTTGATTTCGATCCGCATCTGCCCTCTCAACTTGGCGTCGAGATTGGACAGTGGCTCGTCGAACAAGAACGCGGCCGGTTCACGCACGATCGCCCGCCCCATGGCCACGCGCTGGCGCTGGCCACCGGACAACTGGCGTGGTTTGCGGTGGAGATACTGCTCGATCTCCAGGGTCTTGGCGGCAATCGCGATACGACGCTCGATCTCGTCCTTCGGCGTGTTGCGGTTCTTCAGCCCGTAGGCAAGGTTCTGATGCACGGTCATATGCGGGTAGAGCGCGTAGTTCTGAAACACCATCGCAATGTCCCGCTCAGCGGGTTCCAGATCATTGACTGTTCTGTTGCCGATGACGATCTCGCCGGAGCTGATGCTTTCGAGACCCGCAATCATGCGCAGAAGCGTGGACTTTCCACATCCAGATGGGCCGACGAGAACGACGAGTTCGCCATCATCGATCTGCAGCGAGACTCCCTTGATCGCCTCGATATTGCCGCCATAGACCTTGCGGACGTTGTTCAGGGTAATTTGAGCCATTACTTCTCAGTCTCCACAAGACCTTTGACGAACCAGCGCTGCATCAGCACGACGACGAGGATTGGCGGGATGATCGCGAGGATCGCGGTTACCATCACGTAGTTCCAGGGTGTCGAGGCGTCGGTGAAATCGACCATGCGACGCAGGCCGATGATGATGGTGTTCATCTTCGCGTCGTTCGTCACCAGCAACGGCCAGAGATACTGGGTCCAGCCATAGATGAAGAGGATGACGAACAGCGCGGCGATGTTGGTTTTCGAAAGCGGAAGCAGGATGTCACGCATGAAGCGAAAGGGGCCGGCATTGTCGATGCGCGCCGCTTCCACCAGTTCGCCCGGGATCGTCAGAAAGAACTGCCGGAAAAGAAAGGTCGCCGTTGCCGAAGCCATCAAAGGCAGCGTCAGGCCCGCATAGGTATCGATCAACCCGAGGTCGACGATCACCTTGTAAGTGGGCAGGATGCGCACCTCGACCGGCAGCATCAGCGTAATGAAGATCATCCAGAAGAAGACCATCTTCAGCGGAAAGCGAAAGAAAACGATCGCGAAGGCCGAGAGGAACGAGATGACGATCTTGCCGACGGCGATGGCAATCGCAACGACCGTCGAATTGAACAAGAGCCGCTCAAGGCTGACGCCGACCACGCGCTCGACGCCGCCGGACATCGCCTCCGTATAGTTCTCGCTCAGTTGATCGCCGAGGGTCAAGGACATCGGCGGGCGGATGATCTCGACCGACGTCCGGCTGGAGGCGACGAAGGTGTAGTAGATCGGAAAGGCGACGATAATGACGCCGATGATCAGCACGAGATGGCCGATGAAATTGGCGATGGGACGTTTTTCAATCATCGGCGCGCCTCATGAGTAGTGAACCCGCTTCTCGACGAAGCGGAATTGGAACGCCGTCAGTGCGACGACGATGACCATGAGAATGACCGATTGCGCGGCGGAACTGCCGAGGTCGAGATTGACGAAGCCATCATTGTAGACCTTGTAGACGAGGGTTTCCGTCGCCTTCGCTGGTCCGCCGCCGGTGACAGCATGGATGATGCCGAAAGTGTCGAAGAAGGCGTAGACGGTGTTGACCACGAGCAGGAAGAAGGTGGTCGGTGCCAAAAGCGGGAAGACGATCGTCCAGAAACGCCGCGCTCCGCGCGCGCCATCAATCGATGCAGCCTCGATCAGCGATTTCGGGATCGCCTGCAGACCGGCGACGAAGAAGAGGAAATTGTAGCTGATCTGCTTCCAGGCAGCCGCGACGATCACCAACGCCATGGCCTGGTCGCCGTTTAGAAGCGGATCCCAGGCAAAGCCGTTGCGCCGCAAAATATAGGCAAATGTCCCCATCGCGGGATTGAACATGAAGAGCCACAGCATGCCGGCCACTGCAGGTGCAACGGCATAGGGCCAGATCAGAAGCGTGCGGTAGATGTTTCGGCCGCGAACGACACGGTCTGCCGCCGTTGCCAACAACAGAGCGACAGCCATCGAGAGCAACGCCGTCGCCAGGCTGAAGACCACCGTGACCTTCAGCGAATGCAGGTAGTCCGGGTTTGCCAGAACGGCGCGAAAGTTGGCAAGGCCGACGAAGCCGGACTTGAGCCCGAACGGATCCTCGCGAAGCACGGATTGATAAAGCGCCTGGCTCGCAGGCCAAAAGAAGAAGATGACCGTGAGCACGATCTGCGGTGCGAGCAGGAGATAAGGCAGTATTTTATTGGGAAAGACGACAGGCTGCAAAGCGACCCCCTTCTTTGCGCGAGGAGATGGACTGCCCCGGTTCACGCCCGGGGCAGTCCTGCTATTGCATCGTTAGTTTCCGATGGCTGCCGCGATTGCGGCGTTCGCCTTCTTGGTGCCTTCGGTCAGGGCCGCTTGCGCATCCTTCTGCCCGGCGAGCATCGCCTCGAACTCTTCGTTGAGGATGTCTCTCACCTGCGGAAGATTGACGAGCCGCACACCCTTGGAGTTTTCCGTTGGCGCCTTGCCCATCATCTGCAGAATCGGCGTTTCACGGCCGGGGTTCTTTTCATAGAATCCCGACTTCTTGGTTTCCTCATAGGCGGCGAGGGTAACAGGCAGATAGCCCGAGACCTGATGCAGGCGTGCCTGGATTTCTGTCTTCGACAGGAAATTAAAGAACTCGGCGATGCCCTTGTATTCATCGTCGGATTTTCCGCCGAACACCCAGAGGCTTGCGCCGCCCGGGATCGTATTCTGCGGACCGCTGCCCTCGTAATAGGGCAACTGGCCAATACCGTATTTGATACCCGACTTGATGATGTCGCCGAGGCCACCGGATGATTCTGTCAGAATGGCGCATTCACCTGATGTGAAGAGCTGCTTTGCTTCCGAGGTGCGGCCGCCATAACGGAACGTACCGTCCTTTGCGAGATCGGCTATCGCCTGGAAATGCTTGACGAACAGCGGTGCGTCGACCTTCAGTTCGACGTCGGGGCCGGCAAGGCCATTCTCGTTGGTCCCGTATGGCACGTTGTTCCAGGCTGCGAAGTTTTCGGTCTGGATCCAGGTGAGCCAGGTGGAGGTGAAGCCGCAGGCCGAAGCGCCGCTCGCCTTGATCTTCTTGGCCGCGTCGAACACCTCCGGCCAAGTCTTCGGCGGGTTCTCCGCATCGAGGCCGGCCTTCGTAAACGCGTCCTTGTTGTAATAGAGGATCGGCGACGACGAATTATAAGGGAAGGACAGCATCGTACCGTCCGCCTTCGAATAATAAGCGACGATGCCCGGCAGGTATTGATCCTTGTTGAATTCGTAACCTCCCTTCTGGAGCACCTCGGCCACCGGCAGGATCGCTCCTTCGGCGCCCAGCATCACACCGCTGCCTGCATCGAAGACCTGCAGGATGGCGGGCGCCTGCTTGGAGCGGAACGCGGCAATGCCGGCGTTCAACGTTTCCGGGTAGGTTCCTTTGAAGACGGGCACGACCTTGTAGGCGGTCTGGCTGTCGTTGAATTCCTTTGCCAGCTTGTCGACGACTTCGTTGTTGGCGCCGGTCATGGCGTGCCACCAAGAAAGCTCGGTAGCGGCCAATGCGTTTGAAGCAAGGCCGGCTGAAAATGCGGACGCGACCACAGCGGTCCAGTTCAAATGTCTGAACATGATTCCTCCCATTTCTCAAAAGCCAGGGCATTTGGCACACCCGGCGAAATCGATCCTCCACGATCGAAGCTTGCACAACCTTCGTTGCGAAACCAAAAAGTAGTAAAAGCGAAATGAAATGAATATGCAACGAAAATATGACAATAGAACGCGTATTCCACTTAACCATGACGTGCCGTGTTCTCTTCACCGAGCCCGGAGGAAATCCCAGCAAAATCTGCACGATTGGGGCGAGATCGTTGCGCCTCGATTTTGGCTGATAATGCCGACGCTTAACGTTCAGTCTCAGCGCATTGTGGAACGGCGCCAAGGATATCGCGATGTCGTCGGCTCTGCCGGGGCGTGGGCGCTTGGTCGCGAAGCGTGAAATGCCTTGAGAAGTGCGGAGCGGCTTGCCGGGGGTAGTCGGTCCCGGTTCCCGGCCTGCGGCCGGCGCTTGCGCTGAACCTCCTGCGGCGACCCTTTTAACCGGTCAAGCCGCGCGCGAACGGGCTCTGGCCGCCTTGGCGGCCGCCGCCTGGTACGCTCATCCTTTTCTGGTCGAGCAGCATGGCCAGCGTGGGCACATCGCGCGCACGGAGCCAGTTTCGCAGAGATGCCCAGCCGGCAAGGCATCAGGCTCAGTACTGTTAAGCCTGCATCGGAAGCGACCTTGGACTTGTCTTTTCTATCAGGATGCTTGTGAGGCGATCGGACCGGAAAGCGTCGCCGGAACGATGGCCTGCATTCTCGAGAAGGCAGGCTACATCAACTCGGCCGGCGGTTGTCTGTGCTATCTGACGGCAAAGGCGCGGCGAGGGGAGTTTTCGCTCGGACCAGTGTTGATGGCGTTGTTGCGAGCAAATGGCGCTTCAGTCCGGGAGCCTTAGTAGCGCCCAAAGTGGCGGTTTGTGACTTGGATGGGCTCATGCTAGACTTTTGCGCCGGTCGAATGGGCGCAGATGGCTTCCAGGAGTTTGATCGTCATTGCCTGTCCCAGGCGTGGAATCTCGGAAAAGCCTTCACGGTACAAAAGTCTTGTCATGATGGTCTCCGCGAACTGCGGGTTCATCTGGCGAGCGACTTTTAGAGCCTTCTCGCATTTGTCTCCGAAGGGCGTAAGGGCCTCATTGAGATACTCGACACCGTGAGTCTTCACGACGCAGGCGATGTCGAACATGTCGCGGGGCTGCATCGTGGCCCCGCGGTAAAATATTTTCTTTGCGATGATTTCGCCAGGGGTCTCAAGCAGGACGTCGCGACCGCGCACCTCCGCTTTCACCGTCGGGTTGTCAGTCAGGCTGGGCGCGCAGATAAAGTCGATTTCGCCGACATTCTCGAAGACGATCTTCAATGTTCTTGATCCATCGGACTGATAGCCGTCAGGGTTGATGTCGAGCGCGTAGCCCTGTGTCTTCGGGTTCAGGTATGGCAGAAGCTGCGGATCATCGATGAAGATGTCGACATCAAAGCTCTCGCGATGATTGATCTGGAGCATCAGGGCGGTACCGCCTCCAAAAGTCCAATTGTCGATCAATGTGAGTTGGGAGCTTGCCTGATCGATAATGCGGCCAGCGTGGTCAAACAGGTCCCCCCATCTGCTGGCTGGGTGTTCGACCAACTATGCCGCCCGCGCCAAAGGAAGCGGGTAACCGGCAAGTGCCGAGAACTTCCGTGCTAAGTCGGAAGCGATCGCCGGATCAACGTGCATTTCGCCGAGGAACGAGATCTGAAGGTTCTCGTCTACCTCGGAAAAAAAGGAGAACGCCGACGCATCGAAATTGACTGCGCTGGCAGGATCGGAAATCTTGGATGCCAATTGCTCAGCCGAAAGCTTCGTCCCATAAGGGGCGTTGACAGTCGACAAAACCTTTACTGCAACAATAGACATCTTCCTCGACCACAGCACCTTCAGGTTTCTATATACCTTGACGATCCTTGCGAAACAAGGATCGTCGGTGACTACGCCGTCACACGTTAGCCTCGCGAGGCTCTTCTAGGCATCTATATTCGGCCGATTTTCCGTTGTTGCGGCTTTTCTGAGGGTGAGGCTCATCTGGGGACGGTGCTCGGCCGTGGTCGCCGGCTGGGAAACGAAGATCTCGTTCAAGCTGGCGCAATGCGCCACCGTGACGTCGCAGCGATCCATTGCCTTGTTCTGCCCTCGGGATCCTGGCTACGTGTAATGTCGGTCACGACCGCGGCACACTCCGCGCCATGTGTGAGAACGCCATCGATACGTTCAAGGTTCAGTCCACCGATCGCAACCAGCGGGGTCGATCCGATTTTCTTCTTCCAAGTGGTGAGGCGGGCAAGCCCCTGCGGCTCCCACTTCATCTTCTTGAGAATGGTCGGATAGACCGGGCCCAGCGCGACATAGTCGGGCGCGACTGACAGCGCCATATCGAGTTCGGCCTCGTCATGTGTGCTGATGCCGAGCTTCAGTCCGGCCCGACGAATGGCGGCCACGTCAGCTTGCGCCAGATCTTCCTGACCGAGATGAACGAAATCGCAGCCTTCGTCGATCGCGATGCGCCAATGGTCGTTGACGACAAGTTGGCAGCCGTGTCTGTCGCATATGGTTCTGGCGATGCGGATATCGCTACGAACCTCGCTATCGGGTCTTTCCTTGATGCGAAGCTGGACCAGCCTCACTCCAATTGGAACGAGGCGTTCGACCCAATTCGCGCTGTCGACAATGAGGTAGAAGGGATCGAGCTTCATGAGAAGACTGCCTTTCCGATCACCGGGGTGGAGGGGACTGCCAGGTCTCGCGGTTCGAGCATGCCGGCTTCAAAAGCCAGCCGACCGGCCTCGATCGCCTTGGCAAAACCCGATGCCATCACGGCCGGATTTCCCGCGCCGGCCACCGCGGTATTCAGGAGCACGGCATCGAAACCGAGCTCCATCACTGTCGTTGCATGCGAAGGGCGGCCGATGCCCGCATCGACAATCAGAGGCACGTCCGGGAAATGCGCGCGCATCGACCGCAAGGCGGACGGATTTTGCGGCCCCATGGCACTGCCGATCGGAGCGCACCAGGGCATCAACACGCGGCAGCCAGCTTCCAGCAGGCGCTCGGCGACAACCAGATCGTCGGTTGTATAGGGAAAGACCTCGAAGCCTTCGTTCGAAAGGATCCGTGCGGCTTCGACCAGCGAGAACACATCCGGCTGCAATGTGTCGTGATTGCCGATCACTTCGAGCTTGATCCAGTTCGTCTTGAAAACCTCGCGCGCCATCTTGGCAGTGAGCACCGCCTCCTTGGTGGTGTGGCAGCCGGCGGTGTTCGGCAGTATTTTCGTCCCGAGCTCGCGGATCAGTTCGAAAAACGCACCTCCCGCTTTGCCGCCGGCCGTCTCTCTCCTCAACGAGACCGTGATGATTTGTGTCCCTGAAGCCCGCACGGCGTCCGAAAGCACGGCTGGAGATGGATAGCCCGCTGTTCCCAGAAGCAGTCGAGAGGTGATTTCCGTGTCGTAGACTTGCAGCATGTTCAGCCACCTTTCATCGGCGAGAGAATTTCGATGCGATCATGATCGCCTAAGCGCCATCGATCGCGGTCGGCCGCGTGAACGAGTTCGCCGTTGACAGCGGTCGCCAGCCAGCTTCCTTCATAGTCGAGTGCAGCCATCAGTTCGGCGAGCGTCGAGCAGGCGACCTCGTGCTCTTCGCCATTGACGTTAAGGTTCATCATAGAACTCCGATCTGTGGTCCGGGTTGAGCAGAAGTTCGGCAACGTCGTGCGCAAGAGCCGGCGAGAGCAGGAAACCATGCCGATACATACCGTTCACGGAATAGATCGAACCGCTTTTCGTGATCCTTGGCAGATTGTCGGGGTAGGCGGGGCGAATGCCAGTTCCGGTTTCGGTGATCTGCGCTTCGCCGAAGGCCGGGTGCAGGGCGTAGGCTGCGTTTAAGAGCTCCATCAGCGACCGTGCAGTGATAGGACCGGACAATTCGCTCTCTATCATTGTTGCCCCGACCATGAAGACGCCCTGGCGGCGTGGAACGACATAGATGGGGTGTCGAGGATGCAGGAAGCGCACTGGACGCGACAGTTGAATGTCGCCGGTGCGCAGATAGAGCATCTCGCCACGCACGCCCCGCAGTGCCGCGTCATCCGGGAGCCTGGCAGGGCCTGTGCAGTCAATATGCGAATCGACACGGCGATCGACGGTGGCATCGGTCGCCTGGCCGAAATGAAAACGCACCCCCATGGCCATTAATGTGTCATGGAGTGAAGGCAGCGCCTCTCTCGGATCGAGATGCGCTTCCCTCGGGAAGTGGAGTGCACGAGAAAAACGGCCGGCGAGATCGGGTTCCAGTTCGGCTATCTGGTCTGCATCAAGCCATCTGTGCCCTTTGGTTCGCGCCGCGAAGCGATCGAGCTCGCGTGTATCGCGCGCGGCGGCGACGACAAGTGTCCCCTCTTGCACGACCTTGTCGGGCAGCGCCGTCTTCCACCACTCGATGGCTGTCGCGCCGACGCGTTCGACTTTCTCGTCGGCACTTTCGCGCTCACACCAGGGCGCCAGCATGCCGCCCGCAAACCAGGATGCGCCGGCGCCAATCCGTTTTGAACGTTCGAAGACGTCGACCTCAATGCCGCGTCGCGCCAGTTCGTATGCGGTGACAAGGCCGATGACACCCGCTCCGTTGATCAGCACCTGCCTCATTTGGCAGCCGTTCGAGCTGTTACCTGGCCGGAGCTGTAGGGCCATTCATCCATGCGCCGCACCGCTAACGGGCGTCGATGTTGCCGTCTATGTCCGCGGTTTGGCTCGTGTACGACATCTGAAAAAACCATTGGTCGGCTCCAACCTTGACGTTTGGAGACCCAGATCTTGGCGCTGGAAAGATAGAGACACGTCCACGCGATCGCAAAGGAGCTGTCGCAACTGCCGTCGTTCCCACCGTCCCTACGCCAGCATGAACTGGATCAGGTTCAACGGGTCATTGCGCTGCGGTCGAAAGAGCCGATCCGCCCAGCAATATCTCAGCCCCTTGTCGGGACTCCCCTGGTGAATGAACCGAGTTGAACGGCCAATGCCGTGCTTTGTCAAGCGTTGTTAGTTTATTCCCAACGGGGCTAAAGCGTCATCCACATACCTTAGACTCAACGCGTATCGCGCCGAGAGGAGCAACATGAGCCGGCGCATCAATGCGGCGGGCCTCGCGCTCGTCTAGCGGCGGGAAGGCATCAAGGAGCATGCGTTTAGTAGAAAAGGCGCTGCAGCGTGAGTTTTGCTCTCAGGCAAGTGGAGGCATCGTCTGCCACACAACAATCAATGGTCTCGAATGTTCTCAAGCGATTCCTTTCTCGCTTCTTCATTGATGTCGCTCAGAGACCTTTCATGGTTGGTGCCGTCCCTGGAAGTGACAATACACACATTTCCCAAGCACACCGTCGTGTCCGCCTGCGCGGGCGCGCCCGAGGCGATGAGAGCCACGGCGTTCATGCAGTTCGACCATTTCTCCTCGTCCTGGAGCCATGAGAGTCCCCCGTTTTGAGTGGTTCACGGTGCAAGCCCGGTCGGAAAATGGCCAGCATCCAATAAAAAGGAATCCGAATGGCGCCATATCTGTGCAGAAAATTCGCTCGGCCGCGAAAGGGCGGTCAATGCAAGCAACTTCACCTCCGTCATGGTCGCGCTCGATCGCTATGGCGACATGTTTGGTCTCGATAAGTCCCGTCGCCTGCTGCTCGCAGCACGGACATGAACGTGCCGACTTCCGATTCTATCGCGAGGTCTGGGGACCGACGCCGGCGCTGAATTAACGAGCACATGCATATCGGATCGGGCCTCGGATGCGGAATATTTTCAGCTGTCTCTGGGGCATCTCGATGACGGCGTGGCCGTTGCGCGGCCACGCTGACCGGAGTATGCCTGGCGTAGTGTGATCCCAGTCGAGGGCCGAGAGTGGGGCAGCGCGTCACTCTGCGGTGTTGAGCAACACATCGCCTAGTGCAGCATACTGGTCGG
Source organism: Ensifer sp. 1H6 (assembly GCF_001976035.1). Taxonomy (NCBI): domain Bacteria; kingdom Pseudomonadati; phylum Pseudomonadota; class Alphaproteobacteria; order Hyphomicrobiales; family Rhizobiaceae; genus Ensifer; species Ensifer sp. 1H6. Next base: position 51,575 of record NZ_MOAI01000031.1, on the reverse strand, counting down.
TTGCTGTTCGCTCTGAATTCGACGTGTTGGGCTCGCCCGCCTACAGAACCAGCGACCGCACTCTGTTAACGCCAACTCATCCGTATTGCCGAACCTAAATTCATCCATCAGGAATTTTGCGAGGCGGCCAGCGCGGATGTCTTGGCGCGGGATCCTCGTTTCGAAGCAAATGCGATCGAATATCCTTTGAAGTGTATCGAGCTGTTCGGGTGCGAGTTCAAAACCTGACTGGTCAAAGTGAATAGCCATTTAGACCTCCCTTCTTGAGCTACCGCCTTCACCGAAGAGAGAAAGATAGCGAAATCTTTAATTGGCTCCAAGTGAGCAAAAGTTGAGATTTGCGTGCGTCGAACTGCTGCTGGTAGCGGGGAATCCGGCTCAGAGCCCACAGAGAAGCGGCGCTTATAAAAGGCGCCGCGGGAACGACAGCGGAAACGAGACGACTCCTTAGCCGCTCCTTTCCTTAAATGCGAATTGTTCTCGCCAATCATCAGATTTAGTTCGATATTTAGTCGTTGCTGAGATTGCTAGCGGTCTTCCCGCAGAGCCCCAAAAGAAGGCCGCTCTTTTCCAGTTGTCCCGCCGGGTCAGGCAGCCACCCTCCCAATTAACCAGCCATTTGCTTGAGCGCATCGTGGTCGTGGATGCCGCTTTGAAAAAGGCTGATCAGGTGCGCCGCGAGCGTAACGGCTTCATCGCTATCAAAGGCGAGGTGCCTTTCCTGGACCATTTCCCGGAAGACACATTCGATCTGCTTGACGTCGTCAGGCGTTACAATCCCTGTGCGAGATCCAACCGCTTTACCCATAGCCCTAATCCCAGCCGGCCCAGGGGAGAACAGGGCCGATGTTTGCCCCGCATAGAGTATGCGCCGTTGCTGGGGGGATTACACTGGAATCGTGGAGGGAGATCCAGACGGTCTTTGGGTTGGAGAGTAGCCAGACCGTCCGGAGCCCACGTTGGGTTGCCTCCACAATACACCAACGCTTATGCACTTAAAAACGCGTGCGGTAAGGCATTGTTCCGATTGCTAATGTATCGTCACTCTGTTTGGCGTGCGTGCCTTATGGCTCTGGCTAAAGTACCCGCCCACGGTTCTCGACCAAGGTGCCTGCTTCACAACGGCGATTGGGTAAAGCTGAAGTGCATCCAGAGCGACGGCTTCGTAGTCGTCGGATGTGAGCCATCGACGAAGGTGGCCGGCGCGATTTCGCGGTTGCTGCTTACGGCGAGGCGAGGCAACGAGCTGGTCTATGTAGGCGGGGTCGGAACAGGCTTTACGGACAAAATGGCCCGCGACCTTCGCAAGCAATTGTCGGACATGCCGCCGGTCGCGCTCAAGCGCAAGAACGCGGTTTTCTGTGAGCCGGCATTTGTCGCCGATCACCTATACCGAGATCACCAGCGAAGGGAAGTTACGGCATCCATCGTTCGAAGGCCTGCGCGAGCTGGCCGAGAACGTTGATGTCTTCGAGCTCAAAAAATAGACCCGGGGAAGAGGGGCCTTGGAGCTGATACGTTGGGGTGCTCTTATAACTCGGGTGCGACAACAATGTTCCATCGCTGCGGTCGACAATCACCGTCGGTGTTTTCGCACCCGGATCACGTTACCGTTGTTGTTGCTGCACTGCTTACAACGCATGCGTCGACCACGTGCCACGATCGACTGAGTTGTGCCGAACCATCGCGCCAGGCCGTGCCGATCGATGTGATCCCAGAGTGTTGCTTTGCTTGGGACAGGGGCGTGCGCCCTGGGACCTCTAGCGACCTAGAGGCCGCTCTGGACAATCGGAAGCCACAGACCTTCGGCGCAGCGCCAGCCGGTTAGTGGAATGTCGCACTTGCGGTCGAACTTGCCAATTGGCGCCTCGCGAACACAATTCACAGTCGAGCGAAATGGGTGTCCTGGGACCTGGAAGGTTGTCTGAGCATAGGAGGCGGTGCACGAAAAGTATGTGAGGAAAGCTAGGGCGCATGCGATATAGTTCGGCATTGCGGGATCCTCTCCAATTTTAGTAGGGGCTAAAGTTACTTCAAAACGGAGCGATTTGCCCTTAGCCTTTTCGAACTAGCTCAGGCGGAGGGGACTCTTGTTCAAACATGGGAAGCTTCATTCCTTCCCATCCAGGATAATCCGCAACGTCCAGATCATATTTGCTGCATCGAGCAGGGCAGCCCTGATTTCTCTTTTACGCGGCTCTCGATAAAACCACGCTGGCACACCTTGTCGGGAACGTGTTGCCACCATGCTGCTAGAAAGGTGCAAACGGTTAAAGATGGACCGGTCATGGAGCAGCGACGGGAAGCTCCGTCATCCGTCGTTCAAAGGGCTGCGCGAACTGGCCGATAAAGTCGATGTCTTCGAGCTACAAAAATAGGCCCCTGCGGGAGGGGCCCGAGAGTTCGACAGTGGCTGCGGGGGGACTGCCTGCTGTCACGTGGCATGTCCGGAAAAAACGCGGCTCTAAGAGGATTGTTCCTTCCCATAGACAAGCCTTTCAGGCGCTATCGACGTGGGCCAACATTGGGCGCCTTGTAGATCGACGGCCCCATGCCCCGATACTCGGGTTGAAGGAACGTGAATTCGCAGCTCCGGGTCAATGCTTCGACCAGCGCGTTGACGATGGCTGTACGGGCGACCTCTTTCCTGTTGGCGTCAATGGCGACGAGGTCTTTCGCTACTGCGTTAGGCAGCTTCCAAAGTTCGGCCGCGACGAGCGCGACAACTTCGGCATCGTCGACCTCAGTTCCGGCGCGCTCGATACGGTGGTTGATGCGGATATGCCTGACGAGTTCCTCAGCAATTGAGCGGGCGCTGTCCTGTTCGCGGCGGCGCGAAACGCCTGTTCCTGCGAAGCGGCGTTTGGTCGATTGGTCTATCACCGCCAGATGGATGGCGACGAATGAGGATAGTTTGGCGTGGTCGGTCACGGCTGAACTCCAGATAGCATTATTCAGTGCCCGATCGTCGATCGAGAAGAGTTGTGCTGCATGTCTGAGATTGGCGCCCGCCTAGCGCCGCGGGTCAGGATCGCTTGGCTGGTGGCCATTCGATCCTATGTTCGAAGCAATACCAGTTTGGCGCCGACCGTCCGTGGGCATAGCCGAACGCGTCTCACTTCATGCAGCAGGGAGGTTCGCAAAGGTGCTCGACCAGGCCGCTTTCCGCTCTCTTGGTAGCGCCAACCTCGTCGCTCATGCTCAATGCCTTCTGAGTAAATGTGTTCTACAAATGTTCTCATTAAGGCAGAGAGTCAACGACCAGATTTGGGGAGGCTCTCCGCATAACTCAAAAAGGGGAGCGCTGAATCGGGGAGCTCAATCGACCATTCGAAGCCGGTAGGTGGCTCGCAATTGTCCCAACCACCAAACTCATTCATTTGCTGCCATCGACCCTTCTTGCCGTGTCGAAATTCCTCGCTATTCGATTTGTAGATTTTGAACCGATAGGGGCGCACGACGCGGACAAAGATTACGGATCCATCCTCCGGCATGTCGCCTTTTCGCCATGTGGTGCCGGGCATTTTGATAGCCTCCACCCAATCAATGCGGCTTTGGGGCTATCAGCACGACGCCGGCGCCAAGCTCAAACATTTCTGCCTCCGCATTGATCGAGAGATAGTGGTTTTCGGCCAGTTCGATCAACGCTGATGAGGCCTCTTCGGGCGACCATCCTGCCGCCTCGATCCTTTCGATCAAAAACTGGAATTCATCAGTGATCGCCTCCTGGCATTGCAGGTCACGATCGGGGTGAGATTTCGGGTGTCTTGGCCCGGCGATTTTCGGCATGGCGTTTCCTCCTGCAGAAGATGTTAGGGCGGTCATTTCTTTCTGCAAGGCTTGGCTAATTTAACGACTCGCCTTCGATCTTAACGCGCCTGTCAGTCCAGCCGCGCCGATAGGCCTCGTCGAGCACGTCGCGCCACATGTCGTCATCGGTCCTGTTGACCCAATTTGCTTGAGCAAGCAGGAAGACGGCCAGCAGGTAAACCTCACGAAGCTCGTCGACGCCCAGACGGTGACGCCGTACATGCAGGCCCACTACGGCACGGGTGACTGCCAGCCGGAAACGGAACCGACGCGAACCATCACGAAGGACCGTGATGGTCATGTCGAGGCGACCGTCACTGCGCCGCCGTTCACGCTACGGTAGGCTGAGCGGGCTCGCGAGGTCGCCAATTTCATGCGGGCACACGGGCTTTCGGGACGATCGCGAGTTCGTCACGGTCGAGGTCTCGGGCGCTACCTTCGTCATCGTCGATATCGCCATGCGGATGCTGACGCCGCGGGAGGGGCCTTCCCACCGGATTGCGTCCTCGCCGGTGCTCATGACTATCAGGCTTGGGGTCGGTCTGGCGCTTGTTTTCCAAATCCGTGCAGGTGTCCTGCGTCGGCAACTCCGTGTCGCCCCCGGTCGCGTGCGCGCTCGTCCCCGCGCATTGCGCTGTACCTGGCAGTGCAGAAGGGCGCCGCATGAAAATCACCTACGCCGAACTCATTGAATAGGCCGAAGCACAAAAGCGCCAGAAGTTCACTGGTTGGATGACCAGGCTCGCGCTCCAAGTTCCCGCGCCCCGACGCTGAGATAGAAAACAAGATGCGGGGCATCGCCATGCTCGACGCCGTCAGCAGCATCTTCAAGGCGAGGGCGGCTGCATGACGATGCTATTTCAGGTGCTTTGGCGGCTTGTCATTTTCATCCGGATTCGGGTTGGGAATCTCGTCGGGAAGGACGTCAGGCTCGGGTTCCTCAATCGGTGGCTGAGGCAGGTCCGGCGGCAGGCCTGGCGGCAGCTCTGGAGGGGGCTTTGGGATCGGTTCCGTAGGTATCGTGCTCATGGTGGTCTCCTTTCGGAGGCCAACTAATCCCGCGCCGTTTTTGTTCCGCGAGGGAGACGAAGCGTGACGGTAGTTGCATCCAACTACAACCGGGTCGAGAACGATCTCTACCAGACGGAACCATGGGGCACCGAGCTTCTCGAGCGCTTCCCTGGTGGATGGTCTCGACGTTTTCCGGCGGCAGGAAACCACCTCATGGCCGATGTTCTGGCAGAGCAAGCCGCGTGGTGAACACGTCTGACATAGCCCTACGGTCGCCAGCATGACGAGATTTTCGACTTCCTGAAGCCTTACGGGTCTTGGGCGATTTCGGACGCCGTCATCACCAACCGCCCTACGGCGAGGGGAGCCGTGACGCCCGCCTTTTCGCCGGGTATGCGCTGCCCCGTTGCAAGGGCGCTGGTCGCTTTACTCGAGGCGATGCCTGGTGTCGCTGGCAACAAAGCCGTCGATGGTCGCCCTCTTGCGATCGATATCATGGATATCCTCAAGGTAAGGGCGGCCGAGGTCGACGCTGAGGTCGAGTTTGACCGCAGGTCACGGCTTGCGAGTCAGATTCTGCGCAAGAATACGAAGACAGATCCTCAGGGCGGCCGACGCCCTTTTCCATTCACTTGCTGTACGTGGTCTTCCCGCTTCTATTCTGGCCACTTGAGTTGTCCTCGGAGGTGAAGCCGCGGCTTCGTTGGGGGCCAGCTGCCAGTTTGATCTGGTAGGTTGCTTCCTCGCCGCGAGCGATGCCACTCCGGCGATAATGAACTTCATTGGTAGTCTCCTAGGTTCGAGCCACCCGCCAAGGATGCGGGAGTCTTGGCCTAGGACTATCGACGAACCAGTGACATACGGCAGGTGTCGTATTTCCACGGTTCAACGGTACGCGACACCTCGAAATGGTTACGAACTTGTTTGGAACACATTGGCCCCCTATATACCCGCCATCGGCATTGGTTATGAGCGCTGAAAGTTTCGCCGCTCGCAAATGCCTCATCGCTTTAGACTTTTGACCACGGATGTACTGGCACTGGTTGGTAAGCGATGATGAGGAAGGTCGGTGCGGTTTCGCCCCGGCCTTTTTTCTTGCATAAAGACGAGCTCTTCCGTTTCCTTGCTATTCGTGCGGACCCCTTGCGGCCCGTCGTCCGCGTGTCCGGTATTTTAGACACACGAACTGGAACGATTCCGCCGCAGGAAGCTTTCTCCCCTGCATTCATTTGCCAAGGAGAGAATTGATGAAATCGCTGTCTGATATTTTCGAACATACGCTGCAGGATGTTTATTTCGCTGAGAACGCCATCACTAGGGCGCTTCCAAAGGTCGCAAAGGCCGCGAATAACGCGGATCTCAAGAAGGCGGCCGAGGAGCATCTTTCGGAAACGAAAGAGCAGATCAAGAAGTTGGAGCAGGTCTTCAAGTCAATCGGCAAGACGGCATCCGGCGAAAAATGCGACGCCATCGAGGGTCTCATCAAGGAGGCCGACGGTTTAATAAAAGAGGCGGAAGGGACCGCGCTGGACGCGGGACTTCTGGCCGCTTGCCAAGCTGTCGAGCACTACGAGATCGCCCGCTATGGCTCGCTTCGTGAATGGGCCAAGGACCTCGGCCATGATGAGGCGCACAAGCTTCTTAGCGAGATCCTCGACCAGGAGAAAGCGACGAACAACAAGCTCACCAACTTGGCGGTCACATCGATTAACAAGACCTCGGCGCGTTCCAAGGCTGCATAGCAAAACAAGGGCGGCACTGACCGCCCTTTTTCCATTTCATATTCAGCGCCATTAGTAGTGGCGAGACCTTTTCCTCCCGCCGGAGAGGTGGATGAATCCGGTAACAATTTCCGCAGGCAGGGCAAATGGTAAGCCGCGTGCGAAGAACCGGGATCAATTCCCGGGCCTGCAATCGGATAGCCGCTTAGTCGGCAATAGAGCAAGAGTCGGAGCGACTATAGCTCCGGCCCCCGCCAGACGGTAAACAAGCTGGTGGGGCACCAATGAAATTAGCGGCTTCGGTCGCCTTTTTCCGCCCCGGCGACGTGAGTGAGCACGAGGCGTCATGATGCAATTTCACGCAGGCAAATGCCCGAGCTGTTATAACGGCCGGCTCTTTCTCTTTCGCGAGAGCGAAACCGGAGATGTCTACGGACACTGCGAGGAGTGCGAGCAGGGTTATCGATCGCCAGAAGAAATCGAGGGCAAGAGCGGGTTTCTAACGCTACTCAACGATTCCGATGCCGAATGGGCGACCGAGGATGAAATATCTCGAAGTGTCTGGGCGAACTATCAGATTTTCGAGGCATAGCCTCAACAGTTACGACAAGCAAAGGAGCGGTCACCCGATGATTGCCGCCTATGGAATATGGCGGCTCGACTGTTTCCAGTTCAACGGGTGATTGGTGGTGTCGGGGCTGTCTCTGATCCGAAATCCTCTTTGAACGCCATGAGGCTAAGTACGATCCCAACGAGGATGCATAGCAGCACGATGAAGATGAGGCCGGATTTGTTCATCACTCATTTCAGGCTCAGAATGTGAGAAATTCGTGGCAGAAGGCGACCACCCACTGACCGCAGTCTCTTCGTTGGGTGATCGCCTTCATTTGCGTCACTGAGTTTGGGTATCAGACTGATTTGTCTGCGACGACCCTGTGAACATTGGCGTCGCAGGTCTAAATGCCCAGACCAGCAGGATGCTCATCGAGACGACGAACAGAGAGAAAACAAGACGATTTGACATGGCGCTTTCCTCCATAGTTGGAGCGCTGTGAATGCAGGTTCAGCATTCGTCGCCGTGTCAGGTCGAGTATTTCTGGCAAGGAGACGCGCAAGCGCCTTAATCGAGGCGTCGCGGTCCGTGCGGTACGGGCGGGTTTGAAGTGTCCTGTCGCCGCATGGCAACGTGGGAAGTGTACCACGTTCTTGCTTGCGAGCGCGTCAAATAATCAACTGCACGATGTGCGAAAAGGGCGTCATCGCCCATCTGCCGTTAGCATCCTTCGCAGTTCTGTAAATGATGAAGTCCCGACCGATGGTGAACTTCCCGTGCATAGTGATCTCGTTACCAGTTGAGAGCACGGCGCGAAGTTCGTTTGCATGACGGTTAGCAATTTCGTCACCGATCAAATCGGCCAAGACCTGGTCTAAAATCACCGGTTTTGAATCAGTCATTGGAAACCCCGAACTGTTGTGCTGCAGATTTGCACTCTAACCGTTCAACCAGCGATTTCCATACGTCGGCGTAGAGCAGCCCGGTAGCTCGCCAGCCTCATAAGTTGGAGTGTGTCGCAGGTTCGAACCCTGTCGCCGTAACCAGATCCGTGCCCGGCGGTATCGGGTATAACGAAGGAGAAGGCCGACGACGGCACGAGTACGCGCAAAATTCATGTGTAGCGGCAAGGAAGGCACAACTGTGTTCCTTCACACCGTCTATTCCGAAGACATCCAGTCCGAGGACGGGCGCTTTACGAAGGTGACCCCTTGGGGTGAGCATCGGATGAACGTCGACAATCCAGACGCTGCAATCCAGTACGAGCCGGGCAAGTCTTATTACCTCAACTTCACGCCCGCCGAGTAATCCCCCAGCGGATAGGAACCAGCATGCGCCTGCACTTCGCACACCATTACGGATTCCACCGCTTGTTCGTGATCGCCGACATCTTCGCGGCGGTCGCGACGATTGTCGCATCCTTCGCACTCGCCGTCGTCCGGTACGGCGCCAGCGTCACCAGGCACTCGCTTCAGGGCCTCGGCATCGCCGCCTATCGCGTCGTCGGCTCGCTCAGGCCGGTCTACCGCGAAAGCTACGACAGCCACGGCCTCAGTCTCGCCGACGGCCGAATGCGGCCCTGATCCCACATACCTGGTTAGGGAGCCGGACCCGTGGCCCGGTTCCCCGATGTCTAAATTTCTGCCCTCAGGCGAGGCGACGTCGTTCCTCTACCATCATATTCATGATGTCGCTGGCACGTTCCTTGACGTACACAACGCGACCACCGCTGATAGCGAGTTGAATAACTGCCCTGTGGGCATCACCCATGCCGTCGTAGAAGTCCGTGGCGTTGTCCATGTTGACGAATATCGGTTGTCCGTCCTCGCTGGTAAGTTCAAGCCACATTCCATTCTCCTCCAAGGTTGCTGTGCCAGTGCAAAAAAACACCCGGCGAAACAAGTTTGCTCAGCGGCAGCGCATAGGCAAGTGGTGATCTCATGCGACCGCAACTACCGATAGAGTTACTCGAGGATTTCAACGGATGCGCCTTCGCGGCTTGCTCCTGAACTCGAAGCTTGGGCAAGAGACACCTTCATCGATCCGGACAGTGACATGTTCAACCCGGATCACGCTCACCTTATCCCGGCAACCGTCGGCATGCTGTGGACTACGGCGAACAACAAGAAGGGCCGCACCCGTCGGCTAAGCCGAGATGGGCAGCCCCGGTGGTATGATGGGTAAGTGGGCAGGAGCCCGAGCCGAGGCACAGGTGTTGGCATGGTTCGGTGGCGTGCCCGACTTCAGCAGTGGAACTTCCCGGCCGGCGCCTCGGTATCGTTCGCTCACCTTGAGCACGACAAGACGGTTCTGAACTGGCAGGGCTCGCAGATACCACTGACCTGCTTCGACGAGCTAACGCATTTCAGCGCCAAGCAGTTGCCGCTGTGATCTGTCGAATACGCCACGTCGTCGTCGACAGACATCGAGGACGTGCTCGCACTCGCAAGACATGTTGTGACCACGATCGAGGGGCTGCTCTGGCCGTTCCTCGTGCCGGTTTGGCCGGGCGCGTTGGTTGTGTAGCTTCGCGTCCTTGCCTGGATGCCGATCAGATGACGCCCAGAGAGTTGAGCAGCGAAACCACGCCGATGATCAGAATGACGATCTGAGCCATCTGCTTCATCGTCGAATCGATCGGAAGCTTCTGTACGAGATAGAGCACAACGACGACGAAAAGGACTGTGACGAGGATGCTGATAGCGGCGGTCATGTGCCCAGATCCTTGAAAAAGAGCCTCTCGGCAATGAAGGCGTAAATATGCCCAAGTTCTCAAAAAGGAAGAGCGGACTACGGTGCCTTCAGTTGGGAACGGTTCTGGAAACTCCGGCAGTCGCAGCCGCCGGGGGTTCTCTGGACTACGTGTTTCGAACCTTGAGTTCATGGCTTGGTGCCAAACCACGGGAAATATGGTCTCTCGCGAGGAGCTGGCGATCCTCAAGGCGATGGACGCAAAGCTCTGCGCTGAGATCGAGAGGGAGACTGAGGCCATCAGAGCAAGAGAGACTGCAAACTAACTGGCGGACGGCCCCGTCTTGTTAGTCCTGGGTTTCTCTTTCAGTTCGGCGACGCGCATGCGGATATTTTCCAACAACTCACGCGCTTCCTTCTGGACAATCAACGCCTTCTCAATTGCCTCGTCGGAGCCATAAATGGCGATAGAACCCACGACACGGTCAACGTGTCGAAGCTGGGTTTCGGCTTTGCGTTCAATCTTCCGGAGTTCGGTGACGTTGGCCGCCGCGTCAGCGGAAGCCGCCAATGCGGCGATGATTTCCGGTTCATTGGAAACAAACTCCTCGCGCTGCTCCTCTTCTTTTTGGCGGCGCTCTTCACGCCGCTGCTCCGGTAACGATTGGTGTAGCGAGGGTAGACGGTTCATGTGCCGTAGAGCTTCAGTCTTCGCTATGTCGACAGTCTCATACGGTTCGGAAAAATACGGTTCGCGTCGATCGTTCGGGTCACCAATGGTAAATTTCCATCCACCATCGGATTCGAACACCGCGACGTGTTTGCCGTGGTAAATCTGCGTCGGGTTTCCGTTCTCGGAGGCGCCCCACTCCTGCAGAATAGCCTGCGGTTTTTTGTCAGCTTTAGAAGGTTTCGATTTCTGAAATAGATAAACAGCAGCACCTGCTGCGACCAATAGGACCAACCAGAAAATGCTAGCCTCCATTTGTGTGCGTCACCTTCCATCAAAGGGAAACATGCGCGTTGATTAATGTCGAGGTTCTAATATCCGCCTGGGCGAGAAGAAGCGCTTCGCCTACCGCACTTGTTCCCCGCGGCATCGTATTGCCAGTCATACTGGCAGTTTCCCCTATAGTAGGGCGTGTATCCGCCTCCACCACAGTCGTTGTTCGCACAGACCGCCACAGCAGTCCCGACAATTGCCACCGCAACGAGTGCTGCGGCCGCCTGATTTTGCTGCTGAACCATTTGGTTGCACTCGATGGGGCTAATGCCACGTCGCGCTAGTTCATGGGTGAGTTCTGGCGAAAAATTAAGGTCGGTGTTTGTGATGAAGGTTCGACAGAGAGCCGCTTTGCTCACGCGCGCTGGATCCTTGCGAAAGTCTGCTTGTGTGGTCGTACAACTCGCCAACGCGAGCGCCATCGCAGCGGCCGCAGCGAGCCGCTTCGTAATGTGGATATGCAAGATTTTTCCCCCAGTTCCCTAGGGGATCATGTCACAACTTGTCGAAGAGTCGAGTCGCCTACTTAAACTCTTCTTTGGTGCCGTCTTCGTAGACGACGCCCCGCACACAGGCGTATGCGGTGACTTCATCGTATTTCAACTTTAACAGCCGTTCGAAAGTCGTCCGCCACTTCCTGATCGTTGTCGCGGATCCACCGCCCGCAATTTCTACGTCTCTATCGAACGTGTCTGCGGCGACGTGTCCGCCGAGGACATCTTTAAACCCGAAATCAGCATCGAGCATTCGGATCGGCTTTTGAGCGCGGGAATTCACGGTCACCGTTACTTCAATGTTTCGATCTGACCACTCGTCAATTGAAAGAAGGTCGGCATTGCACGCTGCGAACGACAGCAGCACCGTATCGCGCAACCTTCATTCGGCGCGCGCGCTATCCCAATCATAGCCCATCTGCCCGCTCCAACGGTTTCATGCCGCGGGGGTGATGATCGGCCATGCCATTTAACAAAGAGGAAAAGCACCATGGACAAGAACGTGTCCGCCGGCGCGGCTGTGCTGACGTGCGGCCATTCTTGTTGTGACAATGCGAAGTAACCGATCCACATCCTTTTCGATCTCGTCGCAGATTGCCTCATATTCGTTCAGGAGCGTGCTATCGGCGCCGGATGATCGGCGTAGTCGATCACGGAACATCGCCGCTTTCGCATATGCTCGGCACAGTTCTCGCAAAGCAAGGCTTCGGACCTCCGACAATTGCTGCCGGCGCTCTGGTAATTTGATCGTCAATCGAGAGCGGCCGATTTTCTCAAGGTCCATATGCTATTTCCAGATCTGCCTTACGTTAGATGTTCGCAGCAGTCGATCGACATCTCTTTCGATTTCAGCGAGGACGGCGTTCAAACCGTCGAGATCGACGTGGTCATGACGCAGCGCAACGATCAAGTCATCTCGGGCCATGGCGGCGAGTGCGTATTCTTCACATAACGCACGAAAGGCCGGGCTCCGTTGCGCTTCGATCATCGCTCGCAGCGCTGGGAGCCGCATTTTCAATCGGGATCTGCCGATCCTTTCAAGGTCCATAACGGTCTCTCCTGACCTGGCCTTGCCGCCTATCAACTATCGCATGTTTCCCTGAAAATAAAAGGGGTTAGCACCATGACACGACGCATCAACGCGGCGGGCCTTGCGCTCGTCAAGCAGTGGGAAGGCCTGAAGACGAAAGCCTATCGAGACGTAGGCGGGATCTGGACCACTGGCTACGGCCATACAAGCGCGGCCGGCGCGCCTGCGATGACGCCGAACATGGTGACCACCGAGGCAAAGTCCGAAGAGATCCTGCGCGCCGATCTGGCCAAGTTAGAGGAGCGAACCGACGCTAAGCTCGAACATCTTGGTGTTGGCATTAATCGAGCGCGAAATGCACTTGCGGAGGGCGATCACGGTCTCGCGGCGGATCTTCTGCGAGATTTCGGGGTAGGGTGCCCCGGGCGAGGTGATCCCAGAGCGCTGCGTTGCTTGGGGCTGGGGCGTCGCTCTGGGATCATTAGCGCCAATGGTGCGGTTGGCGCTCAACCAGCAATGGCAGGACCATTTAGATTCGGCAATGCAACTAGGACCTTTGTCCGGATGGATCAGACTTAAGTCCTAGGTTGTGCACTCCGCCGCTGCATGCAGGATCCTACGTCGCCCGATGCGAGTTGGCTGGTCGGGGCAGCTCCTTGTTGACCTCCGTCCCTCCTGTCGGCTGCGGTGGGTTTATGGTTTCCGGACCTTCATAGTGGACAAGGAAAGGTGTCAACCTGCATTGGCAAGCGCTTGCATGTCTGCCACCTGTACGATCTTCAGCTTGTCGTCGGGTAGGGCGCGCTGCAGTGCGCGCGCTTCTTCCCACGGAGCCGCAAGCCATGTCGCGACCTCGTTCTTCGTCGTCAGAAGCACCGGCATCGCCTTTTGATGGATTGGCGCAACGACACCATTCGGTTCCGTCGTCAGGAATGCGTACAGGTCCAGCGTGACGAGCCCTTCCTTGATCTTGCGAACGCTGGTCCAATCCTTCACCCAAATGCCGGCGAAGAACATCAATGGGTCGTCCGCAGTGCTTGCGAACCACGCGTTTGGTATGCGGCCGCCCTCGACCTTGCTTGCTGGATCCGGTTCGGCAAAGCGGGTTACGGGGACGACGCAGCGGTTTTCCACTCCCAGCCAACGCTTCCAGTGTTTACTGGATGTGTTGCGAACATTGGTGGTCCCGCCATCGGGCTCCATCTTCACCAGTTCCTCGAAGTCGACCTCTTTCCCTTTAGCGCGGAGCTTGTCGGCGCGCTTCTTCGCGCCCTCGAAAAGCGCCTGGCTTGAGGACGGCATACCCCAGCGCACCATCGCCAGTTCGCGGCGATCCTGGTTGTTGCGAATGATCGGCGCGAAGCGATCGGGGTAGATGTCAACGGACGGCTCGAGGTTGCCGACCAGGTCATGCGTGACCGATACGAAATCGCGGATCGCCTGCTGGTTCGTGGTCAAATTGTAGAGATTGCACATCGTCATTGCCCCTCAGAAAAAGTCGTCTTTCCATACTGGCTTGCGAACCGTCTTGATCCTGACCAGCTTCCGGATGCGGAGCTTCCCAGTGTCGGCTCCCCGTGGCAACTCGAAAACTGCCCGTAAATAATCCTTGTGATTGCATTTCTCGCAGCGAAAGTGCGGTGCGATTTCGTCAATCGGGACATCACCACAAAGCTGCAACAGGTCGCGACAGTGATAGCGATGCGTGATGCGGCAATACATGCAGTCGATCCTGACGATCTGGCCGGTCTCCTCGGCCTTGGACAGGGTATGCATGCGCTGTCGACGGGTTAGGCCATTCTGTTCAGGCATGGTCGTCAGCCTGAAGCGCTTGCGCTTTCTATAACTGCGGCGGCCGGATCGCGGCACGGGCGCCACCCGCGCGTGAAGCCCAGGCTCATCGAAATCTCGGCCAGTGCGAGCTGTTCGCGTAAATGCCGGCAGTCGGCCAGTAGGGTCCGGATGGTGGCCTCGGCATCGCCATTGTGCCACGCAAGGGCCGCGGCGAATTCGTCATGCGTCTGATCTGTGTTGTCGATCTGGGTCGTTTTCTGAGCGGCGGACATGGTTTCTCCTTGTCCGGAGTGCCTTCCCGGAGCGTTCGTCTGTCAGGTTTTAGGTTGGCGGCCGCATCGCCGGTGAAATTAGGACTTCTTGGCCGGTGGCCAGTCGATCCTCGTCACTCATGCTGCCTGCCTTCCCGCTGCGATGTTCCTAATATGTTCTCGTGATCGCAAGAGTCAATGTCCCTACTTGGGGCGGTTGCTTTTTGATCGATGGCTAATATATTATGCAACTCTAACTTTAGGAATTTGATGGCACGGGGAGACATGCGCCATCAGCATCGCAGAGTTCCACAGCGACGGAGATCACTGCTACGAGATGCGCCGGCCCTGCTTGTCCTTGTAGGCGCCACAGGCATCGCAGGCGTGACTTCGATCGAGGAGTGGATTTCAGACCCTTCGAAGCTCCTTTCGATGGTCGATCCTGGTTGCACTATCAAAGGCAATGTCAGCATCAATACCGGCGAGCGGATCTACCACCTGCCAGGTCAGACCTTTTATTCAGAGACCGTGATCAATTCGCGTTACGGAGAACGGTGGTTCTGCAGTGAGGCCGAAGCGCGGGCCGCTGGATGGCGAAAAGCACGGCGTTAGCCCTGAGGTGTCACCAAGCATTGAGAGATCAACGACACGCCGAACGGACGGCTCAGATCTGCTTGAGAGACCCGAGCTGTCTGTTTCATTTCTGCGGCTTGGCGCTGCTAGCGAAGCCACTCATTCCAGCGTTGCAGCAGTTGCGCCGCATTGGCGTTGATCCACTCTGAATCGGGGACAACCATATAATCCCGGACTTCATCTGCATGCGGCATCGTCTTGCGCACGTCTTCCGACATCAAGGCGATCGCCTCGGTGCTTGGCGGTGTGCACGACAGCACTTCGCAGGCCTGCGCCTGCGCCTTCGGTGAGTTCAGCCAAAAGGCCATCAGCTTCAGCGCGTTCTCACGGTTTTGCGCACCTCTGACAAGCGCAATTCGGTCTCCAACCAAAAACGATGCCTTGTAGGACCAGGCGATCGGCAACCCTTCGTTCTGCATCGCCTTTGCGCGCGTCAGCCATATCTGTCCAACTGAATAGTCGCCATTGCGAAACCCTTGCACACTCTGGTCGCCGGTCTTCCACCACACCGAAACCGAGGGCCGGATCTCGTCCAGTTTTCTTAACGCCCGCTCGACGTCAAGCGGAAACAGCTCCTCACGGCTGACACCATCGGCAAGCAATGCCGCTGCCATCACACGCCATGGATCATCGAAGTTCGGAAATGCACGCTCACCCGGAAAGGTCTTGCTGTCCCACATATCGGCCCAGGTCTGTGGCGCCGGTTCTCCATCGCCAGTTCGATAGGCGAGCAATGTGGCTGTTGATTGCAAAAGTGCACCGCCGGCTGCACAGGCGTTTGCACCGAGATCCCTTCTTCCGGCGAACTGTTTGCAGAAATCCGTCAGGTCTTCGGTGACCGCCTTGTGTGCCTTGGATGCCGCCTGGATTTCACCATCGAGATAAAGATCCCAGGTGACATTTCCAGTCTTCACCATTGCCGCGACCTTGGCGCGCATTTCCGCGTTTGTCGCAACGACAGTTACGACCTTTATCCCGGTCGCCTTGGTGAAGGGATCAAACCAGGCCTCCTTCAGCGCGCGGTCGTAGGCACCGCCCGTCGAAGCGATGACCACCTGCTCAGCTGCAAGCGATCCGGAGGACCAGGTTAGCAGAGGCAAAACGCCTGCAAGCACTATCCCGTGTATTCTAGTCCAACGCAGCGGAATCGAAATCATGGCTGTTTCCTTTGTAGGGTTGGTAGGGATATGGAAAGCGTCGCTGTGATCAGTTTCGCTTTTGGGCATTCGCCAAATGAATGGCGCCCATCAACATGAGGGAAACCGCCACGAGCACTGTCGAGACCGCGGCGATGACCGGCGTGAGGTTGAAGTCGATATCTTCGAACATCTTTCGTCCGATCGACTTGCCGCCAATATCCGAGATGAAGAACGCGACCGTCGCTTCATCGAACGAAGCCAGAAAAGCGAACACAGCCCCTGCCGCCACACCCGGTGCAATATTGGGCAAGATCACAAGGACGAAGGCCTCAAGCCTGTTGGCCCCGCAGTTCAATGCTGCCAGTTCGAGCGCGGGGTCGAAACGTTGCAGCGCCGCCGTCACCGTTATCATCACGTAAGGTGTGGCAAGCACGGTATGGGCGATGAGAAAGCCGAAGAAGTTGCCCGTAAGCTGCAGCGGCGAGAACACCAGATATAGTGCGACCCCAAGGACAATGTGCGGCACGATCATCGGCCCAAGCGCAAGAGCCTGAAGCGCCGATCTGAAGGGGAGGCGCCCTCTCACGATCGCCAGCGCGGCCATCGTGCCAGTAATCGTGGCCGTCGCGGTCGTAGCAAGCGCGATCTTGAGGCTGAACCAGGTTGCCGCCATCCAGTCCGGGTCACTGAAATAGGCACGGTACCATTTGAGGCTCAACCCGCTCGGCGGAAACTCAATATAGTCCATTTCGCTGAGTGACATGGGGATGACGATGAGCGTTGGCAGCAGCAAGAAGAAGAGGACGCAACCGATCACGACAGCCAGAGTGATCATGCCGACGGTCTTGGCAAAGACGTGGAAGGCTGACGCGGCGTAATGGTCGCGAACCACGGACAGACGATTTGGCGAACGTGCGAGATCAATGGACACTGTGCAATCCCTTGCTGAGCGAGAGCGTCTTTCGAAACAGGAAGACGAAGATGAGCGTCACGGTTAAAAGCACCGTCGAAAGCGCTGCGGCGAACGGCCAGTCGAGCAGAACAGTCGTCTGCTGTCCGATCAACGTTGCCATCAGCATAGATCCTGGGCCGCCGACCAACGCCGGCGTGATGTAAAAGCCCAGGGCAAGGACAAAGCACAGGACGCTGCCCGCAAAGACACCCGGCAGGCTGAGGGGCAAGGTGACACTGATGAATGCGCGAAACGCTCCAGCACCAAGATTGCGCGCTGCCCTGACATAGTCGGGCGGCAAGGTCCGCAATGTCGAATAGATTGGCAGGATCATGAACGGCATCAACACATGCGTCATCGCCACGATGACCGCGCCCTGCGTGTAGATCAGCTTCAGCGGTCCGTCGGTGATACCGACATCCGCCAAAAGTGTATTCACGATGCCATTGCGCTGGAGAAGAACCACCCACGCGTAGGACCTGACCAGAACCGATGTCCACAAGGGTATGAAGACGCAGGCCGCAACCACCATGGCAACGCCATGTCGCAACCGCGCCATCAGATAGGCGACGGGAAAGCCGAGAAGCAGGCTTGCAATCGTCACAACGAATGCAACCTTCACCGTGCTCGCCAACACGCCGAGATAGAGCGGCTCGGCAACAAGCCGCCGATAGTGATCAAGGCTTCCGCCCTCAAAACTCAGCGCAACCAGCCGGGTGACGGGATAGACGAACCCGAGGACCAGTGCGGCGACAAGTGGCGTCACCAAGCAGACCGAAACGCTACGCGAATAAAACCGTGCGGATGCCTCAGTCGATCGTGGCTGGCGTGCGGACATGGCCTGCGAAACTTCGGAAAGGCCGCTCATGCCGCATGCCTTTCCGTTTCTGGAAATAAGTGAATGGCTCCATCATCGAGCAGAAGGTCAACCTGATCCCGCTCGTGAAATGGCAATCCTCCATCGGCCGGCAGCTGTATCTGCAACACAACGTCCGGGCGGCTTTCCAGCCGTACCATGACAATATGGACAGAGCCCACAAAGACACAGGTCTCCACGACAGCCGCAAGGCAGCCCGCACCACCTTCACCACACCTGGCAACCCGAACCCGCTCCGGGCGTATCGCAAGCTTTACTGTTTGCCCGGCCGATGGGCCGACATTTCGCAGACCTTGTGAACGAATGGAGAGAACAGTGTCGTCGGAAAGACGCACCACGGCCGTGCCACCTGCGTTCTCGAGGCAACTGCCCTCGATGAAGTTCATTCGACCGATAAAATCGGCAACAAATGCGGAATTCGGGTGCCGATAGAGTTCTGTGGGAGGACCGAATTGCATCAACTCGCCGCCGGCCATAACCGCAACGCGGTCTGACATGGTCAGGGCCTCGTCCTGATCATGCGTCACATAGACTACCGTAGCGCCCAGCCGCTCTTGCAGGCGCTTGATTTCGAACTGCATCGCCTCTCGCAGCTTCTTGTCCAGCGCACCCAATGGTTCATCCATCAACAGAACAGGCGGCTCGAATGCCAGCGCTCGGGCTAATGCAACGCGCTGCTGTTGGCCGCCGGACAATTGTTGGGGGTAGCGCTCCCCATAACTTGAGAGCTGCACGAGTTCGAGCATCTCCTCGACCCGTGTGGCAATCCGCGTCCTGTTCGCTCGGCCCCGCATGCGCAACGGAAATGCGATGTTTTGATGCACCGTCAGATGCGGAAAAAGAGCGTACTTTTGAAACACCATGCCGATGCCACGCCGGTTAGGAGCAACATGCGTTACATCTCGTCCTCCAATGACGATTTTGCCGGCGCTCGGTCCCTCAAATCCCGCGATCATGTTCAGCGCGGTTGTCTTGCCGGAACCGGAAGGACCGACAAGCGAAACAAACTCACCGGCACTGATTTCAAGCGACAGGCTCGTGACGGCCCTAACACTGCCAAAATGCTTTTCGAGCCCAACAAGCGATAAATATTGACCAATCAATTCTGACTTTCCTTTCAACTGTTCCGGCGACGCTCTGTGGCGTCTAACCTCTGAAGGGCCCGTTTGACGGCCCCGTACCAACAATCCCATCGGGCGACCCGCAGGCGCAGCCAGGGCAAATCAACGGCGATGAAAAAATCCGCGCCAACCTGGCAGGCGGCACCCGTGACGATAATCAAGAAAGCTGCTAGGACTCGTTGATGCGACAAAAGCTTTGCAGAACTTTCATATTTCATTTTTGTTGCATCAAAAATTTGCATTGTCAACTGAGTGAGAGGTTTGAATGGCGGTCCATGTGAGCGAGTTGGCCAATATTGATCGTGCGGCGGAGAACCTTGGCGATGCGGCGTATCGCCAGATGAAGGAGCGGATTATCCGCGGCGTCTACCGTCCGGGGCATAAGTTGACGGTGAGGGCGGTTGCCCAGGACTTGGATGTCAGTACTACTCCTGCGCGTGACGCCATCAATCGGCTCGCAAGCGAAGCGGCGCTCGTCTATGCCGGCCCAAAGACGGTCGTCGTGCCTGTCCTTGATGCAAAAGCCCTGCAGGAGATCACGCTTATTCGGTTGGCGCTCGAGGGGTTGGCTGCGCAGCAGGCCGCCGAACATGCTGTCCCGCAGGACGTGCAGGCCCTTAGGTCTCTGCAAAAACAAATTAATTCAGCACTTGACGCTGGGCGGTACGCAGATGCCCTGTGGCACAACAAGGAGTTCCATTTCGCGATCTTCCGGCTGGCAAAATTGCCGCACCTTGTTTCGATGATCGAAACCCTTTGGTTGCGGATCGGCCCCTCCCTGCACGATCTCTACCCAGAATTTGCAAAGGAGCGGTTTGGCGTTCACAACCATGAGGTTGCGATGGAGGCGCTCGAGGAGCGCGATGGTGCAGCCGTCCGGGCTGCAATGGAGAATGATATTCGCGACGGCTATCGGCGTCTGAGGCGAGCCTGTCGCGAAAGGGCGATTGGCTCCGCGCAATAGAGAATTTGTTGCATGGACTTGACTGTTGGGTTTTTTGTTGCAACAAAAGTGTAAAGCTCGTACAAACGACGAGCCGAATTTGTTGCTCAGAAAGCCCAAGCCATGTCAGTTCAAGGAATTCATGCCGCGCAGGCCTCGCCTGCACGGACTAAATCGACACGTCTATTCCGTCGCGCAGTGCCGGTTTTCCCCGGTGGTGTGACCCGCGCCACGGTGGAGAAAGATCCTATCCCGTTTTACGTCGCGTACGGGGAGGGCGCCTATCTGGTTGACGTCGATGGCAATCGTCTCCTCGACCTCAACAATAACTTTACGACCCTTATTCATGGACACGGCTTCGAGCCGGTCCGTCAGGCTGCAAGCGATCTTATGCGGACGGGAACGTGCTTTGCCAACCCGACGCAACACGAGATCGGGCTTGCCGAGTTGCTTGTTGATCGTATCCCGGCCATCGAACAGGTGCGCTTCGTCAACAGCGGCACCGAAGCGGTGATGTTCGCAATCAAAGCCGCCCGCGCATTCACGGGCCGACCTGGAATTGTCAGGGTCGAAGGGGCCTATCACGGCGCTTATGATTGGGCCGAGGCCGGGCAGGCGGTGGCCTCAAACCCAGACGATCGGGCAGCCATCCCACGGGCAATACCTGCCTACCATGGCACTCCTGTAAGTGTCGCCGATGACGTCCATCTCATTCGCTTCAACGACGTGGACGGACTTGAGCAACGCCTACACGCCTTGCGTGACCGTGTCGCCTGCCTGTTGATCGATCCGATGCCCAGCCGCGCCGGTCTTCTTCATCCCAATGCCACCTTCATCGAGGCACTGAGTTCGGCTGCACGCAAGCATGGCATTCTCATCATCGCCGATGAGGTTCTCAATCTCAGGCAGGGCTACGCAGGAGCCTCGCCGCGATACGGGCTCACCCCCGATCTCGTCACGGCCGGCAAAATCATCGGTGGTGGGTTCCCGATCGGCGCGATCGGTGGACGTGAAGAGATCATGCGGGTTTTTGGTACACAGGTGAACAAGCCTCTGCTGCTGCAGGGCGGCACATTTTCCGCCAATCCCGTCTCCATGGTCGCCGGTCGCGTCGCCATGGAAGCAATGACACATGATAGCTTCAATCACCTGGAGGCGCTTGGAGAACGGCTGCGTGACGGCCTTCGAAGCAGCATCAGCCGCGTTGACGCGCCATTCTCTGTCACCGGCGCAGCTTCGCTGTTTCGAATACACCCCAAAACCAATGCACCAACCGAGTTTCGAGAAGCTTTGCTGAGCGATGCGGAAGGCCTCGTGATGAGGGGACTTGCACGGCATTTCCTTCAACGCGGCATCCTCCTTCCCCATGGCGCCGCAGCCAGCCTTTCGACACCAATGACCAACAGCGACATCGACCTCATCCTCGCTGCCTTCGATGATTTCCTGAGTGTTCACGCCGCCAACGAGAGGGCGCAATCATGACCAATGCCGCAACTGAAACTGTCGCCGAGCGCATTGCCCGCATCCTTTGCCGCCACCAGGTGGAAGTCATCTTCGCCCAGAGCCTTCCCTCGGCAGTTATTCTCGCAGCGGAGGCGGCCGGCATCAAACAGATCGCCTATAGGCAAGAAAACATGGGCGGGGCGATGGCCGACGGATATGCCCGCATATCAGGCAAAGTCGCTGTGGTTGCCGCCCAGAACGGTCCTGCCGCGACACTTCTTGTCCCGCCTCTTGCGGAAGCCTTAAAGGCGAGTGTTCCGATCGTTGCGCTCGTTCAGGATGTGGAACGCGACCAGGCGGACAGAAACGCATTCCAGGATTTCGACCAGATCGCGCTCTTTCAATCCTGCGCCAAATGGGTCCGGCGCGTTCAAGTCCCAGACCGGATTGACGACTATATCGACGCCGCCTTTACCGCAGCTGCATCCGGCCGCCCGGGGCCAGCAGTCTTGCTCCTACCTGCCGATCTGTTGCGCGCGCCGGCTCAGCCGGCCACCCTTTCGAGATCAAAATGCCTCGGCCGATGGCCACTTGATCGCACGCGTCCCTCTGAAGAAGCCCTCGATGAGGTGGCACGGCGAATTGCATCGGCGAAGGCGCCTATCATCGTTGCAGGTGGCGGCGTGCATGGCTCAGGCGCCGCAGAAGAGCTGACAGCCTTGCAGCATGAAGCAAGCCTGCCGGTGATAACCACTAATATGGGCAAGGGGGTGGTCGATGAGTTTCATCCATTGTCTGCCGGTGTCCTTGGATCATTGACCGGCCCACGCTCGCTCGGACGTCACTCGCTGCCATTGATTGAAGAAGCTGATCTTGTCCTTCTGGTCGGTACGCGAACCAATCAAAATGGAACGGACAACTGGCGCCAAATTCCAACCTCTGCGACAATCGTACATATCGATGTCGATCCGGCAGAGATCGGACGGAATTATGAGGCAATCCGCCTCGTTGGCGACGCCGCGGAAACACTTTCGGCCCTTCGGGAAGCACTTGGTCGCGTCGACCTTACGCGTCGCAATAGCGATCGTGCGCGATTGGAGGAGCGCATCAAAGGCTTCTGGACCGCGTTCGAACGTGATCGTTTAGACGTTTCAACCGCGACTTCCGGGCCCATCCGTCCGGAAAGAGTGATGGCCGAGCTTCAGTCCCTACTGACCGCTGACATGATGGTCGTCGCCGATGCCTCCTATTCCTCGATGTGGGTTGTCGGGCAGTTGCGTGCACCAGGCGTCATGCGGTTTATCACGCCTCGCGGTCTCGCAGGACTTGGTTGGGGTGTGCCGCTCGCGATCGGCGCTAAGGCTGCCCGTCCACAAAGCCCTGTCGTTGCTCTCGTTGGCGATGGCGGCTTCGCCCATAGTTGGGCGGAGCTCGAAACCATGGTGCGCATGCAACTTCCCGTTCTCATCATCGTTTTGAACAACGGCATCCTTGGTTTCCAACGGGATGCGGAGACCGTGAAATTCGGCAGATACACGACGGCATGCCATTTCGCCGACGTCGACCATGTGCAGATCGCCAAGGCTTGCGGCTGCCCCGCGGTCCGCGTTGAAGATCCTTGTGATCTGGCCGATCTGCTCAAAAGCAGCATCAATGCTGAGGGACCAATGTTGATTGAGGTCATGACAGACCCGGAAGCACATCCTCCTCTTTCTCTCTTTGCCAATATGGATGCGGCAGCATGACAAATCGCCAAACGGAAAGGATCGCCGTGGTGACCGGCGGCACGACAGGTATTGGGCTGGCAACAGCCCAATACCTTCTCGCACGCGGCCACCGGGTTGCGATCTTCGGTCAAAACGAAGGGCATGTGCGAAACGCCAAAGACGATCTTACCCGTGAATTTGGTGCTGAGCGCCTGTTCGCGCGCACCGTTGATCTCGTGCAACCACCTCAGATCACCACATTCTTTCGTGAGCTCGAGCAAAGCTGGGGAAGTGCTGGTGTTCTCGTTTGCAATGCCGGGGTCTCGCCGAAGGGTGTCGACGGTCCGTCCCCCTTCGATGAGGTCGACCTTAAAGAGTGGAACTCAGTTCTTTCGGTCAATCTAACCGGTGCAATGTTGTGCTGCCAGGCGGTGTTGCCAGGCATGGTCCGGCATGGATTCGGACGCATCGTGTTCGTTGGTTCGATCGCCGGGCGAACGCTTCCCCGCATCGCCGGTAGCGCTTACGTAACCTCTAAGGCAGCAATGGCTGGTCTCGCGCGTTCGCTTGTCTGGCCTTATGGCGCCCACGGCGTCACAGCCAACGTCGTTGCTCCGGGCAGAATTGCGACCGCCATGGCCGGTGCTATCAGCGCCCCAACCAATCAGGCGGCTATTGCGCGCATTCCCGCTGGCCGAATGGGCGTCCCGAACGAAGTTGCCGCTGCCATAGGCTTTCTCGCCGGCGATGAAGCCGCCTTCGTCAACGGGGCAATCTTGGATGTCAATGGCGGCGAGTACGCGCCAGCGTGAGGCTGAAGTTGAGCGTTTTCCGCAAAGGAGGATAGATGAACGGGCGAATAGTTATCCATACCGAAGACGCGGAGCTTTACCTGCTTCTTAAACACATCCTCACGCTTGAAGGTTTCTCGGCCGAAAACACCAACCGTTTGACCGAGCTGCTGAGCCGTGTTCATCTTGCCCCACCGCTAGCGGTCATTGTCGACTGCTCTGATCCCGACATGAATGCATCTGCCGTCTGCGCCCGCATCAGGGCCAACACAAAGCCTGAGGCAAAGGTTGTGTCTCTCGTGAATACGGCGAACGGCGGCGACGGTCATCGCCTGGCCGCGTCAACCGTGGACTGCATCATACACCGTCCGTTCAATCCGGAGCGGTTGCTTGCATTTCTGCGCGGTTTGCGCGCCGATGTGGCGGCGCAATCCAGCACGCAAACACCAACGATATTGCGTTACGCCGACATCGAAATGAACCTCGGTCGGCTTCGCGTCGAGCGAGACGGCCACCCGGTCCTTCTGTCGGCACTCCAGTTTCGTCTGTTGCTGTGCCTGATGCGGGCTCCCGACGTTGTCCATACCCGCGATGACCTAATTGCCGCTGCTTGGCCACCCGATGCAGAGGTCGAACCGCGAACCGTTGATATTCACATTGGACATATAAGACGAGCAATGAAGCGGGCGGGGGCTGATGTCATTCGAACCGTTCGCTCTGTCGGGTACGCGCTTTACCTGCCATCGCATTGACTGAGCGGATTTAATGGCTTTGCAGAACTCTTCCTATTTGTGATCTTCGGCCGGCGAATCCAGGCGTGATTTCGGGACGAACCCCAACGTGAATCCAAAGAGCCGCCCGATCTTGGCAACCGTGTCGACAGTCGGATTTGCTTTCCCGGTTTCAATCTCAGCGACTTGTCTGCGCGTGATGCCAGTCAGTTCCGAAAATTGTTTTTGGTTCAAACCAAGTGCCCTTCGGATCTCAGAAACAGCCTGGGGAAGTCGCAGATCCCCAGCCGCCGCTCTTTCAGCCAGGCGCCGTCTCAATTCCCTCGTTTCTTCCTTGGTGGGTTTCTTCCATCGAGGCATATTCTCACACCCCCGGCGCTGAAGCGGCTGCGTCCAGCACCTTTCCAACAAGCTCGGCGCACCCTGACATTGCGAAATCCACGACTTCCGCGGGCACTCCCATTGCCAGCGATATTTTCGGTGCGTTGGCAAGCCGCTCTGCAAACGTCGCCATCTCCTCAAGAAGCGCGGCCGCTGCTCTCTCGTCCTCCATGAAAATTGCACGGCAGACCTGCCACCAATCAGGATCGCTGTCGCGGTGTGTGTCGCGCATCACTCCCCATCTCGTCGATCTGGCGATGCCTTCGATCGCAAGACGCATCGGCGCGAAATCGAACAGCGGCGCAAGTGTGATATCTCCACCAGGAGTCTTGCGCAGAGCGGTGTTCCGTCCATGGTTGTCAGGATTGCCCATCGCTCTATTGGTGAGATCGCGTTTCGCGTATTCCACGATATCGATGAATGGTTGGTCCGAATGGCGCTTCAAGACATTCACATAGTCTTCGTGGTCTGCGTTGTGTCCGAACTGCGCGACACCAATGCTAGAAACCATGCTTTCCTGGCCGAAGCGACATAGCAGCCCTCCTTGGATTTCCCGATCAAAGCGCGGGATCATCAACACCCCTTGCTCATAGGCCGAGACTTCATGAACCCGCAGGCCGAGCTCTTTGGCAACGCGCGAATAGCCGGATTCCGCCTCCAGGATCAGCCGATCGCGTTCGTTGCTGCTCCTGAGTAGTTTTACGATTACGTGTCGGATGGCTTCGTCGTCCTTCACAAACGCGTCTGGATAATAGAGACCATCGACCGCTTGTGTTAGAGCGACCTTCGGCCATTCGCCTTGCAGGCCGCTCGATCCTGAGGCGATCATGCCGAACCGGTCGACGACTTCGATGAATTTTTCGCTGCGATTGAAGATGTCGTCTTCAGTGACCCCAGCGCGCGTCACGTTCTTAAGTCGTTCCCGTTCAGCCTCCGCTGCCTGCTTGATGCGGACGTTGCCCACCGGGCTGCCCGCTGCTCTCAGAAGGAGTGGGAGGTCGGATTCACGGTCATCCACATGCAGCCCAAGGTGCTCCGCGAGCTTACGTCGCGCGTGCCCCTGTGGCATGAGGTCCAGTAGGAAAGGAGGCCAAGTCGCCAGATATCGACTCTCAAGGTCTACAGGGAACCTGACAGACATGGCTCTGGCGTCGCCTACCTCACCGTTGGCACTATAATCTGCGGCGGCGAAATTGGCGAAATAGTCGATGTCATACTCAACGATCGACGGCCCCCGATAACCAAGCTGGGCGTCGAGGATCTCAATTGTGCCGCATTCGCGCCAGTCGCTTCTCCAGAATGCTTCGACAGTCAAACGCATTTAATAATCCCCTTTAAGGGATATATTAATAGAGCTTTCGGCTTTTTCCAACCCATCAAAAGGGTCTGTTGTTTTGGTCGAGATTTTTACTGCGGAGAAGGACTGATCACAGAATTCGACTCCGTCGAGCGTCGCTACGCGATTATCCAGGATGCGCAGCTTGCGTGGCGACCCAGTGCACCCCTGGCGATCTCTCAGTGTCCAACAGGTCAACCAACTGGCGTCATCTTCAATGGCGCGCGGATCGTCGGTGGGATCGCGGCTGGGATAGGCGGCACGCTTGGCGTTCCTGCGGTTACTACAGCAGGTGCTACCTGCGCCATTACGGGTACTACGACGGCTACCGCTACCAGCGTCGATCGGGCCTCACAATCTACTTTAATTTCTAGCGGGCTAGCGCGCACAGCACTGCGGCACGTCAATGCACCGACCCCGCGCGTCGTTGGGCGGCGCACATATCGCTCGCCTTGCTCGAGAAAAAAGCCGACGAAGTGAGAATCCTAGAACCGGTCGACAGACGCCCGATCCTCTTCTCATCGTCACCGTCGAACCAACCCTTTAAGTCTGTTGCAATCGGCATAGATCCTCCCGCAGGAGGATGCCGCGATGTCAGAAGAATGGCCGATGTATATTTTGCAGTGTGTTGTCGTGATCGGCCTCGTAGGAGCTCTGTTCATCAGGGCAGACTAAACCTCGATAAATACTGCTTCCTGCTTCGACATCTGCTCAGGTCCGCCATTTCGGCGTGCGGTTTGCGTTGTGTAGCAACTCGCGGGCAGTAGCAAAGTGACCGAATAGGTACCTAAGCCTCTTCTCCTCCTCGTAGCAGAGGCGGTGTTTTTTGCAGAAATCGGTCACTGACCAGACTTTCGTTGCTGCCTCAGCAGCAAGTTTCTCGGTTTCTATACGCTCCATGTCGACCTCCCGGCGATTTACATTCGGCCATCCTACTAAAGTCTAATGTAGCGGGAAATAAACTAAGACATAGCCACTTTGGGCTACCCAATTGGGGCGGCGCGCCTCCTCTGGCAAAACGGCGATTGAGCGGCCGCTCTCCTGTTTACAGGATCGAGCGGCCGCCTTTGTTATTGCGCCGGTGTTGTCGTCGACGGCTGGGTGGTTGAGGGTTGGGTAGTCGATGGCTCCGTCGACGGCGTCGTTGTCGATGGCTCGGTAGTGGACGGAGTTGTTGATGGTGCGGTCGTAGTCGGCTCCGTAGTGGATGGAGTCGTGGTGGACGGAGTAGTTGTAGACGGCGCTGTTGACGGTTCCGTAGTGGTTGCCGGCGGAGTTGCCGTTTCTGTCGCGGTGTCGTTCGTCCCTGGCATTAGGAACATCACCGCCAAGATGATGATCACAACAGCGACGACTAGGCCAATTACGGTATTCCGGTTCATGCAGACCCCTCCTAAGTGTGGCTTTCACTTAGAAACATGGAGCGCAGCTTGGGGTTTTCAATGTGGGAAGCCAATGCACGACAAGCTTGAGCGCTCGACAGCACACGCACCCATCATCTTCCTGGTCAGACAAAGATCTCTCCGCAATACGGAGTGCGCTGGTTTTGTTCGGAAGCAGAGGCGAGGGCAGCTGGCGTAGAGTGGGGAAGTGAGTGGCCACGCCTTCGGTTTCCTGCCGAAGGACACACGATCCTCCGCCACAACCGTCTCACTGAAGCCGGTGGCAGCCTAGGGCGGCATTCGTCTAATAGCGCTGTGCCTCCCTGCACCATCCAGCGAGCACTCTCCACTCACACTAAGTCGTCTTGCGATCTTTCAGCGTTGAAAATACTCCAAACCAGAATTTGTAGTCATCACTACGCGCCTCAGTCCAGGCGTCCAGTGCGCAATAGGCGGCGGCTGTCGCGGCCTGCGGCCCATAAAGATCGATTGCGGCGGTGACCGCCTCCTCGGCTCTGAAATTTTTCCAGATGCCGTCCTTACCGGCCGTATCGCTGATGCCGGACGATTTAACGAGAATTTTGGACAAGCTCAATCTCCCTGCTGTCCGGCAGGTGATGTTGATGTTGCCGGACGTTGGAACTCCGTATCCGTGAGCCACAGAAGCCGCTTGGCGGTTCTTATCGTGTCGTCCCTGGCAACATTATTCGACAACGAACGCTTGTCCTCGTCGGCTATCGATAGCCCTAAGATAGCGGCAAAGCTCGGGCTTTGGCAATCTTTTGTTGCATCAATGATTGCGAACATTATTGCAAAATCCAAACATATAGCGAAATACACAGTACAATTTGAGGGGTGCAGCGAGTTGGTGGATTCTGATAGTAAGTTAGTTTGTGACATCAAAAGCATGAGGCAACGATGAAACGCCAGCGAAGAACAGCCGCGGAGGCTGCGCAATGAAACCTCTGATCCTTATTTGCCCGCGCAACGTGGACATCTACCTCCTGCTCACGCACATCCTGAACGTCGATGGCTTCCGAACCGTGCTGGCCAGTGAAGAAGAGGTCGTCGAGAAAGCAGCGGCGATGAAGCCGGAGGTGATTATCCTGGATACAGGCACAGACGCGGCATCGACTTTAAGGACAGCCGCGGCGATCAGATCCAACGAGATCACTGCCGCAATCCCAACAATAGCCCTCGTTGCAGCCGGCGAGGAGCGGCATTATCTGGATCTCTTGAAGGCCGGCGTAGATGAAAACTTCGTTCGGCCCGTGTTGCCCATCAGGCTATTGAATTATCTTCATTCTCTTTCAAATATCGCCGCACGGCCGGCGGCAACAGAACCGCCGTTGACGGACACGCTGGCGGATACATTGGCATTTGGAGGATTGAAAGTTCGGGTGGGGCGGCGGCTGGTGATATATGAAGGGCGCGAGCTGCAACTCGGACCAATCGAGTTCAAGTTGTTGAGCCGGCTTCTCGAGGCTCCCGGCAACGTCTTCTCCCGCCAACAATTGATCGAGGTCGCCTGGCCGCCAAACCTCTATGTTCAGTCGCGCACCGTCGATGTGCACATCGGCCACCTGCGTCGTTCGCTGCGACGCCTGACCGGCGGCAATCTCATCCGCACAGTCAGGGCGTCAGGCTACGTCGTGGAACTCAAGCCGTCTATGGGCGAAGGTTGATTTAGTAATACTGTCTGTCTTGAATTTAGTATCTTATAATTCAGTGAAATGTGAGTTATTATTTAAGCTACTCTTTTTGTATTTTGCAGAAGATTCAAAAATATTTGCGCAATGCTTCGTTGAATAGGATCGTTACAACAGCCAGTCTCCACTCAATTCATGTTCTGGAGGCACGAAATGTCGATAAACACCAAAACCGGTCCGAACGGCGCAAGTAGGAGCCTTCGCCGGAATACCGATAGTCTCATCCGCCATTCGCGAAGCCACTTCGATGCTGCGCATTTCCATGGGCTCATGGCGCTCTATGCGCGCCCTTCAGTCGGTCGGGCTGTCGTTCTACCGCATGAAGGCGAGCGCCGTGTCGTTGATTTCGTGCGCTGCTCCTATCTGGGGCTCGATAATCATCCGAAGATTATCGATGGCGCAATCGAAGCGCTGATCAATTACGGCGCCTTGCATTGGTCTTGCGCGCGAACCCGCCTCAATTTCGCGATCATCGGCGAACTCGAGATGGCCCTGTCAGAGTTGTTCAATGCGCACGTGATTGCGTTCAGCACTGTACTGGCCGCAAACATGAGTGCACTTCCGTTGATCGCTTCCGGTCACCTGACAGGTGGCGCCAAGCCCGTAATGGTTTTTGACCGCCTCGCCCATGCGACGCTTGCCTATCACAAGGGAACGCTCGCTGGTGAAACCAAGGTCGAAACGATTGAGCACAATGACATCGAGGCGCTCGAGGCACTTTGTAAAAAATATCCTGCAGTTGCCTACATTTGCGACGGCGTCTATTCCATGGGAGGTTGTGTCAAGCTCGAACAACTGCGCCAGTTGCAAGACCGTTACGGCTTGTTCCTCTATGTCGATGACGCCCACGGCATCTCCATCTTCGGAGGTAACGGCGAAGGCTATGCCCGGTCGCAGATTGACGGTTCGCTCGGTGACCGCACGATTATTGCAGCATCTCTGGGCAAGGGTTTTGGCGCCTCAGGCGGGTTGCTGATGCTCGGCAACGACCATCAGGAGCAGCTTTTTCGAAGGTTCGGGGTTGCTCATGCATTTTCTGCGTCTTTGAATGTAGCGGCGATCGGCGCCGCACTCGCATCCCAAGCCTTGCATCGCACGCCGGAACTCCAAAATCTCCAGCTCGGGCTGCAGTCACGCATTGCTCTTTTTGACTGCCTCGTTCCAACCCAGCAGCGCGGCTCCTCTCTGCCGATACGAACAGTCGAGATCGGTGACGAATTAAGAGCAATCGCGGCGGCGAGAACTTTGCTGAATAGAGGATTCTACACATCGGCAATTTTCTTTCCGACCGTTCAAAAAGGCCGCGCCGGATTGCGCATATGTCCGACAGCGGGACACAGCGAGGATGATATCAAGGCAATCGGCGAAGCGATCGTAGCCGTCCTCGAAGAGTTCGAGCAAGCGGGGGTGGGAGCAAATGCTGACTTCCAACGCTAAATTCGGCTTACCCACGACCGCCAGTGAGCTGTGCATTGAGGTTCCAGGCGCCGCATATGTCGTCAGACGCCTGGCAGAACGTCCGGCACTTGGCCAACTGCTCCAGACGGACGAAGGCGATCTCATTAAATTTGTCGCTGGTGGGAGGATCACAATGTGGGCGCGCGGCAAACGATTGTTTCTGTTTGTGGAGGCAAGTGACCTCCTCACGCGTATCGCGATCGAAGACGTTCTGGCCGTGGAGCTTAGTTCCATCCACCCGACGCTTCCGACCTTGCTGCTGTGGCATGCCGCCAAGTTCGATCGCCTGCAATTTCCGCACCATCGTGAACAAGGGCGACCTTCAATTCCAGTGTAGCGACATGCGCGAAACATGGGCTTTCTCACGCCAGTGAGGCCGCCGCTTCCGCCTCAACCCAATGGAGTGAACCGGCTATGATCACTAAAAGTCTATTGGCGCTCAAGGCGAGCTGGCCTGTTTCAGTCTTGCAAAGAGCGTATCCGATATCTCGAATTCGCGGGCCTTGCCCCGTCCGAGCGCGTTCTTCGCCCAGCCTTCCCTCAAAAGGCCGCGGGCAACCAGCTGGTCGATCGGTTCTGCCGCTCCGCCCCGCGTCAATCCTGTCTTTTCCGTGATGTTTGTCAGCGTCAGCGGGATGTTGGCCAGGTGCAAGGTATAAAGCAGGCTCAGCATTCCCAGCTGCTTGAGGCGAGCCTGCGGGGTCTCTCCCTCTACCGGATTGTCCATGATCTCGCTCATTGCGAGCGACGAAAACGTAATGCTCTGCCAGCGGGCGTCAAATGACGTTGGCATGGATTTAACTGTCATTTTTGTGACACGCAGGCGATCTGACAAATCGCTCCCCCAAGGTCTCACTAGTTGCTCCGCGAGGTTTTCGCATGGTTTTCAGCATCTCTAAGATCGTCCTGTCCGGCTCTTTGTCGATTGCAATATATGCCGTGTGCGAGACTAAATCCTATGCGGATAATTGGGCATGTGAAGTCCTTCTTTGCCTGTCGAACCCTGGCGGCCCAACCGAGTTTGCGGAATGCCGGCCGTCAATCCACAAGCTTTGGAAACATTTGGCGAAGGGGCGGTCCTTCCCCGTCTGTAGCGGTATCGGTTTTCGCGCGTCTCGTCCGGGGTATGAGCCCTATTACTGCGAAGCTGGGTATCGGCTGAGCCAGCGCAGCGGGGACCGCGGCCGCGAAGCGACATGCATTTCGTTGCGGCCGGTCCCAACAGGCAACGACAGTTGTACTAGGCGGTGGCTGGACGGGCGACAGGCGGGTCAATGGGAATGGGCACAAGGACGACGCGTCTGCGTAGCGTACCGGCTGAAACCGCCGCATGTGCGCCAACACCCCCGCTTCGTCGACCTAACGATTGATGGGGTGGCGCCCCAACGTGTGTGGTTTTGATCCGATGCCCGTCCTATTCGTCGAATTGGCTGAGACCTGCGCACCGACGATCTCAAGCGAGATCCTCGCGGCTGTCGTCAGCATTGAAAGCGGCCTTGCGCCGTTGGCGATCCGTATCAACAGTGATCATCCGCTCGGCGCTCCGCCGCGCAATATCATCCAAGCCGCCGATATTGCGACCGGGCTCATTGCCGAGGGCCATAGCGTGGATCTCGGGCTCGGGGGCATAAGCCCGTCTGACCTTGCGAGCATGGGAATGAGCATCGTCGATGGCTTTGACCCGTGCGAGAACCTCAAGGCCACGGCGCACCTTCTGACGCAATACCGGATCGCTGCGGACCGCGCGGGGTTCGAAGGCACAGAGCTCGAAGCCGTCACGCTGCGCGCCTACTTCGGTCGAGGCGATGCAAAGATCGGTGAGATCGTCGGATACGACCGCCGTGTCGAAAAAGAAAAGGAGCGGTTGAAGCCACGCCTGTCCGAGCTGGAACTGGAAGATGTCACGCGGCAGGCACGGTCGCCGCACGGAGCGATCGGCGACGGCGACATTGACCCAATGCCGAATGAAGGCGTCCCGCTCGGCGAAGCCGCAAAGGCACAAGAGGTTCAGCCGTTGCCCCGCGGCGGTCAGGATGACTGGGATGTATTCGCTTCGAAAGCGGGCTCTTCGGTTGTCGTTTTTTCCAAACAATAAAGGGAGTTTCGAATGGCCTTACGATCGCATCTAAAGCCTGTTGCTGCGTCGATATTGATCACCGCAGCGACGACCTTGGCGATGATGGAACCAGCCTTCGCCCAGGCCGCTGGCATTGAAAACGTGCTTCAGAACATCGTCGATATGCTGACCGGCAATATCGCGCGCCTGCTCGCGGTCATCGCCATCATAGTCATCTGCATCTCCTGGATGTTCGGTTACATGGATCTGCGCAAGGCAGGATTTTGGATCATCGGTATCGGCGGCATCTTCGGCGCCACCGAACTGGTCAACACGATCGTCGGATGATGCTCATGTCGCGCGCTGCTGCTGTTGAGGAAGACACGCTATTACTTGCTTGCACGCGTCCCATCATGGTTGCCGGGGTGACGATGGAGGCGATGGCGATCAACGTGATGCTGACGACGATCCTGTTCATCGTCGCCGGCTCGATTGTCTATGCCCTGGTTGGCGTGGTTCTCCATCTCGCTTTCAAAGCACTCGTCAAGCACGACCATAATATGTTTCGCGTCCTCGTTGCCTGCATTGAAACGCGAGGCAGGGCGCGCAACACGATTCTGTGGGGAGGCTCGACTGTCACTCCCTTGCGCCTTGATCATGTTTTGGCCGGGAGGATCTAGACCTTGACTAGTCTTGCTAAGTTCAAAGCCCGCGAACTGGAACCGGAAACCTTTATTCCCTACGTCCGTCATATCGATGAGACCGTCATTGGCCTCGACTCTCGCGCTTTGATGTCGGTCATCGCCCTTGAAGGCATCGCTTTTGAAACAGCTGATCCCCTCGATATCAATGCGTTTCACCGCGATCTCAACACGCTTTATCGCAACATCGCCGATGAGCGGTTGGCGCTATGGGCACATGTCATCCGTCGCCGCGACAATGACTATCCGCACGGCATTTATGCCAATGCCTTCTCCGCCAGCCTCAATCAAAAATACCGCGACAGGATGGTTGGCGAGGATCTCTTTCGCAACGATCTCTATCTGACGCTGGTGTGGCATCCGGCCCGCCATCCTGCCCGCAAGATTGCAACGTTGCTGACCAGGCTAAAGACCGCACGGGCCACTGGCTTCGAACTTGATCGCCAGGCCCTCAAACATCTGGTCGACGTGACGACTGACGTCTCAGCCGGCTTGGCGCGCTTCGCGCCACGCATTTTATCGATCTATGAGCGCGACGGCATTGTCTTTTCCGAGCCGAGTGAGGTGCTCCATCAACTGGTCGGCGGCAGGCGAGAACCGATCCCGCTTACACAAGGGCGCATTTCTTCAGCGATTTACTCCGACCGGGTCATCGTTGGCCGGGAAACCGCCGAGATACGACATGAAGCCGCGAGCCGTTTCGCCGGCATGTTCGGGTTCAAGGAGTACCCGGCGCGCACCCGCACTGGCATGCTTGATGACCTGCTCACGGCACCGTTCGAGCTCATCCTCACTCAGTCATTCGCCTTTGTCAGCAAGGCCGACGCCAAGGTGATAATGGGGCGCAAGCAGAACCAGATGGTCAGCGCTGGCGACAGGGCAAGTTCACAACTGCACGAGCTTGCAGACGCCCTCGACGATCTGGAATCAAACCGGTTCGCCCTGGGCGAACATCATCTGACGCTCGCAGTCTTTGCGCCATCGGTGACCGAGCTCAATGACAATCTGGCAAAGTCGCGCGCGCACCTCACCAATGGGGGTGCAGTCGTTGCCCGTGAGGATCTCGGGCTCGAAGCAGCTTGGTGGGCGCAGCTTCCGGGCAATTTTCGCTATCGGGCCCGCTCTGGCGCAATCACGTCCAAAAATTTCGCCGCTCTTTCGCCCTTCCATTCCTATCCCCGCGGTCAGGAGCACGGTAACGAATGGGGCCCCGCCGTCGCTCTCCTGAAAACCGCGTCCGGATCGCCGTTCTATTTCAACTTCCACCATGGTGATCTCGGCAATACTTTCGTCTGCGGCCCGACAGGATCGGGCAAAACCGTCGTCGTCAATTTCATGCTCTCCCAGTTGCAGAAGCATGATCCGCATATTGTCTTCTTCGATAAGGACCGCGGCGCCGATCTGTTCGTGCGCGCCGCAGGCGGGATTTATCTGCCGCTGCGAAATGGTGCGCCAACCGGATGCGCACCACTTAAGGGTCTTGAGCTCACGCCGCAGAACAAGGTCTTTCTGTCCCAATGGATCGCGAAGCTTGTCGGCTCGAAGGCGCGTGAGCTTTCCGTTACCGAAGTCCGCGATATTGCCGGCGCCATCGAGGGAATTGCTGACCTTTCGCGCGATGAGCGCACCATAGGGGCGCTGCGTGCTTTCCTTGACAACACCGATCCCGAGGGCATAGCGGCGCGCCTGCGTCGCTGGGAAAAAGGTGGGCCGCTTGGCTGGGTGTTCGACAATGAGGCCGACGACATAGGCATCGGCGCGAAGTTCCTCGGCTATGACATGACGCATTTTCTCGACAATGAGGAAATCCGCACGCCACTGATGGCCTATCTGTTTTATCGGGTCGAGCAGTTGATCGACGGTCGCCGGATCATCATCGTCGTCGACGAATTCTGGAAGGCGCTTGCCGACGAGGCCTTCCGCGATCTTGCCCAAAACAAGCTGAAGACAATCCGCAAGCAGAACGGATTGATGCTGTTTGCCACGCAAAGCCCACGCGACGCTATCGGTTCACCGATTGCACATACGATCATCGAACAATGCCCGACACAGCTATTCATGCCGAATGCGCGTGGAAGTCATGCCGATTATGTCGATGGTTTCAAGCTGACGGAGCGTGAGTTCGAACTGATATCGTGTGCACTCTCCAACGATGCGAGGCGGTTTATCGTCAAGCAGGGCCACAACAGTGTTGTCGCCGAACTCAATCTCGCAGGCTTCGACGATGAACTCGCCGTGTTGTCCGGCCGCACCGCCAATGTCGAACTGGGGGATCGTATCCGTGCGGACGTAGGAGACGATCCGTCCGCCTGGTTGCCGCTGTTCCAGCAAATGAGGAGTAAAAGCTGATGATCAGGAAGATGACAGCGATGATCGCTGCAGCCGCAGTGCTTTATGCAACAGGGACCTCAGGGCAGGGGATCCCGGTTGTCGATAACGCTGCAATCGCCAAACACATAGAGAGCATTGCCCAGTTGACCAAGCAACTGGATACGATGAAGGCGCAGCTTGATCAGGCGCAGCAGCTTTACGGCTCCCTGAACAAGCTGACCGATATGGCTGATATCGCAACCATCTTGAACGATCCGGCGATCCGCAACGCACTACCCGACGATTTCTCAGCCGTCCAAGGGCTGCTGAAGGGCTCAGGCGCCGGCGCCTTTGGCGATTCCGCCACGAGGTTCCTCGATGACAACAGCATCTATAAAACCAGCGCCAACGATTTCTACGCCTCAGAACTTGCTCGTATGCAGAACCGCAACGCCGGTCAGATGAGCCTCGGGCAGCAGATCTATGACGCGGCAACCAAGCGCATCGATGGCATCGACGAGTTGCGCAAACGGATTGCCGCGGCCGGAGACGCCAAGGACATAGCAGACCTTCAGGCCCGGCTGCTTGCCGAAACCGCCTTTCTCGAGACGGACACCCTGCGCATGCAGGCACTGCAGATGATCCAGCAAGCGCAGGTTCAGGTTGATCTGCAACGCCAGGCCGAAGACTGGCGCAAACGGATGGACGCAATGGGAGCCGCACTCAAATGACAACGTCGATGCCGACCCGTCTGCTGTTGCCCGCCGCCTGCTTGCACGGTGAGGTTCTCACCGAATTGAACCGCTTGGCCGAGGCGGTCCGTGGCAAGGCTCGGCTCGAGCGAACGAACAAGGCGTTTGGGGGCTAAGGCGGATGTACCAGGTCTTTGCTTTCCTCGACAATCAATTCAAGGCTCCACTTGAGAGTTTCATTTCTTCCGGAACATCCAACATCAGCACGTGGGTGGCGGGGCCGTTGACGGCGGCCCTCGTGCTCTATGTCGTCCTCTATGGCTATCTGGTTCTCAGAGGGTCCATCGAAACGCCTGTGCTGGAGTTTGCCTACCGCGCGATCAAGCTCGGCATTTTGGTGATGCTCGTGCGCGATGCTGCCGACTATCGGGCGTTTGTAACTGATCTATTCTTCACCAGTCTGCCGCAGGAAATCTCCACGGCGCTCAACACCGGCACCGTACCGAGTGCGTCGACATTTGATGCACTGCTCGACAAGGGGCAGGCGTCGGCCAACCAAATCTGGAACA
The DNA here is from genome assembly GCF_001976035.1 of Ensifer sp. 1H6. NCBI lineage: Bacteria > Pseudomonadati > Pseudomonadota > Alphaproteobacteria > Hyphomicrobiales > Rhizobiaceae > Ensifer > Ensifer sp. 1H6. Next base: position 14,287 of record NZ_MOAI01000031.1, on the reverse strand, counting down.
GAAGCTCTTGGCCGCTCGACATCGCGACCGCGTTCGGTGGCCTCTTGATGGTCGTCATTACATTCGTCGTCGCTGCAATCGGTTATATCGTCTCCCTCTATGCCCGCGTCGCACTCGCCATCATTCTGGCACTCGGTCCCATTTTCATTGCACTGGCGATGTTTCAGAGCACGCGGCGCTTCACCGAAGCCTGGATCGGCCAACTGGTTAATTTCGTTATCTTACAGATCCTGGTCGTTGCGGTCGGCTCGCTGCTGATCACGACGCTCGACACGTCGTTCACCACCGTCGAAGCCTACGAGGACGTCTTGATGCGGCCGATAGCGATCGGAGCCATTGGGATCGCAAGCCTCTATGTCTTTTATCAGCTCCCCGGTATCGCAGCATCCCTTGCTGCCGGTGGTGCGTCGCTGACCTATGGCTACTCTGCGGCACGCGATGCGCATGAGAGTACGCTCACCTCCGGAGCAGTCGCTGTCCAGCGCATCGCGCGACGCGGTATGCACGCCGCCGTTCGCCGCTTGTCGGCACACGACACGTCGTGACCTGCCGATGCTCTTCCAGCAAGGTGCCTTAACGGCGCTGCGACCCCTTTACGGATGAACAAAGGACACCGGTCGATATGCCGCGAACTGTCTTCTGCCTCCTATTGTTGGCCCTGGTCAGCGGATGCAACACGATGACGTCTCATCTCCCGAAATGCGACGGATACGCCAAACGTCCGCTCAACCGTTCAATGTGGCAATGGGAGGGCGGCAAACAGCGTTCCGCAAAACCGCTCGGTTACCTGCGTGAACAGCCTGTTCCCGCGGCCTTCGAGGAGTTTGACGAACGCGCGTCCTATCGCAAATGCGCCGAGGCGCTGGGGCGCCAATGATCACCCCGGATGGTTTGAAGGCCTATTTCGACAGGGCGCGCCGTTTCGATCAGGATCGCTTGATAAGCGTCGAACGTTCGGCACGAATTGCCTGGACTATTGCGATTGTTGCAAGTTTCGTTGCCTGCGCCGCCGTCTTTGCCGTCGCTGCGCTCGCGCCATTAAAGACGGCCGTGCCATTCGTCGTGCGTGTCGACAATTCGACCGGTATTGTCGACGTGGTATCGGCCCTGACCTCGGGGGCTGGAAGCTACGACGAAGCGGTGACGAAGTATTTTGCTGCGCGCTATGTCAGGGCGCGCGAAGGCTATGTTTGGTCGGAGGCCAAGGAGAATTTCGAGACCGTCTCACTCCTGTCGGCGCAACCCGAGCAGATGCGCTTTGCCACCCTTTACCGCGGCAGCAATCCCCACTCCCCACAAAATGTTTACGGGCGCGGTTCGACGGTGAAAGTCACGATCAAGTCGATCTCCCTGATCAACGCAAACGTCGTGTCGGTGCGCTTTCTCAGCACCATCACCCGGGCAGACGATGTGCGCACAACTCATTGGGTGGCGACGCTCACTTATTCCTATGTCAATGCCCCGGTCTCCTCGACCGACCGGCTGGTCAATCCGCTTGGCTTCGTCGTCAGTGATTATCGGGCAGATCCGGAGGCGATCAATTGAAGACAATTTCATTGCCAGTCTTTGCCGCCCTTGTCGCCGTCACAACGGTGTTTCATCCAGCCTTGGCCCTCGATATTCCGAGCGGCGCCGGGCAGGACAACCGTGTTCGTTTCGTCAACTACCAGCCGTACAACATCACCCGCATCGTCGGCACGCTGCGCTCGTCGGTTCAGGTGGAGTTTGCGCCCAATGAGGAGATCGCGCATGTGGCGCTTGGCAATTCGGTAGCCTGGGAGGTGGCGCCAGCCGGCAATATTCTGTTCCTAAAACCGCGCGAAAACCAGCCGATCACCAACATCTCCATTGTCACGACAAGACGAGATGGCTCAAAGCGCAGTTACCAGATGGAGCTGACAGTGCGCGACGGCTCCGTTGCTGCCGGACAAGATACCTATTTCTATGTGAAGTACCGCTATCCCACTGACGAGGCGCAGCGCCGGCGCCTGGAAGCGCAGGCCCGTGGCCAAGCGGAGAAAGCCGATGCTGCAAATGACGTTTTGGCGCTCCATGAGCAATATGGCCCGCGCAACTGGCAATATTCGGTGCAAGGATCTGCCGCGATCGAACCGCAGGCCGTTTACGACAACGGCAAGCTTACAACTTTTGTCTTCGGCGACAATCGGGAGATCCCGGCAATCTACCTTGAGAGCTCCGACGGAACCGAAAGTCTCGTCTCAAAATCCATCTCCGGTGGTCTCGTGCTCGTTCATGCCATCAGCCGCAAGTTCATCCTGCGTCGTGGAACGGATGTGATCTGCGTCTTCAACGAGGGCCACCCTCTTGGCGCTGACAACCCCGGGACACATACGACCTCTCCATCGGTGGAGAGGGTCGTCAAGGCAGCAGATGAGGACACAGCCCAAAGAGACGCACAATGACAGACGATGTTCCAACGACGATACCCGGCGAACGCGGACATGCCCAGCTTCCCCAAGGGTTCGACAGCAACCCGGCTCTCAGACGCGGCGCCGTTGTCGCAGCTATCCTCGCCTTCATCGGCTTCGGGCTGTGGTCGATGCGTTCGCAGACCCTTGACCCGAATGCCGAGCGTGAGGAGCGGGTGGTCATCCGGCAAGCGACGGACTTCGAGCCGGCAAAAGAGGAGCCAAAGACGGTGGAGCCATTGCCCGAAGTCAAATTGCCAACGCCGGTTGTCGCCGAAGCGCCCACCGAACCCGAAAAGGACGAGCTTCTGGAATCTGCCCGGCGAGCGCCCGTCATGGCCTTCAACGCAGGCCAAGGGATCGATCGCCGTTCCGAATACACGCAAACACCGCCGGATCAAGCTTCGACCTATCTGCCCATTAATGGCGCGCTTGGCGGCGAGGGAGGCGAGAACGAAGATCAGCGTTTCGACCGCATGCTGAAACCGACACGGCTCGAAGGTTCGCGCGCCGGACATCTCGGCAACCGGAACTATATCGTCGCGATGGGGACTTCGATCCCGTGCGTGCTCGAAACGGCGCTGTCTTCTGACCAGCCTGGCTTCGCGAGCTGTGTCATCAATCGCGACGTATTTTCGGATAACGGCCGCGTGGTGCTGATGGAGAAGGGCACACAAGTTGTCGGCGAATACCGCGGCGGTCTGCGGCGCGGCCAGAAGCGGCTCTTCGTCCTCTGGAACCGTGCGAAAACGCCAACCGGTGTCATCATTGCGCTTGCTTCACCCGCAACCGATGCGCTCGGTCGCACCGGTTTTGACGGGCATGTCGACAGTCATTGGTGGGAGCGCTTTGGCAGTGCTTTGCTCCTGTCGATCGTTGGTGATGTGGCGAGCTTTGGGGGAAGGCAATTACAAGATCAGGACGTCGACGTGGAGGGTACGACGAGCGCCGGCAGGCAAGCGGCAGCGATCGCCGTCGAGCAATCGATCAATATTGTCCCGACGCTATACAAGCGCCAGGGCGAGCTCGTGTCGATTTTCGTGGCGCGTGATCTCGATTTTTCCCGGATCTACGAATTGCGGGTGACCGAACCACGTAGCACTGTTCTCGAACGTTCTGTTCTCGGCGACTTCAGCAAACGCGCGCGCGTGGTAACGAAATGAGGATCAGCGCGTGACGGGTACGTGCGACGCGCCTGTCGTGCGCCAGCTTCTCCAGCCGATCGCCGGGTTGCTGCAAAACCCCACACTCTATGAGGTGGTCATCAACCGGCCGGGCGAAGTCCTGGCCGAAGGGTCCGCTGGCTGGTCGCGCTTTGACGTTGCGGAACTGACCTTCGACAGATTGATGCGTCTTGCCCGCGCGGTTGCCAGTCATTCGCATCAGGCGATCGACGAGGCGAGGCCGATCCTTTCAGCAACTCTTCCGGACGACGAGCGCATTCAGATTGTTATCCCGCCGGCGACAACAAAAGGCACGGTGAGCATCACCATTCGCAAACCCTCATCGGTGTCCTTGTCGTTAGGCGGCCTCGACGCAGCAGGACTATTTACCGTGACCGCCGCGGCGGGTGATCGAGCCGACTGTCCGGACAGAAGGCTGTCTAAGCTTTACGAAGCCGGAAACTATGCGGCGTTCCTGGAGCAATCGGTTGTCGCCCGGAAGAACATCATTATTTCCGGGGCGACCGGCTCGGGTAAAACCACGCTGTCGAAGGCGCTGATCCAGCACATTCCGACGTTCGAGCGCATTATCACAATCGAGGATACAGCCGAGCTGGTCATTCCGCAACCAAACCACGTTCGACTGTTCTATTCGAAGGGTGAACAGGGCCTTGCGAAAATCGGTCCCAAGGAACTGCTGGAGTCAAGCCTGCGGATGCGTCCCGATCGTGTCCTGCTGCAGGAACTGCGCGACGGCACGGCTTTCTACTACATCCGAAATATCAACTCCGGACATCCAGGGTCCATCACCACTGTGCACGCTGACTCGGCGGCCCTCGCGTTTGAGCAGCTGACCCTCCTCGTTAAGGAATCCGACGGCGGGCAGGATCTCGCCCGCGACGATATCCGCAACCTCTTGAAGATGATGGTCGATGTGGTCATTCAATGCAAACGGGTGGAGGGCAAGTTCCGGGTGACAGAGATATGGCTAAGTCGCTCGGCATAGTGTCCTCCGCCACAGCGCCCCGGGGTGCTATCATCCGTCTCACCAAGCCCCTCATGACGAGGGGCGCCGCAAGTCCTCTAAGGATTGCGCGGCCCGATTGATCTCCGGCTCGCGGTGGCCTTTGCCTCTGACATTGTTTGACAGCAACGCGGTATTGCCGGATCGTTGGGTTCGCTGTGCATGCAAGCAGTCCCTTGGCGCAGCGTTGTCGGTGTGACGATGCCCGCTCTATTGAGCAGCAACCCCGTCGAGCGGTGCCCTCGAGCCCTTTTGAAGCCAAGCGTAGCCTGAACCTATACGGGAGGATAACGTGAGCGACCATGTCTACAAGAAGGTGGAACTTATCGGTAGTTCGAAAGTCTCGGTGACCGAGGCAATCGAGACGGCGATTATGCGGGCCTCTAAAACAATGAGAAATCTCGAATGGTTCGAGGTGGATCAAATCCGGGGACAGATCAAGGATGGGGCGGTGGCGTGCTATCAGGTGGTTGTGAAGGTCGGATTTCGGATCGACGATTGACACGCTAGGCCATTTATCTGTGCCGACGTACAAGCTGTCTCCGCTTGTCGATCGGGTATTCGTGGAGGCCGCGGCTACCGTTACGGCATACCGGCGAACTATACCTCTCGGTCAAACCGGACAGCATCCGAGATCCGCATGATCTTCGGCAGCTCGCGGACCTTCGCGGATCCTGCGAGCCAGTCCGTCGGCTGTCTCGGTTAATGACGAACGCGCAGCGGCCTCCCAACCCTGCACTATTTGCGGGCGATAGCGTTGCTCATGAGGTTCCAGCCCCATGAGACCCGCGCTGCCGGTTTTTGAACGCCCGTGTGCGATGGCGCGCACGAACCACGCGTCTCCTCGATCGCTCGCGTCGGAAACCATTCCCGTTCTCGATGTCGCCTTTCTAAGGGACCGGCCGCGTCCAGCGTCAACCCGCAAGGGGTTTCCCTCCGCTTCGCTGCGGTGACACTTGCGGCTCGGCCCCTTCTTCGGGCGCCATCGGGAATGGTTCCCGAGCAACCGAAGGAGACAGCACCATGGCCACCACGATCGCAACCCTTACCGAAAAGACCGACGGCACCCTCGAAGGTCTCTTCGCCACCATTAAGGTCAACGCCCCGATCGCCCTCATCCCGAATGGGCAGAAGACAAGCGAAGGCGCCCCTGACTATCGCATCATCCACCGCCGCACCGGCTTCGAGATCGGCGCCGGCTGGTACCGGAACTCGCAGCGCACCGGCGAGGAATACCTCTCGGTCAAGCTCGAAGCGCCCGAGATCGGCGTGATTTTCGGCAATGTCGCACCGGCACCGGGCGGCGAGGCGAACCGCAAGGTCATCCTGTGGAATGATCCAGCCTGAGCGTCGCATACGCCGGCCCCGCGGTGATCGCGGGGCCGCTCCGTCCAACCCCTTCATCTTGGAGAATACCAATGCGCCTCATCACCGAGGAAATCCGCGCGGCCCTCATCACCAACGGTCGACGCTTCCAACGCGATCCAGACTTCGATCCGCTTCCGCTCGTCAAACTGTTTACGCCCGACGCGGCCGCCACATGGTTGATCGCTGCTGCCGAACCGGAGGACCCCGATCTGCTCTTCGGGCTCTGCGACCTCGGCGTCGGGTTTCCCGAACTCGGTTCCGTTCTTCTCTCGGAGATCCAATCCGTTCGCGGCCGCCTTGGCCTGCGCGTCGAAAGGGACCTCACCTTTAAAGCGGACCGGCCAATTTCGGCCTATGCCAAAGTCGCTACTGCAGCCAGCCGGATCGTCGCCTAGCTGAGTATATAGCCAGGAGGGGCCGTAGTCGGCAGGCTACGGTCCCGGTTTGTTTGTCGTCATTGGCGAAATGCAACTCGTGGCGCTCTAACCGGATCTTGTCAGAAGCGAGGTCAGCCAGGTGCCTGCACATTCTGGGTGGCATACCCAACCCACCCTGTCTGCTCAGAAGTGTCAGGATGCCATGAGGGGCCGGAACGCTTCAAGGCCGCGCGGCCCCTCCAATTTTGCCGCAAGCGGCAAAATCGGCTCCTCCGCGCGCCGGCTCCGCCGGTCGCGTGACGCGAGCCTTGACCCCTTCCGACCCCTCATGACCGACGGCGTCATCTTTCACAAATTCAAGGAGATGACGATGACGATCGAACAGCACATCGAGGAACTGCGCGCTGAATTGCAGTATTGCCCGGACGCCGAGGAGCGCCACCAGATCGAAGCCGAACTGGAAGCGGCACGGCAGGAACTCGTCCGTCGCAACACCGATGACCCGCCTCCAGAATAGAGGCCGTGCGTCATCTTGCTTCGACCGCAATCTTTTGGACGTATCGCCGAGCGGTGACAGGATGTGATCGCTTAGGTCGCCGGTGCCTTGACGAACCGGTTGGGTTCGACCGCCGCATTCATGTCTTTTCTCCGGAAATAAATCGCCCGTCCGCAACGCAACGGACTGTGACCCTGGACAATGATGATCTGCTCGTCCTTGCGCATCGACTGGATGATTTCGTGCGGCATAATCAGCGGTCTGCGCTGAAGGCTGACACTCTCTGACCGCCTTGAAGCTTTGTCAGAGCTGCTCCCGCCGATATTGCGGGACCGGCCCTCGACCTCAACGGTCATTTCGCCACATTGAGCGGAAACGTTCCGGGCCGTGTCGAGCGCCTTGATTGCCGCATAGGATGCAAAGGCGCATCCATCGATCCATGAGGTCGCGCCATCACGGCCGAAGTGCTTTTCGAGCTGGCCGACCGATTGATACATCAACATCAGCGTGATGCCGTATTTCCGGCCGTAGTCGCGGGCATCCTCGAGCACGCGCATGAAGCCGAGCAGATCAATCTCATCGAGCATGAAGAGTGCGCGGCGGTCGAAGGCCCCGTCGGCCTGGATCATGGCATTGATCAGTGAACCGACGATGACGCGGGCAATGCCCGGATAGCTGCGCAGGATCGAGGCGGGAATGTTCAGGAAAACGTCGATCGCGCCCTTGACGATATCACCCGATTTGAATGCCGTCCCGCAGACGAGCGCGGCATAGTCGTCGAGCGATAGCCATTGTGTATCCTTCGACGCGGTAGAATAGACGCCACTGAAAGTCTGTTCCGTCATATTGGTGAAGACGCCCAGCGTCTCGCGGACAAAGGCCGATTGCGATGTTTCCTGAATGTCGCGCAACATCGCCAGGACTGACGGTTCGGGCTCGGAAACAATCTGGCGCAGACTGCGAAGATCGCGACGACCGGCATAGTCCGCAGAGAGCATGACGTGCGCCAGCAAACCTGTCAGAAGATTGTGCGCCTGGTTCTGAAAGTATGACCCCGTCGATGTTTCGATCCGAGAGCTTTCCGACAAAAGCATGTGAGCAACCGCGACGATGTCCTCTTCCTTGGATTTCGAGGTTTCGATCCAGTCGAGGACGTTGAAGCCCCAAGCGGGATTGGATGGGCCAAGTACGATGCAGTTTCGTTTGAGCTTCGTTCGCCGATGGGCAACAACCATCGGCGCTACTTCGGTCGAGGGATCGAGGCAGATCAGTGGTCCGGTATAGCGCAACGCTGTCGGAATAACATTGCTCGTGGTCTTGTATCCGCCTGAACCAGCGAAAAACAGCATATGAGTGGAATCGAAATCTTGCCTATAGGTGAGCAGCGGTGCCTTGCCGCCTTTCCCCCAGGTTGACCGGTCGTCAGGCCGAAAGGGGACACGGTGGATCGTCTCGAGATCGACCCGGTAGCGCTCGCCAATGACGATTTCGCCATCCGCCGGAAACTGAGTGGCGGCGGCAGACATAGACAGCCAATCGGCATCGCCGAAGGTGCCCCGCCGGGCTCGTTTGACCGTTCCACCGATGATTATGGACATACGGGCGGTGAGCGCCACGATGGCAAAGCCGCCGATTGCGCCTGCGGCTGCGTAGAGATCGAGATAGGAAAACGCCCCTGCCCAGGTGACCACTCCAGACTGAACGAAGGGAGACAGGCGGGCGTGTTCCCGCACAGCGTAAAATCCGCCAATGCAGAGAAACGTGATGACACTGACAAGCGCGATCGGTCTGCGCCGGTGCAGAGGCAAGATTGCCACAGTAATGAGCCCCGAAATCGGTCCAGAGAAAAGATTGGGAATCGGGGGCGCACGCATGAACCAATAGGCATACTCGGGCGCAACCATAGTCGCCATCGTCGGCCACTTGTAAGCTGTGATAAGCAAAGCCGCGAGGCTCACTGCTATTGGCACGAGTGCCAGCAGGACCATCGGGCTGAGTCGTCGTTTCGCCGCCATCCCGCACTCTCTGTTTATAGTTTGATCAGTGCGCGGGCCTCCGCCCGAAAGGCCTTCGCACCGAGGGCGCATAGCCGATCATGCTCCACCGCCCCGACTGGAACCCGGCTCGCCTCGATCAGCGCTCCGAGCAGAAACGCCCGATCGGCGTTCCTTAAGCCTGCCTTGATGACCAATCCGCCGAGGATGACTTTCTCGTGGGTATCGCGCTTGCGCTCTTGCGTCATTCTGTGCTGCCGCTTCCGTTCGAGAAATACAATCCGCTGGTCAAGCCGCCTAAGCGGATGGACCAGCGGCGCCCCGGACCCTTTCGCGAAATCGTGTGACGATCTCTGCGAAAATGGCGTCGAGCTCGCTGTCGGGAATATCGAGTTCGGCGAGACCGGCTTTCTGCGCCATCCGGGCGAAACGCTCGTTGGCTTTAAACAGCAGGTTTTTGCGTTTCGCCCGCAGTGCTTCGATTTGAGCATCGATTTCCGAAATGGTTGTTTTTGAGCGCACTTTTCGTCCTTCCTCTGTCTGCGATGAGACGCGATTATACTGTCTTAAAGATCGTAGTCAAATCGTCGGAAATGAGGTATTGGAAAATGAAACTCCGAGCCAAAGATGAATCATGAAGTGCTACTAAGTAGGCGGATGGCGCAATATACGTCGCAGTTGCGACGCGCTTGGGAGGGGAGCTTGACCTGAATTGGCTATCATGTTTGTGAGGGCTCAGGTGATCAGCCGGAGTGCCGGACGCAGTATCATCTCTGCAGCTGCCTATCGTCATCGCACCAAGATGATGGACGAACAGATCGGCAAGGAATTCCGCTACTATGGCGATGCTGCGGAACTGGCGCATGAAGAACTTGCTTTGCCCGCCGAGACACCCGCATGGCTGAAGGCGGCCATAGATGGGCGGACGATCGCTGGTGCCAGTAAAGTGCTTTGGAACGCGGTCGACCGTTTCGAGACGCGCTGCGATGCGCAGCTTGCCCGCGAGATCATTCTCGCGCTTCCGGTGGAATTAAACCGCAAGGAGAACATCGAACTTGTGCGCGACTTCGTGCGGGAAAACCTCACGTCGCGGGGAATGGTCGCCGATTGGGTTTATCACGACAAGGACGGCAATCCGCATGTTCATATTATGGCAACGCTGCGCCCTTTGGCCGAGGAGGGGTTCGGGCCGAAGAAAGTCGCGATCGTCGGTGAAGACGGCCAACCGGTACGCGTCAAAACGCCCGACCGACCTGAGGGGAAAATCGTTTATCGGCTGTGGGCAGGCGACAAGGAAGCGATGAAGGAGTGGAAGGTTGCCTGGGCGGAAACGGCAAGCCGCCATCTGGCGCTTGCCGGTCATGACTTCCGCCTTGATGGTCGTTCCTACGATGAACAAGGACTTCGCGGACTGGAGCAACGGCATTTCGGTCCGGATCGTGCTGCGCTTGTTCGTAAAGGCGTCGAACCCTATTCTTCACCGACTGCATTGGCCAAGCGCTATGAGATTGCCGACCGGCTCACGGATGATCCGACCTTGTTGCTCAAGCAACTCGCCATCGAGCGATCGACCTTTAACGAGAGGGATATCGCCCGCGCGCTACATCGTTATATCGACGATCCGATCGTCTTTGCCAATATACGCGCCAGACTGATGGCATCGGACGATCTGGTGATGCTGCAGCCGCAACGGCTAAACAGTGAAACCTGCAAAGTAGAGTGTCCGGCGGTGTTCACGACGCGCGCTCTGGTCCGAACCGAATATGAAATGGCACGCTTGGCAATTAAGTTGTCGAAGATGAAAGGCTTCGGTGTCTCTAAGTCCCGCGTTGACGCTGCCGTTACATCAATTGAATCTGAAATGTCTGCCGGTGGTGTTCGGCTCGCAACAGAGCAAATCGATGCCGTCCGGCATGTTACCGCCGGTGGCGCAATTGCCGCGGTCGTCGGTGTGGCCGGCGCCGGTAAATCGACATTGTTGAGTGCCGCCCGTACTGTTTGGGAAAATGAGGGGCGGCGTGTCGTCGGTGCGGCACTGGCCGGCAAGGCTGCTGAGGGATTGGAGGAAAGTTCCGGTATTCTCGCCCGCACCATCGCCTCCTGGGAACGTGCCTGGGAGCGAGGTAACGATCTTCTCGGAAAAGGGGATGTGCTGGTCGTAGACGAGGCCGGAATGGTGTCGTCCCAACAAATGGGGCGTTTGTTGAAGCGTATCGAGGTCGCGGGCGCAAAGGCGGTGCTCATTGGTGATCCGATGCAGCTTCAGCCGATTCAGGCCGGTGCGGCTTTTCGAGCGATTGTCGAGCGCATCAACTCTGTAGAGCTGGCCGGTGTCCGGCGGCAGAAAGAGGAATGGGCGCGTACGGCCTCCAAGCAATTTGCCCGCGGCGATGTGAAAGCGGCGCTTGCCGCTTATGGCGAACGCGGGCATATCGTTAGCGCCGAGACCCGTCAGGCTGCCATCGAGCGCATCGTCGTAGACTGGACAGCTGCACATCGCGAATTGGTAGCGAACGCCAGGGCGGAAGGTCGCAAACTTCGTGGCGACGAACTGACTGTACTTGCGCATACCAATGACGACGTGAAGGTGTTGAACCGTTCTATTCGCAATGTGCTTTCGACGGATGGACTGTTGTCGGACAGCCGGCCGTTCCTGACCGAGCGCGGTATGCGGGAGTTCGCGGTTGGTGATCGGATCATCTTTCTCGAAAATGCCCGGTTCGTCGCGCCGCATGCCAAGAACCTTACTGTTCAGCACGTGAAGAACGGCATGCTCGGGACGGTTTGCTCGACGGCAGCCGGAAGCGGGACGGCGCTGCTCACGGTGCGGCTCGACAATGGACGCGATGTCGTTTTTGCCGAGGATACCTATCGCAATGTCGATCATGGCTACGCCGCGACCATCCACAAAAGTCAGGGTTCGACTTTTCATCGCGCCTTCGTGCTGGCGACCGGCATGATGGACCAGCATCTGACGTATGTCGCGATGACCCGCCACCGCGATCGCGTCGATCTTTATGTTGCTGCGGAGGATTTCCAGCGGAGGCGGGAACGCGACAGAGCGCCGCGTGCCGACTACACCGACGGGGTTAGCGGCGAGCTTGTCGAAACAGGAATTGCGACGTTTCGACCGCGCGACGATGTAGGTCCAAGTCCCTATGCCGATCTTCGTATTGAAGATGGAATGACTCATCGTCTGTGGGGCGTCAGTCTGCCGAAGGCGCTGAAGAATGGCGGGGTGCATGTCGGCGACACCGTAATGCTTCGAAAGGATGGAACAGAGAAGGTCACGGTCAAGGTTCCAGTCAACGATGAAGACACTGGCAAAAGACGCTTCGAAGAGCGTGTTGTCGAGCGCAACATCTGGAGAGCGGGTCTGATCGAAAAAGCAGAGGACCGACAACGACGGATTGCCAAGGAAAACCGTTTGCCGGACTTATTTCCGCAGCTGGTTATACGGCTCTCGCGTTCGGGCGGAAAAACGACCACGCTCGATTACGTGACGGAGGATGCATACCGATCACTGGCAGAGGACTTCGCGAAGCGTCGCGGAATTGAGGTAGTGTCTGGCTGGAGTCTTGTTGAGAAGGCGGATCGTACGCTGAGCTGGCTTTCCGATCAGCGTGGTCGAGTGGTTAGACTATGGCAACGCGCCAACTCCGCGCTTGATATTGCGGCTGAGCATGCCGAAGGCATTGAGGCAAGCAGCAGTGCAGCCAGGCGGCAGGTTCCTAAGGTCAGTGCGGATGAGAATCCAGAATTACTCCCGGCAACGATTTCGTTCTCGCGGACACTCGAGGAAGATGCTCGACTTGCGCACCTCGCATCACCTGCCTGGGCGGAGCAGGAAGCGATCATCATGCCTTTGCTCAAGCGGATTTACCGCGATCCGGCGGCCGCGCTTGCGGGGTTGAACGAACAATCCTCGAATACCGCCAAGGATCCGCAGCTGATCGCAGACCGGCTTATTCGATTCCCGAAAGCACTCGGGAAACTGCGTGGCGGCGCTAACCTTGTCGACGGTCAAGCGGCCAGGAAGGAGAGGGCGGCGACCTTGTCAGCTGTGCCAGAGCTCGCGCTTTTGGCGCGAGCTCTGGCGACGGAGTTTCGTAGCCAAGAAGAGCGCTTCCTCAACCGCGAGCGAATGCGCAGATCGCATATGAGCTTCGTTGTTCCGGCACTTTCCAAAAATGCAAGAGCGCGGCTTTTGGAGATCGAAACGGCCTGGGAGAAAGGGGGAGATGAGGCTTATCGATCCGCTTTCCGGATCGCCACGGAGGATCGCTCAGTAGTGCAGGAGGTCAAGGCCATCGACGATGCCCTGACCCGTCGGTTCGGATGGCTTGCGTTTTCCGACAAGGCAGATGGCTTCGCTAAGCGCGATACGGCGATGCGTTTTCCGGAAAGCATGGTGGAGGAAAGGCAGGCCGAACTGACTGTGCTGTTTTCGGTCGTTAGACGGTTTGCGGCGGAGCAGCGCATGATAGAAAAACACGAGCCCGCTCAACTCATCGCACCGGCAGCATTTGCTCCGCAGTATTCGGTCGCGCGCTTGCCAATGTTGCCAGCTGTAACCGAATTCAAGGTCAGTGTGGAGGATGAGGCGCGGCTCAGGGCGGTGGAGGCCCAGCATTACAGGCAGGAGAGAGCGGCACTCGGGCGAGACGCAGTTCGGATCTGGCGCGATCCGGCCACCGCGGTTGCGACGATCGAGAGCCTTGTAACAATGAAGATCGACCCCGAACGCATTGTGCATGCCATTGTCGCTGATCCCGCCGCCTATGGCGCCTTGCGTGGCTCGGACAGGGTGTTGGAGAGGCTCCTGGCAGCAGGACGAGAGCGTCGGGAAGCAATACAGTATGTCAATATCGCTGCCGCCTCCATTCGCGCCATGGGATGCTCCTACGCCGCCGCCTACGAGGCGGAGCTGTTGGCGGTCAAGAATGAACGAAACCGCATGAGTGTCGCTATACCAGGGTTGACCAAAGAAGCTGAGAGTGAGCTCCGTCGTTTAACGGAACAGACGGCGAAGAATGCGAAGCATCTCGCGGGGAAGGTTCGGGCGCTTAATCCGGAGATCCGTGCGGAGTTCGCGACTGTCCGCAAGGCGCTCGATGCACGTTTCGGACCGGGAGCACTCACCCGCGGCGACAGACATGCGATTAAAATGGTGCCGAAGTCGCAATGGGCGGCGTTTGAGGCGATGCGCCATCGTATCCGCGGGCTTCTGCCCGCCACCGGCGCCTACGAAGCAGAGGAGGCAAGCGTCGAGAGCCAGCGCCGCGCGATCAACCAGGCACGAAGCCCGCGCTAGACTAAATGTTCGCCTTGGGACCGGGTGACCCGTCTCACAATATGCAGGTATCGAGGGTTGCGTGAGTTATCCTCGCACAGAGCCTCATGCATAGGAGACGGGCCGTGGCAGACACTATCACA